>JBJXGR010000294.1:0-20766 GCA_046160045.1 Bryobacteraceae bacterium
GCCATCATCCAGTACTTCAGGGGAGACTTTTCCAGATAAGGCACGCCGTTCAGGCGGGCCGTCACCCAATCGCCCGATTCGAGCATCGTGCGGGCGATCTGCGCCTGCACGGCATCGACGTCATCCATCAGGTAGGGCGGGCTCTTGATGCAGCCGATGAAGATGACAACGGCGAATAAGAGGACAATCAGTTCGCCGCGAGCGCCTGCTCCGCCGTCGGTTCGAGGGCCGTCCCGATCTTCCATTGGCGCATCCAGAGGAACAGAGTCAGCAGGCCCCATAAGTGATAGCCATAGTTTCGTCGACGTTCGAGGTGATCCGCCATCAGCCGTTCGATGGCGGGCCGCGAGAAAACACCCGTGTTTCGTACAGAATCCATGGTAACGGTATCGAGCAGCAAGCTTTTCAGCGGGCCTCGGAACCAGTCGTGCGCCGGTACGTCAAAACCCATCTTCGAGCGGCGGATTACCGAAGGAGGAAGCTTGTCCTTCATCAGCTCCCGCAGAAGGAACTTCAGAGTCGCGCCGCGGATCTTGAAGTTCTGCGGCAGCGTGGCGGCGAACTCGACGATGCGGTGATCGAGGAACGGGGGCCGCACTTCGAGCGAATGGGCCATGCTCATGCGGTCGACTTTGTACAGAATGTCGTCCGGGAGGTAGTAGTTGTGGTCGATCAGGAGGTATCGATTCAAGTAGCCCACGGCAGGATCGGGGGGCGCGGCCCGCCCTGCCAGATCGGCCAGGCTCGCTCCACCCCGGCCAGGCAACAGGGCGGCCCGCTGTTCGGCCGATCCGGTGCCGTTCCAGAAGAAGTGTGCCTCGTCCCCGGGAAGAAGTGATCCCTCCAGCATCCGCTTCACCTTGTATTCGAAGCTGATCTTGTCATCGGAGACGGGCAGGCCCAGGTGGGACATCGCCAAAGCGGCTCGCCGCATCCAGCGGGGACTCCACCGCATCCACCTCGCGTATCGATCCGCCAGATAAGTGGCGTACCCGCCGAACAGCTCGTCGCCCCCGTCGCCGGACAGGGCCACGGTGACGAACCGCCGGCTCATCCGCGACAGGAACCACACCGGAAGCGCTCCCGCATCGGCGCTCGGCTCGTCGGAATAGTAGGCGAATTGTTCGAGCGCGTCCGCCAGTTCGACTTCCGGATTGAGGTCGAACTCATGGTGCTCCGTTCCGTATTGGGCAGCCACCTCCCGAAAATATTTGCTTTCGTCGAACGACCGGCCCTGAAACGAGACGGAAAACGTCTTGAGCCGCGAAGAGCTTGCTTCCGCCGCATAGTGCAGAATCGCCGACGAATCGAGCCCACCGCTCGACCAGATGCCCAACGGCACGTCCGACACCAGGTGTTCGCGCACCGATTCGCGGAGAAGTCCGTCGAGCGCTTCCTTCGCGCCCTCCAGCGTCCAATGGGACGACGGCGCGAACCTCAGTTGCCAGTAGCGCTCCCGGCGGATGCGTCCCTCGCGCCACTCCAGATACTCGCCCGGCGCCAGTTTGGTGATTCCGTCCACCAGCGTGTAGGGCTGTGGAACGAAGTTCAGGGCGAGATAGTAGTCGAGAGCTGTCAGATCAAGCTGGCGGGGGACCTCCTCGCACTCGAAAAGCGCCTTGAGTTCCGAGGCGAAGTAGACGTCGTGCCCGCGCTCGAGGAAATACAGCGGCTTGATGCCCATCCGGTCGCGAGCCAGAATCAGCCGCCGCGATTCCGCCTGCCAGATGGCGATGGCGAACATGCCTCGCAGCCGGCGGAAGCTCTCCGTGTCCCACTGGACAAAGGCCCGCAGCACGACCTCGGTGTCACAACTCGAAACGAAGTGATGGCCGAGCGACTCGAGTTCGCGCCGCAACTCGACGTGGTTATAGACCTCGCCGTTGAAGACGATCACGGTGTGGCCGTCTTCCGTCGCCATCGGCTGGTCGCCGCCGCCGAGATCGATGATCTTCAGGCGGACAGCGGCCAACGAGACGTCGCGTGAATGAAAGACGCCCTGCTGATCCGGCCCGCGGTGGACCAGCGTCCCGCCTACTCGGCGGATCCCGCTTTCATCGACCGCGCGGCCCCAGTGCGTATAGCCGGCGATGCCGCACAAGGTAAACGTTCCCCGCTACTTACGATCCGTTACAACTATTTCCTGTATTGTACAGGGAAAACGCTGAGGAGAATGGCCCGCGATGCAGCTCAACCCAATGCGTTGATACGATAGTTCCCAAGGGTGTGTCGTCATGAGTGTCGCAAGCGTGCTTCGTTCCCGGTGGGCCGTCTGGATCAGTGCTGTGGTCCTGCCTCCCTTGGGCTTGTTCTTATTGTGGAAACGCCGTTCCATCGCATTGGGGCCGAAGCTGGCCGCCAGTGCCCTGATCCTGCTCTGGATGCCGCTCGGTTTGTGGACCGCCGCGAGGGCTGCCCGAGTCCTTGGAATCCCCGTCGAGCGCGACGGCAGCGGCCGGATGCCCATGCTCTCCGTGAGGCCGGGAGAATCTCACTACCGCCTATTGGAGGAGAATCGCAAGCAGCAACGCGCCCAACCGGTTGAGTCCGCTGCCGCGGTTCCTCTTCCCGCGCCGGCCGCGGCCGCCAAACCGGAACCGTCAAAACCCACTCCGCCACCCGCACCTAAGGGATCCGCCTATTGGACCGACTTCCGCGGACCAGGCCGCGACGGGCATTACCGTCAAGGGCCGATTCTCACCGAGTGGCCGGAGATCGGACTAAAGATCCTTTGGCAGCAACCGGTCGGAGGAGGCTACGCATCGTTCGTCATCGCGCACGGCAAAGCGTTCACCATCGAGCAGCGGCGCAACCGGGAAGTCGCCGCCGCGTACGACACGGAGACCGGGCGGGAGTTGTGGACCAATGCATGGGACGGCGCCTTCAACGAGTCGATGGGCGGCCCCGGACCGCGCGCGACCCCGACCTGGCACGAAGGAAAGCTGTACGTGCTGGGAGCCGAGGGTGAGTTGCGGTGTCTCGACGCGGACACCGGCAAGGTTGTCTGGCGCAAGAATATTCTCGAGGACAACGGCGCGAAGAACCTCGGTTGGGCCATGTCTGCGTCACCTCTGGTCGTTGACGACAAGCTGATTACTCTGCCGGGGGGCCGCACCGGCAACTCTGTGGTGGCCTACCACAAGTTGTCGGGCGAGCCTGTCTGGAAATCACTGAGCGACCAGGCGGCCTACGTATCGCCAGCCTTGGTTACCGTGGCGGGACGGCGGCAGGTGATCGTCGTCACCGCGGACCGCATGGTAGGGATCGAGCCTGGCGATGGACACCTGCTCTGGGAGTTTCCCTGGAAAACACAGTACGACGTGAACAGCGCGCAACCGCTGGTGGTTGCCGACAACCGCGTGTTTATTTCCTCGGGCTACGGGCACGGCGCAGCCGTCGTGGAACTTCAGCCGGAAGGAGACAAGCTGGCGGTGAAGCAGGTCTGGTCGAACACCCGCATGAAGAACAAGTTCACCAGCTCCGTCGTCCACGAGGGCCACATTTATGGACTCGACGAGTCGATCCTGGCGTGCCTCGACGCCCGGACCGGGGACCTGAAGTGGAAGGGAGGCCGCTACGGGTTTGGGCAACTCGTGCTGGCGTCCGGCCACCTGATCGTTACGACGGAGGCCGGAGAGATTGTGCTTGTCAAGGCTACCCCCGAGAAGCATCTGGAGCTGGCGACGTTTCCGGCGGTGAGCGGGAAGACGTGGAATCATCCGGCCATCGCCGATGGCAAGCTGTTTGTGCGCAACACGACCGAGATGGCCTGTTTCCGTATAGCGCCTTGAGGGCTGCTTACTGTTTGAGCTGAGGCGGCAGCGGCTTCGCCTGAGGCGGCTGAGGCGCGCCGGCGGGGGCGAAATACGAATCGTCCACCAGAATGTTGGCCCCCTTGCGCAGATCCTCGAGCGCCTTCTTCACCAGTTCCGGCCGCACCTTCTTGTCGATGTCGGCGCGGACGGCCTCAAATGGCTGGGCGGTCCGTTCTTCGACGCGGATCAGATGGAATCCGAACTGACTCTTTACCGGCTCGCTCACCGTGTTTAGCGCGATGGTGAAAGCGGCGCTGTCAAAGGCGGGCACCATCTGGCCGCGCCGGAACGTGCCGAGATCTCCGCCCTTGGTCGCGCTGGTGGTGTCGTCGGACTCGGCCTCGGCCACCTTCGCGAACTCCTCGCCGGCGTCCAGCCGCTTCTTGAGTTCCTTCACCAGGGCCAGTGCCTCCGGCTCCGGAAGGTCCTTCTTACCGGCCTTCAGGGGCATTTGGGAACCAGCGAAGCGCACCAGAATATGGCGCGCGCGAGCCGATTCGAATTCGCCTTTGTGCTGGTCATAGTACGTCCGGGCATCGCCCTCACTGATGGGCAGGGTCTCGGTGAGATTCTGAAACAGGCTTCCGGCCAGCAGGTTCTCTTCCTGGAAGGCAAGCTGCCGCTTGTAAGACGGGGTCTGATCGAGCTTTCTCTTGCGGGCTTCCTGCGCCAGGCTCTTGATCGCCACAATCTGGTCGGCGAACTGCCGCTTGGCGGTGCCGCGGGCCATGGCACGGTATTGCTGCGGAAGGGCGTCGATGAATTCCTCAAATTGAGCGGCGGTGATTTTCTCGGCGCCGACGGTGATCACGACGCGATCGCCCACGGGTTTCGGGGCCGCCGAAGGGGCTTGCGGCGGAGGAGCGGGAGCCTGGCCCGGCAGAAGAACAGCGCCGCCGCAGAGCGACAGACTTAGCAGAAGAACACGAAACATCTTTTTATCTTACCCTGGCGGATCAGTGCCGCCTAATCAAACCGCGGAGCGCAGTGTCATCCTGGGAGCATGCCCTGGAAGCTAACGGACCTGTTCCCCTCGCCCAAGCCCGTGATTGGCATGTTGCACGTGCCTGCCCTGCCCGGTTCCCCCCGCAACGGGCTCACCTTTGCCGCGATCTTGGAGCATGTCTTAACCGACGCGGAAGCGCTGGCCGCAGGCGGCGTCGATGGCCTGATCGTGGAGAACTATGGGGACAACCCGTTTTATCCCAATCGCGTTCCGCCCCATACCGTAGCCTTCCTGTCCGTGATCGCCGCCGAAGTAAAGCGGCGGCACTCTCTGCCGTTAGGCGTCAACGTTCTGCGCAATGATTCTCTCGCCGCGATGGCGGCTGCATCGGCGTCGGGAGCGGACTTCATTCGGGTCAACATCCTGACCGGCGCGCGTGTGACCGACCAGGGAATCATCGAGGGAGAAGCGCATGAACTGCTTCGATACCGCCGTCAGCTCGCGAGCGGGGTGCGCATTTTTGCCGACGTGGCCGTGAAGCACTCGTCCGCGGTGGGCAACCGAAGCCTCTTAGAGGAGGTGGAAGACGCGCTGTTGCGCGGCGGCGCCGATGCGATCATCGTCACGGGCAGCGCCACCGGAAAGAGCACGCCGATCGCGGATCTGCGGCAGGTGAAACGCGCCTCGGGCACGGCGCCGATATTTGCTGGCAGCGGCACGGGACTGGCGGATGCCGGCGAGATCCTGGCGATCGCCGATGGCGTGATTGCCGGAACCTCCTTCAAACGCGGCGGCCTGACCACGAACCCGGTCGACCTCAACCGCGTGGCCGCCCTCATGGACCTCGTCCGCGCGTTGCGATGAACCGCACTCCGGCTACGTGCTGAACAGCCGGATCATCTTGTCGCGAGAGGCGTCGATGTGCCGGGCCATCGCCAACCGGGCCTGCGTCGATTTTCGGGCTTCAATCGCACTCAAGATCTCGCCATGGCCGATCCAGCCGGGTACCGTCTGCGTACAGAGCGTATCCAGGCGGCTCACGTAGGCGAGCGACAGACGTAGCTGATCGCAAACCCGCTGGTTCCCTGCCAGTTCCGCCAGGCGCATGTGAAAGCGCTCGTTGGCGGCGAGAACTTCCTCCAGATTGGTCCGTTTTCGCGTTTCCGGAGCCAGAATCGCCTTCAACTCATCGATCTGTTCGGCTGTGGCCGATTGCGCCACATGTTCGGCCGCAAAGCCTTCCAAGAGCTTGCGGTATTCGTACAGGTCGACCATGTCGCGCACCGAGATCGGAGTGACGAGAAACCCCTTGTGCGGAATACGCGACAGCCATTTATCCTGCATCAGGCGGGTGCACGCCTCACGCACGGGAGTGCGGCTGGTGCGGCAGCGGGAGGCCAGGTCGCCCTCTGCCAGAAATTCACCAGGCTTCAGCCTGGCGGAGATCACCCACTCTCGCAGCAAGCGGTACACCCGTTCGACTTCTCCCAGCTTTTCCGGTTTGCTCCGCGGCGTGGCCATCCAGGATCTTCAGCGGCGGGGGATTGTCAATGCCCGTCGCATGCTGGTAGTATACACTTCACATCCAACCAATGTGCGGAATCGTCGGCTACTTTGATCGATCAGGCGAGCCGGTGCAACCCTTGGGGGCCACCGTGCTGGGAATGTTGCGCGCGCTCGGATGCCGGGGCCCGGATTCGGCCGGCGTCGCGCTCGAAGGCCTACGCCGTCCCGGCCACTGGACCTTCCGCGTCAAACTGGGCGAGCGAGGCGACGAGGGTCACGGGGCTCGCGTGGCCGAGATCGCCGGACGGTTCGGGGCAAGCGGCATCGAGACCATCGGCCCCTACGCGCGGTTCAGCGTGCCGTCCGCCGCCGATCTGGTCAGTGTGACCACTGCGCTGGAGGCGGTCTCTCCCGAAGTGGAGGTAGTCAGCGCGGGCCACCGCCTGGAGGTCTCGAAACAGGTGGGCTCGCCCGATAACCTCGACAAGACCTTCGGCATTTCGGCGTTTGAAGGCTCCCACGGGATCGGACACACGCGGCTCTCCACCGAATCCAAAGTGGACTTGAGCCATTCGCAGCCTTTCTGGGGACACGGCTGTCCGGACTTGGCCATTGTGCACAACGGGCATATAACCAACTACCATCAGCTGCGGCGGCGCTACGAGCAGCGCGGCGTGCGCTTCTATACCGAGAACGATTCGGAAGTGATCGCGGTCTACCTGGGCGAGCGCCTGGGATTGGGTGACACGCTCGAGGCGGCCTTCCACGCCATGATGCGGGACATGGACGGATCGTTCAGTTGTATGGCGACGACGGCGGATGCGATCGGGTTCATCAAGGACCCGTTCGCCTTCAAGCCGCTGGTGTTCGCCGAAACGCGCGGGTTCGTGGCGATCGCCACCGAGGAGGTGGCCATCCGCGCGGCAATCCCCGGCGACTATGACGTGGTGGAAGCCGCTGTTCGCCATGTGAAAGTGTGGACGGTCTGACGATGACGGCGATTGATTGCACAGGACGGACGATTCGAGAGATCAATTCCGGATTGAAGGAGCGGATCGCGGCGGGAGAAACGGAAATCGAACTGCTCCATCCCGGCGCGCGGCATAACCTCGCCGTGGCGGTTTTGGCCCAGGCCACTGTGCGAATCCGGGGGAGCGCCGGCTATTACTGCGGCGGCCTCAGCGACGGCGCGACGGTGGAAATTGACGGAAGCGCGGGATGGGGCCTCGCCGAGTCGATGCTCAGCGGAACCGTGGTGGTGCGGCGCAATGCGGGCAACGGCGCGGCGGCCGCAATTCGCGGCGGGACGGTCGTGATCCACGGCAATGCCGCTTCCCGGCTTGGCGTCTCGATGAAAGGCGGACTGGTGTTGGTGGGCGGCAACTGCGACTACATGGCCGGATTCATGGGTCAGAAAGGCACCATGATCATCTGCGGCGATGCCGGCGAGGCCTTCGCCGATTCGATGTACTCGACCGTGTGCCTCGTCGGCGGAAAGGTTGCCGATCTGGGCAACGACGCCGTCATCGAACCACTGTCGGACGAGGATGTTGCCTTGATCGAGTCATCCCTCGCGAAACACTTCGGCGAGGAAGAACGAAGAGCAAAGCCTCCGGCGCGGGAGTTCAAAAAGGTCGTCGCGGGAAAGAAGCTGTGGAACTTCAGCCATCGCGACTGGAAGACCTGGCAGGAGGCGCTCTAACATGGCGGTGATGCAGTCGAGCGGCGTATTCGCGCCCGGAACAATCGAGGAAATTCAGCGCAAGGCGGCGACGGGCCTCTACCAGATTCGTGGCTACGGCACCCTGCGGGAGCGGCGTTGGGCGACGTTCGACGACCTGACCTTTCTGCCCTGCTCGCTGACTCGGATCCCCCTGGAAGGATACCGCGAGAAGTGCAACGCCAAGGTCACGCTGGGAACACGCTTCGCGAAGAAGCCGATCCGGCTCGACTGTCCAGTGATGATTACCGGGATGAGTTGGGGGGCGCTTTCCTACAACGCCAAAGTGGCGCTGGCCAAGGGCGCGGCGGAGGTGGGTTCGTCCAACACGACCGGCGACGGCGGCATGTTGATGGCCGAGCGCGAGAACAGTAAGACGCTGATCTACGAGGTGCTGCCCTCGCGCTACGGCATGAATGTCCATCACATGCGGATGGCCGACGCGATCGAGTTGACCATCGGACAGGGCGCGAAACCCGGCACGGGCGGCTTGCTGTTGGGTTCCAAAGTGTCCCCCCGGATCGCCGAGCAGCGGGATCTGCCGGTCGGCGTCGACCAGCGTAGCCCGGCGCGTCATCCGGACTTTCTCGGCCCCGATGACATGATCATCAAGGTGGAGGAACTGCGCGAAGCCACCGACTGGCAGGTTCCCATCTTCATCAAGATGGGCGCGAGCCGCGTGTTCGATGACGTGAAACTCGCGGCGAAGGCGGGCGCCGACGTGATCGTGGTGGATGGAATGGAGGGCGGGACGGGCGCCTCCCCGGCGATTTTGCAGGAGCATACGGGCATCCCCACTCTCGGCGCTGTGTGCGAGGCGCGCGCCGCGCTCGAAGACATCGGCCTCTACGGGGAAGTGCAGTTGATCATCGCCGGCGGAATTCGCGACGGTGTCGATGCCGCAAAAGCAATCGCCTTGGGCGCGGACGCGGTGTATATTGGCACCGCCGCGTTGATTGCGTTGAACTGCAACAAGCCGGTGCACGAGGCCGACTATGAAGCCATCGGGGCCGCGCCGCACTCCTGCCATCACTGCCACACCGGACGCTGTCCTGTCGGCATCACCACACAGGATCCGCTCCTGATGGCCCGGCTGGACATCGACGAAGGTGCCGAGCGGGTGGCCAACCTGCTCCGCGCGATGACGCAGGAAGTTCAGATGCTGGCCCGAGCCTGCGGCAAGTCCGATGTGCGCCACCTCGAACCCGAAGACATGGCGGCGCTGACCGCCGAAGCTTCGGTAATCTGTAATCTCCCCCTCGCGGGGACGAGAAAGGTCTTCGGGCGCTGATGTCGTTTCTGATTCCCTGCCCGCAATGCGGCAACCGCAGCGTGTACGAGTTTCGCTTCGGCGGCGAAGTGCGCAAGCGGCCTTTGCCGCAATCCCCGGCCGAGGAGTGGACCCGCTACGTTCACCACCGCAACAACACGGCGGGCGTCCACACCGAGTGGTGGTTTCACCGCTCCGGCTGCCGACAGTGGATTCAAGCCGATCGCGACACGGTGACCAATCGCGTGCTGCGCACATTTCTGCCGGAGGAGAACGCCTGAATGCGATTCGAGTTCGACGGGCGGCCGATTGAGGCCAAACCCGGGGACACGGTAGCGTCGGCTCTGTATCGCGCGGGCCAGCGCATCTTCTCGCGGAGCTTCAAATATCATCGCCCTCGCGGACTGCTCTGCTGCTCCGGCAAATGCCCGAACTGCCTGATGCAGGTGGACGGTACGCCGAATGTCCGCGCCTGCCTGACCCCCGTTCGCGAGGGCATGAAGGTCCGTCATCAGAACGCCTACCCTTCGCTCGACAACGACTGGCTCTCGCTGGCCCAGGCGGCGGACGGTCTCATGCCGGTGGGCTGGTATTACAAGGTCTTCACCACGCAAAAGATGTGGCATCTGGTGGAGCCGTTTGTGCGGCGCGTCGCGGGATTGGGGGAAGTGCCTCCTCCCGGCGCCACCGACGATAGCTACGAACATGCCTTCCTGCAGGCGGAGGCCGCGGTCATCGGCGGCGGACCCGCCGGTTTGCAGGCCGCGCTTCAGCATGCCGGCGAGGGCAAGCAGGTGGTACTCGTCGATGACCAGGCTGACCTGGGCGGGCACCTGAGGTACCGGAAGAACGGTAGCCCGGCGGAACTGATTGCCGCCGTGCGCGCGGACGCCCGGATCACCGTCCTCAGCCCGGCCTACTGCTTCGGCCTGTTTGAAGGCAACCTGCTCGGCGTGGTTGAACCGCAGCCCTATGGACACTGCCGGGAGCGGCTCGTGCACTTGCGCGCAGGGGAGGTCGTGATCGCGACAGGCGTCTACGAGGCGCCGCTGCTGTTCGAGAACAACGACCTGGTCGGCGTCATGCTGTCGACGGCGGTTCAAAGGCTGATTCACTTGCACGATGTGGTCCCAGGACGCCACGCGGTCATTATCGGTGAGGGATCGCGGGCCGAGGAGATCGCCTCCCATCTCCGCGGAGCGGGAGTGGAACTGGCCGGAGTCGCGGCTCCGGCCGATGTGATTCGCGCCGAGGGCTCCCGAGAGGTCACGGGCTTGCGGACGACGAAGGGCTTAGTCCGCTGCGACCTCGTCGTGATGTGCGGGCACCTCATTCCGGATGCAGGCTTGTTGAGCCAGGCGGGAGCCCGGTTGGAGTGGCGTCCGGAAGCCGGCGCGTTCGTGCCGCTGGACCTGCCGGACAACGTCTCCGCCGTCGGGGACGTGACCGGCGCCGGCCTCACCGCCGCTGCTCCTCTTCCGCCGCCGCGGAAGGATCCGAGCAAGCGAGCTTTTGTCTGCGTCTGTACCGACGCAACGGCCAAAGACCTATGCGATGCGGTCGACGAAGGCTTCGACCAGATCGAGACCTTGAAGCGGTACACCACCAGCACCATGGGCCCCTGCCAGGGCCGCATGTGCCAGATCAACGCCATCGGTGTCTGTGCCTCCAAAACGGGACGGCCGATGGGGGAGACCGGTACCACCACATCGCGGCCGCCAAATCCCGGCGTGACCCTGGGGGCTCTGGCTGGCGCGCGCCATCACCCGATTCGCCGCACGCCGATGCACTACGACCATGACGCGCTCAACGCTGTCTGGTTCGACATGGGCGAATGGAAGCGGCCCCGCTATTACCGGACCGCTGCCTCCGGTGACGAGCGCACCTGCGTTCGGGAGGAGTATCAGGCGGTGCGCGAGCGGGTCGGGATCATCGACGTCAGCACGCTGGGCAAGCTGGAAGTCAAAGGCCGTGACGCCGGCAAGCTACTCGACAAAGTCTACACCCACAAGTTCTCGGACCTGCCAATCGGCCGGGCGAGGTACGCGACCCTGTGCGACGAAAGCGGCGTTCTTCTCGACGATGGGACCATCTCGCGGATCGCTGAAAACCATTACTTCGTCACCACCACCACGGGCAACCTCGACTTCGTCCAGCAGTGGCTGGAGTGGTGGCTGGCCGGTACCGGTCAGGACGTGCACATCGCCAACGTAACGTCGGGGATGGCCGCGGTGAACGTGGCGGGACCCAAGGCGCGCGACACTCTGAAGAAGCTCACCTCGCTGGATTTGTCGACCAAGGCCTTCAGCTACATGGCGACCCGCCGGGCGGAGGTTGCCGGAATCCCCGCGATTCTGATGCGTATCGGCTTTGTGGGGGAAACGGGCTGGGAGATTCACGTGCCCGCCGAGTCCGGCCCGGACTTGTGGAAGGCGCTGCTCGATGCCGGCCGCGAATTCGGCATTCGCGCCTTCGGAGTGGAAGCACAGCGTTTGCTGCGCCTCGAAAAGAAGCACGTGATCATCGGAGTGGATACCGATGCGCTCACCTCGCCCTACCAGGCCGCGATGGGTTGGGTGGTGCGATTCGAGAAGGAAGACTTCATCGGCAGGAGGACCCTGGAAGAGACCAAGGCCCTCGAACCCAGCGACCGGCTGGTTGGATTCGTCATGGATGGCGATCAGATTCCTGACGACGGTGCCGCGGTCATGGTAAATGGCCGTCCGGCCGGACGCGTGACGAGTTCACGCTACTCGCCGCATAAAGGCGCGGCCATCGGCATGGCTTGGGTGCCCGCGAACCGGGCGCACGAGGGCTCGCTGATTGAAGTCCGGGCGCAGGGCCTTCCGGCGACTGCCCACGTGACGCTCGAAGCATTCTACGATCCGGAGGGCGCGCGGTTGCGCATGTAATGAAACAGTCCGCTCTGGTCCAACACCATCTCGAGGCCAAGGCATCCATGGGGCAACGGCACGGCTGGACCGTCGCGCTGCGATTCTCCAATCCCGAAGACGAAGCGGCCGCCGCCACGCAAGCGGCCGGCTTGGCCGATGTCAGCGATCTGACGAAAGTCGACGTTTCCGCCGCGATGCCTCCCCAAGCACCCTTCGACTGCTGGACCCTCGGCCGCAGGCACTATCTTGTGACCGCCCCGGCAGAACAGAGGCAGCAGGTGGTCGCCGCGCTCGGCGACACGGCCATCGACATCACTTCGGCCTACGCCGGTTTCCTGCTGACCGGGCCGAAATCCAGGGACACTCTTCGCAAGCTGACGTCACTCAACGTGTCGGACAAGGCCATGCCGAACCGGTCATGCCGGCAGGCCGGCTTGGCCCACGTGCACTCGACCATCATCCGCAAGGATCTCGGGGACACGGTCGCGTTCACCATTCTGGTAGCGCGCGATTACGCTGAAGACGTCTGGGAGTCCATTCTGCACGCCGGTGGAGAGTTTGGCATCGCGCAGATCGGCTGGGACGCGCTCGAGCGGGTGGGGGCCTGAAATGGATCAACTGTTGCGTAAGCAGCGAATGTGGCGGCCGCGAGAGTTGAAGCGCTCTTATGATGTGGCGATCGTCGGAGCGGGAGTCCATGGTCTGGCTACGGCTTATTATCTCGGCAAGGAGCATGGCGTTCGCAGGGTCGCGCTGTTCGAACGCGGCTACCTGGGCTGCGGGTCGAGCGGGCGTAATACCGCGATTCTGCGGTCGAATTACCGCACGGTCGAAGGCATTCCTTTCTACAACGCCTCGTTGAAACTCTACGAGCAGATGTCCGAGGAACTGAACTGGAACGTGATGTTCAGCCAGTGCGGGCACCTCACGCTGGCACACAACGACTCGGGAGTGGTCGGCATCCGCGTCCGCGCGGAGAACAACCAGTTGATGGGCATCGACAGCCGCATCATTTATCCGGAAGAGATCCGGAGGCTGGTTCCGTCGATGGACCTGTCCAGCCGGCCGCGATTCCCCATCATGGCCGCGCTCTACCACCCGCCGGGGGGCATCATCCGGCATGATGCCGTGGTCTGGGCCTACGCGCGCGCTTGCGATCGGATGGGCATCGAAATTCACCCCTATACGGAAGTGAAGGGCATCGCGGTGGAGGGCGGGCGCGCGTTAGGCGTCATCACCAATCGCGGTCCCGTATCCGCCGGCGCCGTGGTCAATTGCACGGCCGGGTGGGCCTCCACCATTTCGCAGATGGCCGGCGTCCCCCTGCCGATCGTGACGCATCAGTTGCAGGCCTGCGTCACCGAACCGCTCAAGCCGTTCCTGCATCAGGTGATTGTCTCGGCTACGCTGCACGTCTACGTCAACCAGACCGACAAAGGCGAACTGGTGATCGGCGCGGAAATCGACCCCTATCAGTCGTACAGCTATCGCGCGACCCTGCCGACCCTGGAACAGATGGCCACCTACACGCTGGAGCTGTTCCCGCAATTGCATGGGCTGCGCGTGCTCCGCCAGTGGGCCGGCGTGTGCGACATGACCCCGGATTTCGCGCCGATTCTCGGCCGGGCGGCCGAGGTCGAGAACTTCTATATGGATGTGGGCTGGGGGACCTATGGCTTCAAGGCGGCGCCCTATTCCGGCCGGGCGATGGCGGAGTTGATCGCCACCGGCAAGACGCCGGAACTGATCGCCCCGTTCACGCCGGCCCGCTTCGTCGAAGGGCGTATGCTAGGCGAGAAGGCCGCGGCCGCGGTATCGCATTAACAGGAGTTGGCTCCATGATGGCGGACATCCGGACCCTGATAGACGACAAAAAGATACGCTTCCTGCTCTGCTCGTTCGTCGAGTTGACGGGCGCCCCCAAGGCCAAACTGGTGCCGGCCAGCCATTTCGAGGACATGCTGCGCGATGGCGCGGGATTCGCCGGGTTCGCGGCCGGCGACCTCAACCAGGGCCCCCACGATTCCGACATCATCAGCATGCCGGATCTGAGCCGCGCCATGGTTCTGCCGTGGAGGAAAGACGTTGTATGGGTGCCGGGAAACCTCCACGTGGACGGCAAGCCGTGGCCTTACTGCCCGCGCACCGTGCTCGCGCGCCAACTCGAGATTGCGCGGAACAAGGGATATGTGCTGAACGTTGGCGCCGAGCCGGAGTTCATGCTCCTCAAGAAGGAGGGCGACGAGTTCCGGCCCTGGGACCCGCTCGATTCCGCGCCCAAGCCCTGCTACGATCTCCGCGCGCTCTACCGGAACATCGACCTGATGACCACGATCCTCGACTACATGCAGGAGTTGGGATGGGCCCCCTACGCCACCGATCACGAGGATGCCAACTGCCAGTTCGAGATCAACTGGACGTACTCGGACGCAATCACCACGGCGGACCGCCATATCTTCTTCCGCTGGATGGTGAAGACCATGGCGGAGCAGCACGGGCTCTATGCGACCTTCATGCCGAAGCCGTTCGCGAACCTCACCGGCAATGGCTGCCATTTCCACCTCAGCCTCGCGGATCCGGCGACGGGTCAGAATCTCTTTCTCGACACCGGCCATGAACTCGGGCTGTCCCAGATCGGGCGCTGGTTCATGGGCGGCTTGCTGCATCATGCACGGGCGCTGGCGGCCGTCGTCGCCCCGTTGGTGAACAGTTACAAACGCCTGATCCGCGGCGCGCCCCGGTCGGGCGCCACCTGGGCGCCGGTCTACATTACCTACGGCCTTTCGAACCGGACGCAGATGATTCGCATTCCCGGACCGGGCCGGATCGAGGCGCGCGCGGTGGATGGCGCGGCGAACCCCTACCTCGCGTGCGCGGCGCTGCTGGCCGCCGGACTGGACGGCATCGAGAATCGAATCGATCCCGGCGCCGCCAATCACGACAACCTTTACGAACTGCCCGAGGACGAACTCCGGCGGCGGGGGATCACCTTCCTGCCGACAACGCTACGCGAGGCCTTGGATTGCTTCCAGCACGACGATGTCGTCCGCGGGGCGCTCGGCGACGGCTACGCCGACTATTATGTTCGCGTGAAGCAGGAAGAGTGGCGTAACTACCACCAGACCATCAGCCGGTGGGAGTTGGACCATTACCTGGTGAACTTCTAGCGGCGTTCCGGCCCCAAAGAAAGACGGCATAGCACTCGCAGCTGTGCCGCGAGCGTCAGAAGCCGTGAAAAAACAGGGACGTTCACCCCGTTTCACGGCCACAAATCGTTGATTCTCCACGAAACGTTGACCGGGAAACGGGGTGGATGTCCCTGTTTTTTCCCAGCCCCGTCAGCGAGCGTTGGTTACGCGCAAACTAACCCGCGCCCGCCAAGAGATATCACGCGGCGTGCTGGTCGACCGGAACAGGCTGCAGACGGCCAACCGGGTAGAAAGTCAGAACCAGTTCGTTCAGTTCCCCGTTGCGCAGTTTCATCGACCCACGTACGGCCAGCGTCTGACGCTCGCCTGACCGCAGACGCACCTCGACATTCCGCAGCGCCGGATCGCCGCCAAACAGATCGCCGCCGACCAGGCTTCGGGCGGTCTCATGCGGCAGCAACTGGTTGAGCAGCAGCAACCGGCTCTCCTGGTCGCTATAGCCGAACAACTGTTGCGCCGAGGAGTTGAGCCTCAGGACCCTGGCGCGGGAATCGCAGATACAGATCGGATCGGACGAGTTCTCGATCAGGCCATGCAGTAAGGATTCGGATTCTTCCAACGCTTGCTCCAGCAGCGTGTGGCGCGTCGATTCCTGGTCGAACCGGCCGGCCATCCATCCGACGATGGCCACCAGCACCGCGACCGTCACGGCAACGTGAAGCACCTGGCCGACGGGCGGGCCGATCAAGCCGGCCTGCTCGAGCATCACGCGGAGCCAGCCCAGTGCCAGCGGGACGAGAAACGATGCCGGGAGCAGCAACCTGCGGATTCGTGCTCCCCCGTGGCGGAGATCGGCAGCCTTTCCGCTGGACGCACTGGTGGCCGCGGGCAGTGTCGAGGCCGCCAGGACGAACATCAGCATGGCCGAGGGAAGATCAATGAAAAACCAGCCTATGCTTGCGGCCGAGACACCGTAGAATCCCGACAGGCAGGCGATCATCGAAATCGTGGCCGCGATCGAGTGCAGCGCTTTGGCGAACCGGCGCCAGCGATGCGTCTGCACCATCAGCAGGGACAGGCCAAGACAAGCTAGTGAAAACGCCGCCGCCGCCGGGACGCGAATTCCGGTTTCCGGTACCAGCGAGCACCCTGCGTAGACCACGGCGAGGAACTGAAAACACAAAGACAAAGTCCATGCCTGCGGCCGTAAGCGGCCCCACCGGGAGAGGCGTGCGGCGAAACTCACCAGAATCAGCAGCATGGCCGTGTCGACCGTCACCTGCGACCAGTAAGGGAGTTCCGCACGAAGGCCTTTGGAAAAGAACAGGTGCCCCGACCAGATCACGAACGACGCCAGCAGGACACACAGTTGGCCCGCCCTCGCGGCCCGCGCCAGCGAAGCTTGCTCCAAAAACCCGGGTTCGGTGAGGTTCGTTGCGGCCATTGTCCAAGCTCCTTCGCAAGGGAAAGGCAGTTGCGGCCGGCCGGCACGCTGCTATTGCCCTAGTGATTGCAGTTTGCCCGATGGCGGGGCGATGAACAATAGAACCAAAGGTTCAAATTATCCCCAAGGGGGGTCTTAGAACCGACGATGCAGTACGGCTAAGTAGGGCGTTCCCAGGGCAGTACCGGGCAAAGTCCGGCCTGGTATCCGGCGTTGTACCCGGACTTGCGCAAACGGCCCGCCGGATGATGAACTGGAGGGTCCTTATGTTGCCCCGAATTCTATCGACAATCGTCTGTCTCCCCCTGCTGGCTGCCGGGCAGGAACCCATCGACATCGGCTCCCGCCTGGAGTTGCTGGCCGACTCTTTCCTCATCGACCGCCTCACTGGCGGGGCACGGCAGCAACTCCATCATCCCGTGCCGCGCGAGGTCTCGCTCGTCCAGGACCAGCCCTGGGAAGGCAACGCCGTCAACTATGTGACGGTCTTCCGCGACGGCGATCTCTATCGCATGTACTACCGCGGGTCTCATGTCGTCTATTCCAAGGACGGATACACGGACGGTCACCGCGACCTCACCTGCTATGCCGAAAGCAAAGACGGGATCCACTGGATCCGGCCAACCCTTCGCCTGTTCGACTTCAACGGTTCCAAGGAAAACAACATCGTGTGGGACGGGGTGGGCCGCCACAATTTCTCGCCCTTCAAGGACTCCAACCCCGCGGCGAAGCCCGAGGCGCGCTACAAGGCGCTCGGCTATGGCGACACCAAGGACGGCAAAGGCCTGTTCGCGTTCCAATCCCCGGACGGCATTCGCTGGTCGCTGATCACTCCGAAGCCCGTCATCACCAGAGGCGCCTTCGATTCGCACAACCTGGCCTTCTGGGATGCCGAACGCGGCACCTACCGCGAGTTTCATCGTGACTTCTTCGACGGCCGCGACATCCGGACCGGGACGTCCAGCGACTTCCTCCGCTGGACCGACCCCGCCTTTCTCGACTACACGCCCAGCCGCGTGAGCGAACTTTACACGAACCAGGTGATTCCGTACTATCGCGCGCCGCATCTTTTGCTGGGCTTCCCGACGCGCTACACCGACCGGGGCTGGACGAAGGCCGCCGAATCGCTGCCGCGCCTGGAATACCGGCGTCTGCGGGGGGCCAAATCGCGGCGCGAGGGCACGGCAGTCACCGACGGCATGTTCATGGTGAGCCGCGACGGGTCGCGCTTCCGGATCTGGCCGGAATCGTTCCTACGGCCGGGATTGCGCACGACCGACACCTGGTTCTACGGGGACATCTATCAGAACTGGGGACTGGTGGAGACAAAGTCGGCCATTGCCGACGCGCCCCCGGAGATCTCCATTTACGTCACCGAAAGTACGCTCCAGGACCGCACGGCGTACTTGCGGAGGTACACCTTGCGCGTGGACGGATTCGTCTCGGTGACGGCACCGTTGAGCGGCGGCGAGCTCATCACCAAGCCCTTGCGCTTCGACGGCAAGCGCCTGTTGTTGAACTACTCGACCTCCGCGGCGGGCAGCGTGCGCGTCGAAGTGCAGGACGTCGAGGGCCGGCCGATTCCCGGCTTTTCGCTCGACGCCTGTGCGGAGATCTACGGCGATTCGCTCGAACAGGCTGTGGTGTGCAAGAACGGCGGCGACTTTAGTTCACTCGCGGGCAAGCCCGTGCGTTTACGGTTTCAGGTGAAGGACGCCGATCTGTTTTCGTTTCGCTTTGCACAATAGAGGTAGTTGAGGGCGAATTCAAGACTGCGTTGCACGACGCCGCGCGCTGACGGTCGACACAGGGCGGGAGCGCAAGGCGATACAGAAGGTCGCCCGGCGCCACTGGAGTCAGTAGAATGGCAGGCTGAAGGTTTGCGGGGACGTTGACGGCGGATTCAGCTTGCGGAAGTACCAGCATGCCAGCGCCAAGGCCATTACCAGATCATCGTGCTGCTGCTCGCCGCGGGGGCGGAAGGAGACTCGCGCCGTGGGCCGGATCTCCGCATCGAACGACGCCAATTCCTCCAGTAGTGTTCGCGCGTAGGGGAGGTCGGCCACGACGCCAAGTTTCTCCTGCTCGATCAGGACCGCAAGGGTTTCGGCCAATAACTGGCGAGGGACGTGCCAGCGGCCGTTCGAAAGCGACGCACGTTCGCCGCCGGTGATGGTGACGGGCACCACGGGAAACGCAGACCCCTTGAATAGGTCGACCATGACCTCGCCGACGCCGCTCGCGTCGATCACCAGAGGCGTGTCGCGCGGAAGGGCGCGATGGCCCATTTCGTGTTCGATCAGACCGATCAGGTCGCGGTACGAGGTGCCGAGCGGAAAGCGGTGCAGGCGGCGGACGCGCAGGTCCCAATCGTAGAGGTGCTGGAAGGTCACGGCGTCGCGGCCGAGGTAGGCATGCCGGTATTCGACCACGACGAAGGCCGTGTAGTCCTGAAGCTTGCCAAGGTCGAGGCCGCAGTAGAAGAGAGGGGAATTGGTCATAGAGCCACCGTGTCGCGGATGAGGAGACGCTCGAGGCGGCGGCGTTCAAACAGGCCGGCGCTGAGCGGAACGAACTCGCAAAGATATTCCTGTCGAAACCACCATTCACAGATGGAGCGGCGTTCCTCGTCGAGGAAGGCATCGGGGAGACGGGAGCACGCGGTGGCCGGGATGACGTAGCGCTCCCAGGAGTCATCGAGCGAGGCCTGATAGAAAAAGCCGCGCTGGCCGGCGGGCGTGCTGAGGGCGACGATGGACCCGCCGGAGGCAGCGACCATGGGGCGGACGGAGAAGTAGAGGTCGTCGGAGATGCGGGCGGCCTCGTCGAGGATGAGGAGGCTGACGGCGGAAAAGCAGCGGATGGTGTCGGCGCGTCCGGGAAGGGCGAGGATGCGGGAGCCATTCGAGAGGAGCAGGGAGTGCGGATTGCCGGATTCGCGGCGCGGCCGGAGGCGGAGGCGGCGGAGGAAGGCGGAGCATTTGCGCAGAAGTTCGGAGGACTGGCGGAGGGTCGGGGCCACGATCAGGGTGAGGTTGCCGGGCGGGCCGTAGAGGAGGTGGTGGACGGCCAGGACGGCGGTCGTGGTGGACTTGCCCCATTGGCGGGAGCAGTTGAGGAGACGGCGCGGGTGGCGGGAGCGGAGGACGGAGGCTTGGACAGGGTCCGGGGAAAAGGCGAGGCGGGAGCGAGCGAAGGCGACAGGGTCGGCGGCGGAGAGGAGGTCGGAAGCGAGCACAGAAGTGTTTTCCCGCCTTCATTGTCGGGGAGGGAGTGGAGGAGGCCGATGGCGATTTTCGCAAGTAGTTCGGGGGAAACGAAATATATTTTTGGGACGGTTGTGAATGTAAAAGGGCTGTAGAATCTGTAGATTTGGCTACACGAAACTACAGATTCGTGTAGTTTCGTGTAGTTTGAGGGCTTGACAGGGGTGGTATAGAGAGAGTAGGAGGGATTGTTTTCAACGGGATCCTGGGAAACTACACGAAACTACACGGAGAAATTCAACACCCTGGGGGTTGGAGCCCACTCCAGGATAGCCGATGGGAGCGAGGTTAGAAGTTTGCGATCTGTGTAAATAGTTGAATTGTCGCGGCAAATAAAGTTGGAATGGCTGTGAATGAGACTCAGCCGAGGCGCGGCCGGAAGGCGGCGGACCTGGCGTGCCCCTGCGACGGGGCGGCGTGCGCTTAGAGTGCGCTCGTGCGTTCCTGGTGAGCCGGAACGCGGGCCCGGTGTGCATGCGGAAATTGTCCGGCCGGCCGAATGGGAGGCTAAAAAAACGGTCGCGGTAGGGACGGCCATCGCTGGCCGCCCCCCGCACAGATCCGTGCAGGCGCTCCTAACGCACACGGCTCTTACCTCGGATACGAACGTCGAATCGCACGCTGGAGTCTGGAGGCAAGACTCCTGCCTCCCTTTCCAGCGCCGCTCGGCGCACCCCGACCCATCCCTGGGACATGCGTTTCCCGCTCGGTGTCGGGCGCATGTTGGATCGATCGGAGTTCTCCCCGGCCTGCGGC
>JBJXGR010000295.1:0-5779 GCA_046160045.1 Bryobacteraceae bacterium
GGTCGCTGGGCATGTTTGGTACGAGTGTACTAGGTTGCTATTATTCGCCGACGCCGTGGAAACGCCCAACCCAATCGGAATAGCTCCCCCTAATAATGGATAGCAGGGCGCTCGTTGAATGCGCCTCACTGGAGACTAGCAGCATGCGCCGTCACTTCGTGATCCTGACACTTCTGATCCCGACCGCCGCTCATCCGGCGGTTGCTCAGAGCGACCGGGTCAGTCCCGTATTGGAGTATGTCCTCGAGGCCGGTCCCAACCTGTACGACGCATGGTTTGGCTATTTGAACAACAATCCGGGACCGGTGACGATCCCCGTCGGATCCGCGAACCGGTTCACGGGGACCCAGGACCGGGGCCAGCCGTCATTGTTTCAGCCCGGCCGTCAGGTCCGGGTGTTCTCCGTACGCTTCGATGGCAACCCGTTGGTCTGGACCTTGACCGGTCCGGACGGCAACACGCGAACCTCCACTGCCTCGAAAGCAGCGCTGGTCACGCCGGGATCGGCGGACCTGAACCTGACCGCCACCGGCTCTCAGGGACCAGCCGGCGAGACTACCGTGGTGTTCACCGTGCGGAACGACGGACCCTACCCGGCCAAGGACGCCAAGGTCGAAATCTCGATTCCCGGAGGTTATCAGCTTCTGCGCGCCAGCGCGGATCCGGGAGCCACACCCCGGAACTCGACCAACAAGCAGTGGGACATTGCGTCTCTGGCCTACGGCGCCTCTCTGTCGATCCGCGTGACGGTAACGGGCGACCGCACGCAGGGGAATGTGGAAGTCCGGGCCTCCTGTCAGCACCAGGGACCCGACCCGGATCCGTCCGACAACCATGCCGCGTACACGATCACTGGCCAGTCTGGCAGCGCGTCCGACGGAGGACTCGAGAGCAACGGACGCTTGACCCTGTTGCTGGCCCGCCGTTGGGCCCTGCGCGAACAGGCTCCCCGGACCAAGACACGGATCCGGCTCGCGGAGGGCCGCCCCACCACCGAGATCGACGCCTTGCTGCCGGAGAGCGGCCCCGCCGAGACCCGCGCCGTCCCGAGCGGTCCGGCGGACCTGATTGGCGTGACCAACGCCGCTGCCGTGTCGGGCGTCGACTACGTGGACGGCCTGGGAGTTCGCAAGGGAGCGATTTTGGCCATTGCGACCGATGCCGGGGTCTACGAACATTCGAAAGCGGTGTGCGACCGTCTCGCCGGCGCTCACCTCGAGCAGATCCGGGAGTTCTCAGCCGGCTCGGTTCCTTTCCTGATGGCCAAGCTGAAGCAACCGGACGGATCCGTCGAGTACTCGGTGAGTTTCGCCGTCTCGCCCGCCTCGGTACCCTGGCAGGTGGACAGCCGCTGGAATCCCGCAGTCTCCGCCCGATTCCCGCGGCAGAGGGTCCTGAACTTCCAGGTGTGGGCCTCGAACGCGGATTTCACCGAGCAGTTACTGCGTTCTCTCCTGGCGCGGATGCCGCGAGTGGTCTCCGAAGACGCTTCCTTAAGTCCGCCCTCCGTTTTCGCCAGGTCGGTCCGCTATCGGGCGGGCACGATCCGGCTCGAACTGGTGCGGCTGGATCCCGCGCTCAAGACCCTCGACGTGCAGGGCTCCCTGGCTTCCACCGAGACCGGCGAGCGCACTTGGGTGACGCATTCGATCCCCCTGGCCGATCAGGTCGCGATCCCCACCGGTCCGCTCTTTGATTTCAACTTCCGTCTCGGGGATGATGTCCTCTACGCCGCCGACGGCGCCTGGAGCTATTGGGATTCCCCGGGCGACGGCCGCGTGACCGAGTTTACGGTGGAACCCGAGGGTTCGCTCGCGGACCCGGACACCCTCCCCGTAGAGCGGCCTATCCGGGCGCGCGGCATGGTCACCACATACGTCTCGTTCTTCCGGCACCTACTCCCCAAGGCGCTGCCCGCCGACTTATCCGAATTCGGTTCGATTGAGTTCACCGCTTCAGGAAGCGGCACGCTCGAGTTCATTCCGGTGAAGGCCAGCGTGCGGACGCCGTCCGCGCAGGTACGGCAACGGATCGAACTCACCGGCGACGCTCAACGGTACCGCATGGAATTCGAAAGCCTGGGCGAAAATTTCAAGGCGAATGACATCACCACGTTCTACTTCAACCTGCTCGGGGACGGAGCGGAGAGCCGGGCTTTTGACGTGCGGATCGAAGGCATCCGGTTGAATCGCCGGTGAGCGCTAACTAGTTGTCTGACCCTAGTTGTCCATGACCCTAGCTGCCAGTTGTCCAGGCCCCACAAGAAAAACCGCGCAGATCAGGCCGTCCCCTTTTTCCCCGGAGCCTGTCCACGCGTTCCAGCGCATCGCGCCAGTCGTACACCCGAACCGTATTGTTTCGAGCATCCGCAGGGTCGGGCCCAGAACAACGTATCCAGCCGATTTCCGGCTCGATCGTGAGATACGGTTTCGACGTGGCGCTGGGAGGTTTCCCAGCCTGTGTCTGAGCCGGTGCTGTGCACGCCATGGCCTAACGGGCGCGGAAGCCGCGCCCGGGCTGCTAGTGACGCGTTAGCCGGGGCGGCGCCCCAGCTATCGCGCAGGGCCTATCTCACCCTCCGGATCGTGATGTAAGCCACCGGATTGCGCCAGTCCCAGCGGGCCGCCATGAGGCTTGCGATCCCGTGGATGCCGCGATGGATGTGAACGAAGCCCTCGGCTCCGGCCCGGCTTTCGTTGAAGCCCTGGCCGGTGCAGACTGAGGGCGGCCCCGGAATGCTGGCGCAGTTCTCGTCGTTGGCCTCGGTGCCGGCGTCGTATGCCGGCGAGAACAGCGCCAGCGTGCGGCTGCCTTTCGGCCCCTCCACCCCGTTTAGTGCCAGGAACGCGTCATTGGTTGGAACCAGCATGCTGGCGAGGCTGATGTGGTCGAACGCACCCTGAGCATCCACCATGACCGTCACCGACTGCCCTGGCCCAAGCGGCGCGCCGGAATCGGCCACGCTCTTCACTGCGGGATTCGACATCAGCATGGTCTTGAGGGGCGCCGTGTCGCCGCCCTCGGCCAGGACTTCGAGCGGCACGCCCGCCGCCTGACCCAGCGAGAACAGCCTCACGCCTTCGCGGTGGCTGGCCACCACGATCGGGGTGAACACCTGGTGGGCGGTGATATTGGTTACGGTTACGGCGAACCGGCTGCCACGCTCGTCGTCATCAGCGAAGGCTGCGGCGGCCGGAATCAACAAAGCTGCAAGAAGTATTCTCTTCATGCCGCTTGTTGTCGCGCCAGGCGGCGATTTCCCCCGTATGAATTTTTGACGCCTCCTCGCAATGGCCGTAATCGCTCCGGGGGAGAGCCTGTCCGCCCGCGACTAATCGAATGAGATGTTGCCGCCTGCCAGGCCAACTCGCTCGGACGATAGAGACCTGGTCGCCGCCGTCTTGCGCCGGGACCGCAAAGCCACGGCCGAAGGGGGAGCCTGGGGACTGTCCCCAGGTTGCGAAGTAGAATCGCGGACGTCCCCGGGTTTCCGTCCCCGGGTTTCCCAACCCTATCGCGCCGGATTCCCGTGCCCTGTTCAGCCGCGGGCAGTGACTCTCGACGACCCCTTGCCGCGAGCCCCCGCTCACATCAACAACACCCCCGGCGCGCGCGGCAGCGGATCCTGACGGAGGATCTCCGGCCACTGCCGCACGGCATACCATGAAGCCAACGCCACGGCCATCACCAAGTCATCATGATCGGCCTCGCGGCGGGCCTGGAGGCGGACCCGCCCGGAGGGGAGAGAGCGCGACTGAAAGGTCTCCATCTCCCGAAGGAAGGCCGAGGCCAGCGGAAGGGCACGGTCGGCGAAGAACTTGCGCTGCTCGAGAAGCACAGCGAGCGCCGTGACGACATCCTGCTTGGGCGCGTGGGTGTGACTGTGAGAGTAGTTGACGTGTTCGCGGCCCGTGAGGATGACCGGCACGAGGGGCAGGGCGGTATCCCGCAGCATCTCGACCACCGCGGCGCCGACGCCAGTCGAGTCCACGACGAGCGGTGTGCGGCCGGTGAAGGGCGCCGCGTGCAGGCGTTGGGAGACGCCGGCGACGACCTCGCGGTAGGGCGTGCCGAGCGGGAAGCGCACCAACTGGCGCAACCAGACCTGGCACTCGGTTCGCTGGCAGAAGTAGACGGGATCGAAGCCCAGCGGGATCACCCGGCGTTCGACGATGGCGAGGGCGGAGTGGTCGCGCT
Source organism: Bryobacteraceae bacterium (assembly GCA_046160045.1). Taxonomy (GTDB): domain Bacteria; phylum Acidobacteriota; class Terriglobia; order Bryobacterales; family Bryobacteraceae; genus CAZGUX01. Next base: position 4,198 of record JBJXGR010000295.1, read on the forward strand.
CGCGGCCAAGGTCGAGGGCGGCGATGTAGGGATTGGTCATTGATGGGTCATTGGCGCTCCATGCTGATGAGGATGTCTTCGAGGAGGCGGCGGGGAAAGAAGCCGGTTTCCGATTGCGTGAACTCGCACAGATATTCCTGGCGGAACCAGAATTCGCCCATGGCGCGGCGTTCGCGGTCAAGGAAGCCGGGCGGGAAGTGGGGGCAGTCGGTGGCGGGGACACGCCAGCGATCCCACTCGGCGCCGCCGGCGGTCCAGGCTTCGTAGAAGAAGCCGCGCGGACCGGCGGGAGTGCTGAGGGCGACGATCGCGCCCTGGGTGGCGGCCAGGGAAGGCCGCATGGCGAGGTAGGTGTCATCGGGGACGAGCGCGGCCTCTTCGACGACGAGGAGGTCGGCGGAGAAACCGCGGGTGGTGTCGGCGACTCCGGGCAAGGCGACGACGCGGGAACCATTGGGCATGAGGAGGGAGTGTTCGTTGCGTCCATCGCCGCGGGGGGTGATGTCGAGACGGCAGAGGAAGGCGGCGGCTTTGGCCAGCAGTTCGGCAGACTGGCGGTGAGAGGGGGCAATGACGAGGGTGACGCCGCCCGGCCTACCGAAGACGAGGCGGTGAACGATGAGGGAGGCGGCGACGGTCGACTTGCCCCACTGGCGGCTGCAATTCAAGAGCGACTGGCGGCGGCGATGGCGGAGGAATTGACTCTGGACGGGCCGAGGGCGGAAGCCGAGGAACTCCTGAGCGAACAGGTGGGGCAGACCGGAGTAGAAGGAGTGCCAGATCATCGCGGGCTCCAGCGAAACAAATTTTTTTATCGAAACAAAACGGCCTGAAATCGGGGTTAAGTGATTGGATGGGTGAGAGATGGGCGTTTTGGGTCAATCGAAACATAACGAAACAAAACGAACCAAACGAAACAGGGAGCGATTCACCGGACTTAGATTGGCCTGGATTGAGGCTATGGCCGGCCCATCGGCGTTGGGGCCGCAGTGCGGCCGCCACATGTCGCGCCACAGGGCGGAAACCCGAGGGGCGCGCTAACGCGCGCCGCGGCCTGAAAGGCCGCCCTACCAGGGTGTGATTGAAGGGAAACACGGGAGTTATTTCTCCTTTGCCAGAACCGGATCGAGATCTTCCAGGTCCTGAGCGGTGAGGCCGAGTTTGGAGGTGATCATGCGGGAGACGGCGTCGAGTGCGCCGGGGATTTGGGCGAGGGCCTGTTCGAGGTCTGGGCGAATCTGCTCCCAGGTGACGGTGCGTTCGGCGGCGGTGTCGTCGGGCAGGGCGTTGACTTTGAGGCGTAGACGGAACAGGTTGTCGACGCGGGCGGCGGCGCGGATGGCTTCCGTGAGACTGCCCGTCTTGGACCGTTCGAACAAGGAAAGGATCTCGTTGGAGTAATCCTCAAAATCCTCGCGGATGCGGCGCACGGAATCGCGGGTGTATGAATCGGGAAGGTGATTAAGTTTATGACGATAAACGGCGAGGTGTGAGATGCCGAAGTGAGCGGCGATGGAGCGATAGGGACGTTCGGCGAGGATCGCGGCGTCGATTTCGTCGCGTTTCGGGTGAATACACACGG
>JBJXGR010000296.1:0-53931 GCA_046160045.1 Bryobacteraceae bacterium
CGATGATCTTTTGGATCCGCACAGTCTCTTTGTGGAGATGGGCTAGTTCTCCGGCACATTCCAGCCAGGGTTTGCCCCTGCTCAGACTACCCTGGGAAAGCTTTTCCTCGACAGCTCGCGTAACGAATTCGCGCAACGGAATTCCCAACGCGCTGGCCGTGGCCTTGGCCTTGCGAAAGGTCGGGTCCGGAATCTCCAGTTTGGTCTTCACCAACGCTAGTATCCCATATTCGTGGGAGGCCGCTGTCTGACTGGACACGTCTCGAACTCTTTCCGTAAAAGGCTGGTAGGGGTTAGTGAAGACGTTCCGCTGGAGTTGCGTGCATCGAGGGCCCCAAATCCGACGCACTTCGTCCAGAGCGTAATCGTCAACAACGAATCGACAGACGACGCGCTCAACGTTGAATGGCAGATGGTTATACATTCCCACCCTCTTGTCGGGGGCAAGAATGGCAAGTCGAGGCTGAATGATAAGCGCCCCCTCAGGCCGTAGATCATGCTCGGTATTGTCATCACATCACGCCATTGAAACGGCGATTGCCGGCTTGCGGTTAGCTGCTTTTTGGAAACGGTGTCTCGCGGTTACGACTTCTGTCGTTCGGCGCACCGCGTCGTTCGCAAGGCCCGACACGCACAACAGCTGAATCTAGGGCACCGCGCGAAGCACGGTCACCCGAAAGCAGGGGCCGGTGAGTCGATTCCCGTAATTGCGCACACCCCGGGCGGATAGTCGGAAATTACCGGAGGTGGGAACGCACAATGGACCAGCTGATTCGATTTGGTGGATGCTGGTCGGATCGAGAGTTCGAGTCCACGCCGGGATCACGGTCAAACGGGGCCAATCCCGAAGAAATGTCAGAGCGACCGCCGTTAATGAAATCAATCAGATAGCGGACATTCTAGAAGACGCAATGTGGCTCCCCAGTCCTGGACACGTTTCGAACTTTCGCGGCCTGAAGCGCGGTCCGCTCGAACCGACACAACGGCTTTCTTCACAGCAGTATCTGACCGGAATCGGCTGGATCATCAAGGCTGGGTGCCCAGAGTTGACGAATCTCGAACACCGATCTGCCAAAGTCAAGTCCTCACCCCCGTTCGCTCTCCTTGGGCCGTTGACACCCCGTAAAAGGGGCCGTACCATCCAAGGTGTGGACCCGATCTCGGAGACCTATCGTTACATCGTTCGCTCGGCGAGCGTACGGAGTGGGAACCCCATAGTCCAGGGTACCCGGATCGCTGTCCACGACGTCATCGGCTTGCTTCAGAATGGCGAAACGGTGGACACTTTGAGAGCAAACTGCTTCCCGCAACTCAGCAGAGCTCAGGTTTACGAGTGCCTTGCCTACTATGAAGACCATCGGGGAGAGATCGACTTGCTCGTGGCCAGGCAGATGGCGCTGCCTCCGGAGTGAAGTTCTTGCTCGACCACGACGTGCCCGACGACCTGAGCTACTTGCTCGAGCAACTGGGCCACGATGTCACGCTCTTGCGCAAAGCCCTTCCCGGCGATTCCTCCGACGAAGCCGTCCTGCAATTTGCCTATGAGCGTGGTTGCCTGCTGTTGACATGCAATAGGGACGACTTTCTCCATCTCGCAACGATGGCGCTTGTGAAGATGCAGCTTACTCGCCTCCTGCTCCTCGTCCCACGTTCAACGTCACCGGAATCACCTGCGTGTTGCCGTCTCGCACCAGAATTGAAATCGCGCCCGAATACGTGCCTCGCCGTAAGCCGGTTTGATCCACCTCCACCCGCACGCTGCCGGGAGTCAGGCCGGTCACCGTACTCAGCCGCAACCAGCGGCCATCGGGAATCGCCGAGAAGTTGAGATCGTAGCTCACCGGATTGCCGGTGCTCCGGATCTCCACCGTTTGGGTGGCCGTTGTCGTGCCCTCGGTCGGGAACTGGAATCGCAGGGCGGGTGGCGAGGCCGTGATCAGGGAGCCGCCCTGCACCTGCAGCGTGACGGGAATCCGCACCGGATCGTCGGGGGCCTCGGCCGATTCGAGGATGAGCGTGCCATTCTGGCGGCCTGTTTCCCGGCCCTGCGGCACGGCGCGAACCTGAAACGTCCCGGGCGAGGTCGCGAACTCGTCGGCGCTAAGCCACCCGCCCTCGGAAATCGCCCGCACCGCGTATGTCATGCTCACGCCTCCGGCCGTTTCGAGGCGAACCGTTCTTTCGAGCGATGGGTTATTCGCGCCACCGCTCTGGTGAATGAACTCCAGTTGCGCCGGCCTGGGAATGGCGACCGGTCCGGTCCGCACCGTGAGGGTGACCGGAACGCGGCGAGGGTACGGTGTGGCGTTCGAGCGGATGACCACCTCGCCGGGATAGCGCCCCGGCGAGAGCGTGCGTGCCGAGTCCTTCAGCTTGACCGAAACCGTGCCGGGTGTCGTCCCATTGACGGTTGCCACATCCAGCCACTCCCCGCCCTGCGTGGCCGCGAACGCCCAGAAGCCCAGGTTGTTCACCGGACTGCGGACCGCGAGGACCGCCGGTTCGGTGGTGATGCGCCCCGGCCGGATGGCAAAACTGAGCGACTCCGGCTGCGCTTCGAGTTGCGGATCCCCACTGACATTGAGCCTGACCGGCACCACCATCGGACCGTTCGCGGCGTCACCGGCGATGGTGATCGTCCCGCGATAGGCGCCCGCCGCGAGTCCGCTCAGGTTCACGGAAACGCGAAGCGACAACGGCGTCGTTCCCGCCAGCGGGGTCGTCGCCAGCCAGATGGTGTCTCGGGAATAACCGGCCGCGGTCACCAATACCGGAAGCGGCCGCCCGGTCGTGCGGATCGTCAAGGTCTCCTGCGTACGGCACTCCTTGCCGAGATAGCAGTCGAAATCGAGCGACACGGGGTCGGCGCGGAACTCCGGACCGCGATTCACGGCCAGCGTGACCGGGATCTCGACGGGCAGAGCCCTGCCTTCCTGCGTCAGCACGATCGTCGCCCGGTACAGGCCCTCTTTCAGCCTGGCCGGATTCACTCTGGCCAGTACGGAAGCCGGCGTCACCTGTTGTCCGGACGGAAGGGTCAGCCAAGGCTGGCCGCCGCTAAACCGGGCACTGACGCCGAAGCGGAGGATTTCGTCGTTGGAGGAAGTGACCGAAATCTCGCGATCTCCGGAAATGGACGCTCCGGAATAGTGCAACGACAGGGCGTCGAGGCTCAGAACGAGCCTCGGCTCGCGGGTGAGTTCGATCGTCACGTCGACCGGGAGCGCTTCGCGTCCTTCCACGCCCACCAGGACGCGCGCGCTCTGCATCCCGGACGTGAGATTCGAGGGGTCGGTTGAAAATGTGAGACGCGCGGGCGTGTTCGGCGAGTCCGTCGTGATCGCCAGCCACGGCGGAGCCTCGCTCACCTGGACCGGCAGGCTGTCGACGCCCGAATCCAAGGCGATGGTCTTCGGTCCCGGCGCCGCGCCCCCGGGACTCGCGATGAACCGCAACCGCTGGGCGCTGAGTGTCACCGTCTGGGCCGCCAGGGACGACGCGCAGAGCCAACAGAACAACATCGCCCATCGGCGGTTCACATCCACCCCCTGTGGATCAGCGCTGCGCCGCGCCGGCTCGTCCCATGATCGGCCAAGCGTCCACGATCCGATCGCCTTTGGCGATGTAGTACTTGTCGTAGACGTTGGTGCTCATGTCCAGGTTGGAGGGATACAATTCCACGCGCGAACCCAGCTTGATGTCGCGTGCACCCTCCCTGAAATACAGCATCCCATACTCTGCACCGGCGTTCTCCACCTTCACGTCCGGCATGCCCTTTACCTCGTCGGTCGGCCGCAGCAGGGCCTTGTTGCCGCAATCGATGGCCGCCATTCCGTCGCGCGTCTTGCTGACCACAGTCGTCAGCACCGTCAGGGATGCGCCGAAGTCGTCATAGACGTGCTTGTTGTTCTGGCCGCCCACCTTGCAGTAGATCGTGTCCATGAAGATGTACGACCCGCTCTGCAATTCGGTCAGGCCGTTCGCTTTGTCGATGTTGTAGGTGCCGGTGCTGCCGCCGGTCAGGATCTCGGTGTTCAAACCGGATTTCCGGCACAAATCCCGGGTTTCCTGCATCGGGGCAAGCGCGGAAGCCGAATACAACCTGCGCTCTTCAAAGCCGTGAAAGTGCGATGCCGAGCCCGAATAGCCCATGAGCCCGCGCAGCTTGAGGTTCCTGGAGCGGTCGACCTTCTGGGCCAGCGCCAGCGCCTTGTCCCCCTGCTGCACGCCCTGCCGGGCGAGGCCGACAAAGGTGTCGACGATCACATTCATTTTGGTGTGCGCAGCGCCCGCCGCTTCGTCCAGATGGTCGACGGTGATGGGATCGTCCACCACCACGATAAACGTCGGCGCTTTCTTCGCCAGGGCGACAGCGCGGCCGATCTTGTGGCGGCCGGCAGGCTGGCAGGTCCAGAGGATGCCCTGAATCCCGGAGTCGTGCATCAACTCCGATTCGGCGATAGTGGCGCACGAAACGCCGATCGAGCCCAACGCAGCCTGCCGCTTGCTGACCTCCGGGCACTTGTGAATCTTGACGTGAGGCCGCACGCTGATGCCGCCGTTCTTCGTACTCTCGGCCATGTGCTTCAGGTTGCGCTCGAAAATGTCGAGATCCACCACCATCGAAGGGGTGGGCAGATCTTCTTTGGTGAGCGTACCGCCGATCTTACGCTCCACCGTGGCGCGGTTGGCCGCGGACGCGGCGCCCGCGAGCGTGGTACCCAGGAATCCTCTGCGTGTCGTCATCCCTTTTCCTCCTCGTTCCACCCGTCCATCACTTGCCGGTTTGGGGAGCGGCGCCCCCCACAGCTACAGGGGCGCGCTGAAGCGCGCCGCCGACTGAAGCCGGCCCCACAACAACAGCGGACAAGCCTGGTTTACCGATCCCACGGCATCGCCAGCGTCGGCCGGTGAGCGTAGCGCTTCATTCTGAATGCCAATTCCCCGCCCGAGCCGGGCTCGAGCTTTACTGTCAATGCCCTCGAACTCAACGGCAGCGTCTGTCCGTTCCAGGATACCGATTCGAACTCGTGTTCCGCATAGCCGCCCGCCTGAATCACGACCGTGCGCCCGGCGGCGGCATTGGTGTTGATCAGCGACACCAATGCCGAACCCGCGTCCATCTTCGTGACCAGGGCCGCCACATCCGGCGGCAAGCCCGCGCGCCGCTGCACGGGATCGAAGTAGCGGAATCGCGCGTGCAACGACCATATGTTGCCGTTCAGGTACGCGCCCATGGTCAGTTGGGACAACGCGGTAATCGCCGCCGGGTTGTAGCCCATCAGGAAATCGGCCAGCCTCGTATCGGCGCTGGTATTGTCCTTGCTCATGTCGTCGACGGTCGACCGCACGAATTCCAGGTCGCGCCGAAGCGCGCCTTCCGGATAGCTCGGGTCGACTCCCTGCAGCCATCCCACGAATCCCTTCTTCGGAAGCCGCTCCAGGTCCTTCGGATCCATCGACCAGATATAGATTTCGGTCAGCCGGTCATGGTGCAGGTTGGGAGTGTATTTATACCACTCCTCCTTGCCGGTCTGCTTGTGCCCGCGCGGATCTCCATACATCGACGGGAGCATCTCCTGCCCGTCGATCACCTTCTTCTGCGCATACAGGTTGTCCATCTGTTTCCGCAGCACGGCGATGTAGGACGGGTCGCCCGTGACCAAATACGCATTCGCAAAGCCCGGCCAACTGCCCGACGTGACCGTATTGCGGTGCGCGATCTGGTCGATCTCGCCGTCATAAATGGTGAAGTTCCAGCCGTACGTACCCTTGTACCAGCGGCCGCCGTACTCCCCGCCCGGCGTCCCGTCGAGCCCGACATTGGTGGGGATGTTGCCGCCCGTCCTGGCGGTGCGTTCCTTCCAGGCATTGACGTACTCGACGATCCAATCGCGATACTTCGGCTTGCCGGTGAGGGCGTACGCGTTGAGGGCAAGCCCGGTTGAGCCGAGATTCAGCGGATGGTCGCCCACGCTGTCCAGATACTCTGCGCAATGCGCGAGCATCTTGTCGTAGACCTTGCTGAGTTCCAGCATTTGGTGCCGCCCGCCGGGCGAGTGGAGCAGATGAAAGGTGCCAGGCACCGGGTCGCCCACCCAGTCGTACGTAGTCGCCTTGTGCATCATCGGCCCCTTGCTGCCGGTCCACAGACTCTTGATCAGCTTCTTCTGAGGATCATAGTTGGGCGCCTCGGGGTCCTCATTCATATACAGCCCGGCGAAGCGCGTCATCCGCGCTACGAGTTTTTCGTCGTACGGCGCGGAAAGCCCCTCGAACATGATGCCGCGCATCCCTTCACCGGTATGGAAGAAATCGGACTGCGGGACGAACTCCTTGTGATACGCGCCGTTCTCCGCGATCTTCGTAAGCGTGGTCCGCAGCTCCTTGTATTGGAGATAGTGGCCGTCCAGGGCGCGTTTGAAATTATGGAGCACCGAGTCATCGGCGCCCATCGCGTGCAGGATGGTCCAGTTGTAAAAGGTCTCGATCGCGTCGTCCGGACCATCGAGAGTCCCCCATCGCGGCGTGTGCAGCAGATAGCCCCGGCTGTCGACAAACTTCTTCGCAAAACGGTCGCAGGCGTCCGAATTCGACCGCAGCAACTGCCGTTCGAGCAAGGCCCACACTGGGGGCGTCATCGGCTTGTCGAGGGTCAGGGTCTGGGCCAACGCGGCAATAGGAAGCAGGAACGGAATAAGTCTCATCCGCGCAAAAGCTCCTTTCGGATGTTTCCGACGATGATACTATGCGCCGGGACCGGTGTGACGGCCTTTCAGGGGATCAGCTCCGGTAGGATTGACGGACGAAGGACCCCGCGCGTGCACCCTGGCGGCGATCGGCCCGTCCGCGGTGCCCCCAACGGATTCAGCGAGCAACCTCTGGAACTGCTCGTCCGCTTTCGCGTATTGCGCCTCCAATTGACTTGAACCGCGACAGGCGGCGGACACGGCGTTCTCCTGGTTTTCCCGCCCCTTCTTTGGCCCAAGTGACCCGATTGGATGAAGAGGCCGGGTGCTCTCAAAGATCTCCGAGGAAACATAGGGACGGACGGGACGTCTTCTTGGATCCGGAGTGGACAGGTGATCCGAGGTTCTGCCGTCGCGAAGTTGACAGTCCGTCAAGGCACCCGCCGGGTCGATATGCCGGTTAACGGCTGTCCGTGCACAAGGCAACCCCACGGCTGAGAACGTGTGCGGAAATCGAGGCCAGCGCCAGCCCTCCCTTGCGGTCGGGCCTCTGATGGTGCGGGCCATCGGGAGTGGTGGAGGGTGTCGGCAACCCCACGGCGTGAGCCGTGCGCGGAAATCGAGGCCAGCGCAAGCCCTCCCTTGCGGTCGGGCCTCTGATGGTGCGGGCCATCGGGAGTGGTGGAGGGTGTCGGCAACCCCACGGCGTGAGCCGTGCGCAAGCCGGTCTCTGACCTGGTCTCTGACCGGACCACCCAATTGGTTCAGCGTGCTGCTTACTCGAAAAAAATGGCGTGCGGGACCACTTTCCTGCCGCTCATCTCGCAGGGGCCGCACGTAAATCGGTATCCGGCATTTGCCGAGCGGATGATGCCCGGCAGGACCTCGCTGTCGTCCGGGCGGTGATACCCGTCGAGCATGAGGCGGGGCCGATGGCGTTTCAGCGTCATGTGGGCGCCCTTGAGCGCCTCCCGTTCGGCACCCTCGATGTCCATTTTGATGAAGTGGACCTTCGGGATTTCCAGCACCTCCAGAATGTGGTCGATCGTGTCGGCCGGCACCTGAATCCGCGCCGCGCCGGGTTCTTCCACCACCATGCTGCCGGTGCCGGAGTTGCTGGTTCCCAACGCGAACGGGAGCATTCCGTTCTTGCTCCAGGCGGCTTTTTCTACCAGGACGACGCGGCCTTCCGCCATCTCGCGTTTGAAATTGCGGCGGAAGCACTCCGCGTTGACGGGTTCCGGTTCGAGGCCGATCACCTTGGCCGCCCCGCGATCGAGGGCCACCCGCGTGAAGACGCCGACGTGTGCGCCGACATCGAGCACGATGTCGTTCAGCCGGACCGAGTGCTCGCTGAACGAACCGGCCAGCCACTCGTGTTCCGCCTGCAGGTACGAGAGCAGGCCGGGGCCGTCGAACCGGAGCCCTCCGCGGCGCAGCCAGAATTCGCCTTTCATGGACCGGACTTTCTCGATCGGCCGCCAGAAGTCCTGCTCGGTCACTTCCATGTGGCGGCGGCGTTGGCCCATCAGGCGTTCGAGGCGCGCGTTGTCGAAAGCCGCCAGCAACGTGCGCGGCCAGGGGCAGACGCCGCTCCGGTCGGAACTCCTGGCATACGCAAACTGGCCGATCGGCACGAAATAGTGGAACACCAGGTTGTAGACGAGCAGGCCCACACCGGCGGCGGCGAGAAGGCCCGGCCACGAGTACCCAAGCGGGCGCACAACCATCCACCATAGCGCGGAAAGGGCCTTCCCCATCCCGGTCACTACCGGATGGTGAATCCACGGCAACCGTAGCCGGACCCTGGCGCGCACGAACACACACTATACCGGGACCGGGGTAAGATAGCATCCGATGAGCCTCACCGGAAAAACGATTGCGATCCTGGTCGACAACCAGTATCAGGAGATGGAAGTCTGGTATCCGCTGTATCGCCTGCGCGAGGCAGGCGCCGAAGTGCACACCGTTGGCGCCGTTGCCGGGCAGACGTTCACGAGCAAACTCGGCTACCCGTGCAAAGCCGACAAGTCCTACGACGAGGTGGATGCGGACGGCTATGATGGCGTGATCGCGCCGGGAGGGTTTGCTCCGGACTTCATTCGCCGTCACCCCAAAGCGAATCGCTTCGTGGCCGATGTCAATGCGCAGGGAAAACTGGTCGCCGCCATCTGTCACGGCCCCTGGGTGCTGTGCTCCGCTCACGGTATGTTGAAAGGCCGCAAGGCCACCAGCTTTTTCGCTATCAAAGACGATGTCGTAAACGCCGGCGCCGAATGGTCGGACGCGGAGGTGGTAGTAGACGGGAACCTGGTGACCTCTCGGAAACCGGACGATCTGCCGGCGTTCTGCCAAGCCTGTATCGAGGTTCTGTCCAAGTGAGACCCGCTGCTGTCTTGTTCTTTACCGCGGCGTTGGTGCTTGCCCAGGAGAACGCTACTCGCGAGAACTGGCCGCACTACGGCGGTCAATACTCGTCCTGGCGTTACTCCGCGCTCGACCAGGTCAACCGCTCGAACGCGGCGAAGTTGATCCCGAAGTGGGTCTTCCAGACCGGCGTGAACGAAGGCGGTCTGCAGGCAACTCCGATCGTACTGGACGGAGTGATGTACGTGTCGACGTCGTACAACCGCGTCTTCGCGATCGACGCCGAAACGGGCCGGGAGATCTGGCATTATTTCTATCCGAACCCCAAGGAGATCGGCGTCATCTACAGCCCGTGGAATCGGGGCGTCGCGGTCGCGCAGGGACGGGTCTACATGGGGACGCTGGACAACCACGTGGTGGCGCTCGACCAGAAGACTGGCCGCGAGGTGTGGAACGTGGAGGTGGAGCCGCTCAAGACCTGCGGCTGCAACATCACCGGCGCGCCCCTGGTGGTAAAGGACAAGGTGGTGGTGGGCGTGACGGGAGGCGACTCCGCGCATCGCGGCTACATCACGGCGTATCACGTCAAGACCGGCCGGTTGGCGTGGCGCTTCTGGACGATCCCCGGCCCGGGCGAACCGGGCCATGATACCTGGGAAGGCGACAGTTGGAAGTTCGGCGGTGGCGCTTCCTGGATGACGGGGTCCTACGATGCTGCCCTGAACTTGATCTATTGGTCCGTCGGCAATCCGGCGGCGGACTTTTACGGCGGCTCCCGGAAAGGCAGGAACCTCTACACCGACAGCGTCGTCGCGCTGGATGCCGATTCCGGCAAGCTCAAATGGTATTACCAGCAGATCCCGCACGACGTCTGGGACTTCGACACCGCGTATGAGAACGTGTTGGTGGATCTGCCCGTGAAAGGCCAGGCACGCAAGCTTTTGCTCAACGTCAATAAGAGCGGCTACACGTTTGTGAACGATCGGGTGACGGGCGAGTTTGTCGCCGCCTGGACGCCCGTCAAGAATGTGAACTGGATCAAAGGAATCGATGAAAACGGCAACCTGGTGGGGCGGAACGAACCACCGGTCGGAGTGCCCGTGACCCTGTGCCCGTCGATCGGCGGGGGGAGAAGCTGGAATCATGCCGCGTATTCTCCGCGGACCAAGCTCTTTTACTCGACTGGCATCGAGTGGTGCCAGGAAGTGACGGCGCGCGTGGAAGAACCCAGTCCGGGCCGTGAGTTCTTCGGCGGGGTGTTCAAGCTCAAACCGACTCCCTCGAACGACCAGGGAGGACACCTGGGCGCCTATGATCCGGTGACGGGCAGCCAGACCTGGCGGTACAACTACAAATACCCGTTGCTGGCATCGGTGCTGGCGACGGCGGGCGACGTGGTGTTCACGGGCGACGCGGAAGGCCAGTTTTTCGCGCTCGACGCGCTGACCGGACGCAAACTATGGAGCTTTCAGACCGGGTCGGGCCATCGCGGCTCGTCGGTTGCGTACTCGGTGAAGGGCAAGCAATACATCGCGACGCCGTCCGGTTGGGGCTCGGCGGTGGCGGGATTGCTGCCGCAGTTGTGGCCGGAGACGGAGGCATTCCGCAGCGGCTCCGCCGTCTTCGCGTTCGCGCTGCCGGAAAACTGAGCGCTCATGAAAGTCGATGCCGAAGGCGTAAGCGGACGGCGTCGTTTGTCGAGATTGGATAGTGGACCCGGATGCGAGACCCGTCGTCGGACTGACGCCGGCCGTGCTAAAGCCCGAAATCCGTTGGATCGGCCTCGAACGGACTGACGACGGTCAGCGGCCCGTAGCGCCGGCCCGACTGGAAATCCTCGCTGAGCAGGAACGGGCAGCCCGATCGCTCGGCGGCCGACAGGATCAGACTGTCCCACCACGTTGCCTGCGCGGTCTCCATCCAGAACCAGGCTCGCTGAATCAACCCCAAGCTGTTCTCAATCGGCTTCCAGAGCGCGAACGTCTCGACGGTCTGGCGAAGTTGAGGCTCCGGCCATTTCAGCTTGCGGTGGCCGTTGGCGTAGAACTCATGCAACACCTGCCAGCTGAGCGAACCCGCGCCGGAACGCCACAAAGCGTCCAACCAGTCGCGAGCCTGGACACGCTTGACCTGATCGGCCGGGTCCAAAGCGTACAGCAAAACATTCGAGTCGACGAAGAACCGCCTACCGGCGCTCATGGGCCTTTTCCCTGGTCATCCGCTTGGAGGCTGGCAACCCATCCTCAACTGGCGGGACGGTCTTCCACTTTTCGTACGCCTTCCAGTATTCGTCGCTGAGACGTATCTGGTTCTCAAGCATTCGCCCGACCAACTTTGAGACGGAGGTATTCTCCTCCGCCGCTTTTCGCCGCGCCCACGCGGCAGTCTCCTCGGAGACCGTGATCGTCATGTTCTTGAGCACAAGCCTAGTGTAACACGAAGTTCGTGGACGGACCGTGGCGCGGCAAACCACCGTGGCCGTGTTTGTGCCGGTGCATGGCATCATGTCCTCGATCTCCTCCTCAATCGTGAAGACACTCTTCCAGCCGCCGGCGGTCTCCACTCATAAGGAGTTGCCTTTGGCCGCATCGTTCGTCTGTGCGGTGATGCGAAGCGGGCACGGTCTCCCCCCTTAAGCTTCCCGCGCCGTTCCGCTATACTTCGGTGTTCTGATGACTCTTTGGGTCCTGGGTTTCCTGCTGCTCTCCTCGGAGGCGATGGCCGAGGACGGCATCGCCCGCGGCGAGGCCATCTTCAAACAGCGCTGCTCGGTGGGATATTGTCACGGACAGGCGGGAGCGGCCGCCCGCGGGCCGCGTTTGCGTGACCGCGACCTCGATCCGGACGCGGTGTATCGTGCGATCCGCGAAGGTGTGCCCAAGACGGCCATGCCCGCGTTTCAAACCATGCTGAAGGACGAGGAGATTCGCGACGTCGCGTCTTATGTGATGAGCGTCGCGAAGCCGGGACAGCCCGTCACGATCAAGGAGCCAGCCCATCCCTCGGGCGCCAGCAAACCCGCCGGCCCGGAAGCGAACCTTTTCACGATCCACTGCCGCAGTTGCCACACCCAGCATGGCGCCGGTGTGTGGCTGGCGGGTCTCGACAAGCCCGCAGTCCTGCGAGGCTTCGCCACCAGCCGGGCCAAGACGGTGAAGACGATCAAGCTGAAGGATGGGGATACGTTCCCCGGACGCATCGCCGCCGAAAAAGGGGACCTGATCGAAGCCTGGGATCTGACTGACCAACCTCCGATCAAACGCACGCTGGAGCGTGCGGAGATTGAATCCATCACACCGGCGGTAACCTGGAAGCACCCGAAGATGAGCGACGCTTCCGCGCTCCCGGCCATTGCCGACTACGTCGCTTCCTGGAAATAGCCGATGGTCAATCGTCGTGACTTCCTGACAACGGCCGCGCTGAGCAGCCAGGCGAAGGCCGCCGCGACGCCGCGTCGCGGCCTGACCCGTGAACGATACCGGGGCGTGTTCGCCTATCCGCCGACGCCGTTCGCCGAGGACCTCTCGCTTAATGAAGCGGCCTTGCGAAGAAACATCCGCAAGCTGATCCGGATCGGCGTGGACGGCATCGTTGTCGGCGGCTCGACCGGAGAGTTCTACACCTTGACGGATGCCGATCACCGCCGCATCGCCGGGATCCTGGTCGAGGAGACCCGCGGCACCGGCGCCGCCGGCGTGATCGGCGCACAGGGTATCAACCCCGAGGAGGTGATCCGCCGCACCCGGACCGCCATGGAGGCCGGGGTCGACGCCGTGCTGGCGATGCAGCCCTTCTACAATCCCCTCACCCAGCGGGAACTGGTCGCCTTCTGGAATCAGTTGTGCACCGCCTGCCCGGACATCGGCGTGATCATCTATCACTTCGAGTGGGTGCGTCAGGACTATCCCGCGGAAACCTTCCGCAAGTTGGCGGCTCTCCCCAATCTGCTCGGGAGCAAAGAGGCGCACTACAACTTCAAGGAGTGGCGCGCCCTGCAGAAGGACAGTCCGCTGGTGCACATGAGCGCCACCGATGCCGGCTGGCTGGTGGAGATGTATCGCATGGGCGCGCCTGGCGTGGGCAGCGTCAACCTCAGCCTGATGCCGCACCTCATCCACCGCACCCTTCAACTCTGCGGAGAAGGGAAGTTCGTGGAAGCCGAGCGCGCGTTTGTGCCGTTTACCGAAGGGGTCGGGCACTTGAAGTCGGGCGCGGGACGGCCATTCGTGTTCCCCTCTGAGCTTTCGTTCCTGAGCGAATACGGCGGAACGGCGCGCAGCAAGGCGTTGGTGGAGTCCTTCGGATTTCTCGAGGCCGGGCCGCCGCGGCCGCCGGCGATCCCGGTGCCGGTGGAACTGCGCCATCGCATCCGGGAGTATCTCGACTCGCGCTATCCGGAACTGATACCGCCGCCAGGGTTTGCCGAGACTGTTCCCAAAGGCTCGAAGCTGTGGCCGCGCCGCGAACGATCGTAGCGGTACGATAGCGTTCAATGCGCGTTATTCTCCTGGCGTTCACGCTCCTGGCCCTCGAAGTGAACCCCCTCGCCGCCCAGCCGGAAATGCCGGCCGGCGAGCTTCAGTTGCGTCTCCGCAAACTCCGCGTGCTCGGCAGTGTGCTGATGATTGCCGCTCACCCGGATGATGAGGACATGTCGCTGCTGGCGTACTTCGGGAAAGGACGCCTGTATCGCACGGCATATCTATCGCTCACCCGCGGCGAGGGTGGACAAAACCTGATCGGCGCGGAACAGGGTGCGCTGCTGGGCGTGATTCGCACCCAGGAATTGCTGGCGTCGAGAAGACTGGATGGCGCCGAACAATACTTCAGCCGCGCGATCGATTTCGGGTACACCAAAACCGCCGAGGAAGCCATCACCCGATGGGGGCACGAGCAAACGCTCTCTGACATTGTTGCCGTGATTCGGCGCTACCAGCCGGATGTCGTCGTGCTGCGCTTTTCGGGCACGCCGCGCGATGGGCACGGTCACCACCAGGCGTCGGCCATGCTGGGCAAGGAAGCGTATCCGGCCGCCGCGGAGGCGGCGCGGTTTCCGGAGTTGAAACTCGAGCCCTGGAAGGCCGTCCGGTTGTTGCACAACACGCTGTCGTTTTTTCCGTACGCGGCGGTCGCCAAGCCGGGGGCCGTGTCGGTGGACATGGGCGAGTACAGTCCCCTGCTCGGGCAGTCGTTCACGGAGTTGGGCTCCATCAGCCGCAGCCAGCATCGCACGCAGGCGATGGGCGCGCCGTTGTGGCGCGGCCCGGCCATTGTCACGTTCGAGGTGCGCGGAGGGACGCCGCCGCAGAAGGACCCTTTCGACGGAATTGACACGAGTTGGATTCGCGTTCCAGGGGGTGCCGAGGTCGACGCGCAACTGCGCAAAGCGCTCGACGACTATCGCGCCGACGAACCCTGGCGCGCGGTTCCCGCATTGCTGCGGGCACGGACCCTCATGCTTGCGAGCGACCACCCCTGGGCAAAGCGCAAACTCGTCGACTCGGCCGAGGTGGTCGCCGCTTGTCTGGGGCTGCGGGCGGACCTGGTTGCGCGGAGCCACACCGTCATTGCCGCCTCCCGGATTGACATGACAGCCACGGTCATTCAGCGCTCGCCGCTGCCGGTGAAATGGACATCGGCGAGGATAGGAACGGAAGCGCATTCGGAGATCATTCCGCTCCATCGCAACCGTCCGGCCTCCCGTCCGTTCCAGATGGCTGTGCCGCGGACGACCACCCAACCCTTCTGGCTGCGGTCGCCGTCGCGCGGCGATGGGTACTCGATTGCCGACAGCGCCCTCCGCAACCGCCCCGAGACGCCGCCATTGGTCGAGGGCGATTTCGAAATCGACATTGACGGCCAACCGGTTCACCTGGTTCGCCCGGTGCTGTTTCGAGGCGTCGACCCGGTTCGCGGCGAGTACACGAGGCCGCTCGCGGCCATTCCTCCCGTGGGCGTTCACATCCTCGAGCGAGTTCTGCTTGCCGCCGACTCCAAGCCTCGTCCGGTGACGGTGGAGGTCACGGCCTTTGCGCCGTGCACGGGATCCGTTCGGCTTGAGGCAGGTTCGGGATGGGATATCCACCCGGCCGAGCAGCCGATTCAACTCGACGGGCCGGGTAAACAGCGCACCCTGGCGTTCAGCGTGACCCCGCCCGCCCGCACCGGAAGTACGAAGCTTCACTCGAGCGCCTCCTGCGGCGCGATCACCAGCGGTGAGACGGTCAACGTCATCCAGTACGAACACATCCCGGCCCAGACGGTCATGACTCCCGCCGAAGCGCGCGCCGAGCGGTTGGATATCCGTACCCTGGCGCGCCGGGCCGGTTATGTCATGGGCGCGGGCGATGTGGTACCGGAGAGTCTGCGGCAGTTGGGCGTCGAGGTCACCGTTTTGAGCGACGACGATCTCGCCCGGGCCGATCTGTCGCGCTTCGACGCGATCGTCACCGGAGTCCGCGCCTACAACGTCCGCGCCGGCCTTCGGGCCAACCAGCAGCGGTTGCTTGACTACGCCGAGCGGGGCGGGACGTTGATCGTGCAGTACAACGTCATCGAAGGCGGACCCGGCATGCGCGGGCAAACCGGAGCCCTGGACCGTCTTGGTCCGCATCCGCTGGCGGTTGGCCGCGGCCGGGTTTCGGTGGAAGAGGCGCCGGTGACGTTACTGAAGCCGGATCATCTCCTGCTCAACGCGCCGAATCGGATCACGGCCTCCGATTTTGCCGGCTGGGTCCAGGAGCGCGGCCTCTACTTCGCTTCCACGTGGGATTCGAGGTACGAGACGGTGTTCGCCTCCGGCGATCCGGGCGAGGCGCCTCTGCCTGGCGGTACCCTCTATTGCCGCTACGGAAAGGGGGCGTACATCTTCACCGCCTATTCCTGGTTCCGCCAGTTGCCGGCAGGCGTTCCGGGGGCGTATCGTCTGTTTGCAAATTTCCTGAGCGCCGGTATAGCGGCGCGAAAAGAGGCCCGGTGACTCCTGATGAACCGCCTCCTTTTCTAGGCTCCTGGAATCGGATCTACGGCGCTGTGATCACTTATCTGGCGCTCCTGATTGCGCTGTTCACGTGGTTCTCGAGGGCCTTCCTGTGAGGCCGCTCGACTGGCTGGTCCTCGCCAGCTCGCTGATCTTCATCGTTCTTTACGGCATGTACAAGGGCCGGGGGAGCAACACGGTCAAGCGGTACCTGCTCGCCGACAAGACGATGCCCTGGTATGCCATGGGGCTGTCCATCATGGCCACCCAGGCCAGCGCCATCACCTTCATCTCCACCACCGGCCAGGCCTATGTCGACGGCATGCGATTCGTGCAGTTCTACTTCGGACTGCCGCTGGCGATGGTGATCCTCTGCGCTACCGCCGTGCCGCTGTTCCATCGCTCCGGTGTCTACACGGCGTACGAATACCTGGAGAAGCGCTTCGACGCGAAGACCCGCGCGCTGGCGAGCGTGATCTTCCTGATCCAGCGAGGGCTGGCCGTCGGTTTGGCGCTATACGCTCCGGCGATCGTGCTGGCGGTCCTGTTCGGCTGGCCGGACCGCGTGACCACCCTGATCATGGGCGTGCTGGTGATCATCTACACTGTGGCCGGAGGCATCCAGGCGGTGACCTGGACCGACGTCCAGCAAATGCTGATCATCTTCCTGGGCCTGATCGTCGCGCTGGTGACGGTCATCGCGCTGCTGCCGGCGGATGTCGGTCTTGGGGGTGCACTGTACCTGGCCGGGCAGATGGGCCGCTTGAATGCCGTCGATTTCTCGTTCGACTGGAACAACCGATACAACGTGTGGAGCGGCCTGATCGGGGGAATGTTCCTGTCGCTCTCCTATTTCGGCTGCGATCAATCGCAGGTGCAGCGATACCTGACCGGCAAATCGATCTCGCAAAGCCGGCTGAGTCTGCTGTTCAACGCGGTGGCCAAAGTCCCGATGCAGTTCTTCATCCTGTTCATCGGAGCGATGGTGTTCGTGTTGCACGTCTTCGAACAGCCGCCGATGTTGTTCCAGCCGGAGGCGCGGGCGAAGTTCGCCTCGATGAGCCAGGCAGGAGAGATCAGGGGAAAGTTTGATCAGGCGTTCGAGCGGCGGAAGGGGGCGGCCACGGGACTGCTGGCGGCCCGCGCGGAAGGCGATTCGCGGAAAACGGAAACGCTGCGGCAAGAGTACCGCTCCGCGCAGCGCGACCTCGACTCCGCGCGCCATCGGGGGGGCAGCCTGGTCGAGAAGGATTACAACGACACCAACTACATCTTCCTTGGGTTTGTCATCGAGCGGATGCCGGCGGGCGTCGTCGGACTGGTGATTGCCGCGATTTTTGCGGCGGCGATGTCGACGATTTCCGCCGAGGTCAACTCGCTGGCAACGGTCACGGTAATTGACATTTACCAGCGCCACATCCGGCGTGGTGCGTCCGACCGGCACTATCTCCTCGCGTCACGATGGGCCACGGCGCTGTGGGGCGCCTATGCGGTGATGTTTGCCGAGTATGGCCGCAACCTTGGATCGTTGATCGAGGCGGTGAACATGATCGGGTCTCTGTTCTATGGTTCCCTGTTAGGGGTTTTTGCGTTGGCGTTTTTCTTTCCGAAGGTGACCGGTAGCGGGGCCTTCTGGGGAATCCTGGCCGGCGAAGCCGCCATCTTCTCCGCCCAGGCGGCCGGCGTGTCGTTCCTGTGGTTCAACGTGGTCGGATGTGTTGCCACGGTCGCTATTGGGCTGACGATATCGTGGTTTGGTCCGCCGAGTCAGCCTCATAGAACTGACTGAACGGCTAGCGAGATTCTCAAAACGGAAGGGCTCGTCGTACTCAAAGGTGGGGTGACTTCTCTAGCGGCAAATGTACACGATGCGATCGTTATGAACACAGCAAGCATCGCCAACGTTGCGGAGTTCCACCGAAAATGGGAAAGCGCCGCCACCCGCCTCTAACACCCTCTGAAGTCGAGGCAGTCGTCCTGGCCTTAGGCTTTCAGTTCAAGAGACAAGAGGGATCGCACGCGCAATTCGAGCGTGGAGCCGACGGGGTCAGGCCGCGAAGCGTCGTCACCATCGACAAGTCGGAGAAGGAATTCGACGAGTATCTTCTGAAGAGCATGATTCGCCAGTCAAATTACACCCGGGAGGAGTTTTACGGCGCGACCAAGAAAACAGCGCGAAAGGCTTCCGTGAAGTTCTGGATCAAGAAAGAAGACGGCGAGGCTTAAGCGCAACAGGGAAACGATGGCGACCAGTCAAACAGCCTGAAGTTGCGCTTCCTTGATGTAAAGCTCGCCAGGAAGCAAAGGTAATGGTAGTACAGACGGTGAGAGAAGGGCGAAGGGCGTGGGACAAGCCCATCACGGTCTCCTTCTAGAGCAACCTTCAGGTAACCGATAATTGCTTCGGCCATCTTTCCCATGGCGGCTTCCGGCGTATCCGCCCGCGTCATGAGGTCAAGGTCGACACATTCGGCGACGTACTTGTCATTCCTTGGCGCCACATAACACCGCAACACGAACGAGAGATCTTCCGCATTCAGCACGCGGCTCTTGTCCGAGGTTTCGATTACAGTGCCCACGACTCGCTCTCTTCTCATATTACGGCAAGATCTTTTGAAATGCAAGTGGTTGATAGTAAAGCAGATTACTTGTCGACAGTCATTGCTTAGAGGCCGCTCAACATCCACGGATCGCGATACTTAACGGTCAACAACGCATTGGCCCTCGCGCTATTGGTGATCCGCTCCGCTGCGCCGTCCCACTCGATCCGTTCACCCGTCCGGTAAGAGATGTTGGCCAGGTGACATGCGGTCGTCGACCGGTGGCCGATCTCAATGTCCCTTACCGGCTTCTGCCGGCTCTTCACACAATCGAGGAAATTGCGGACGTGCGGAAAATGCTGGATCGACATCGTTCCGCGCTCGCCTTTTGCCTCGGTGGTGAAGTACATGCTCACTCCAGTCAGGTCATCATACGCGTCGCGGGAGCCCATACCGCCGCCGGATCCGAGCGGGAACGCATCTGCGGGGTGATCTCGTAGCCCGCCCGGCCGCCGGTACCTGAACAGCAGGTGACTCCAGACTCGGAGTCGCAACCCGGCGGCTCTTTGTGCCAGGCGAGGTTTGTACAATGAGTTGTGGACGGAGCCCTGGGCTTCGAGTGGGACGACGGCAACGTCAGACACATTCGGGCGCACGACGTGACGCCCGAAGAGGTAGAGCAAGTGATGGCCGATGAACCCCTGGACATCAACTTCGCTGTGGCGGATGGAGAAGAGCGTTGGACGGTAGTAGGCCACAGTGATCAACTCCGCTTTCTAGTGGTGGTCTATTCCTTGCGGGGTGATTCGGTCCGTGCTGTCACGGCTTTTCCAGCGAGCGAAAAGCTGGTTGAGCATTTCGCCCAACAGAAGGGATGGTAGGTGCACGATGCCGAGTAAAGCAGAGCGACCGATTGTTCCCAAGTTCGCCACCGAGGCACAGGAAGCGGAGTGGTGGGATCAGCATCAGCAGATGATTGAAGAGGAGTTGATCAAGGCGATCAAAGACGGCTCTACCCTGCCAGGACCGTCGGTGCGATTGGGCAAAGAGAAGGCGTCACGACCTGTGACCATTCGGCTGCCGGCCAAGGACATCGAACGAGCGCGTCGCCTGGCCGGCAGTAAGGGTATCGGCTATCAGGTCTACATCCGGATGCTGCTGCAGGAAGCCCTGGACCGGGAAACACGCAAAGCGGGGTGACTCCTCTCACAACCCTGGTAGTCTCCACGGATCGCGATACTTCACCGTCAGCAACTCGTTTGCCCTCGCGCTATTGGTAATGCGTTCCGCTGTGCCGTCCCACTCGACTCGTTCACCCGTGCGGTACGAAATGTTGGCCAGATGACAAGCGGCCGTCGACCGGTGGCCGATTTCAATGTCCCCCAAGGGCTTCTGCCGGCTCTTCACACAATCGAGGAAATTGCGGACGTGCGGAAAATGCTGGATTGATGTCGTGCCCCGCTCCCCCTTGCCTTCGGTGGTGAAATAGATGCCCACGCCAGTCAGATCGTCGTAGGCGTCGCGGGAGCCCATGGCGCCGGGATCCGAGCGGGAGCGCATCTGCGGCGTGATCTCGTAGCCTGCCCGGTCCACGAACAGCGTGCCCTCCGTACCGTGAAACCTGATCCCGTAGCTGCCGAATGGTTTGTTGCCCGGATGCCCGTCATGGCCGTAACTGTTGTGCCGCAGCGTGGAGTAATACATCTGATAGCCGGGATACTGGAAGATGACCTGCAACGTGTCCGGAGTCTCGCGCTCGTCGTTCACCAGATACAGCACACCGCCCATCGCCGATACGCTCTTGGGCGCGTCCTCGCCGGTGGCCCAATGCACGATGTCGATCAGGTGGACGGCCCAGTTCGTCATCTGCCCGCCGCCCGTCGACCAGTAACTGCCGAACCGCCTGCGGGCTGTACTGTAGGGGATCGAAGGAGCTGGTCCGAGCCACCGATCCCAGTCCAGGTCGGCCGGGGCCGCGGTATCCGTCGATCGCGCGCCGCCGCCGGCGGGCTCCCACGAATGATTCCAGCACTGCGCGTACAGCACCTTGCCGATCCTGCCGTCCTGTACTTGCTTCACCGCCCGCTGAAAGTGCGAGCCTGAGCGCTGCTGGATCCCCACCTGGACCACACGATTGTTTCGGCGCGCGGCTTCGACCATCAGGCGGCCTTCCCGCACGCATAGCGAGATCGGTTTTTCGACATACACGTCTTTCGCGGCGTTGCAGGCGTCCACCATCATCAGCGCGTGCCAGTGTTCGGGCGTCGCGACGACGACGGCGTCGATGTCCTTGTCCTCCAGCAGGCGGCGATAGTCGGTGAAGGCACGGGCGCGGCCGTCGGTCATGTCGATGCCGCGCTTCAAATTGGGCTGGAAGACGTCGCACACGGCCACGATCTCGCAGTCGCGGTTCTTCT
Organism: Bryobacteraceae bacterium; assembly: GCA_046160045.1. GTDB lineage: Bacteria > Acidobacteriota > Terriglobia > Bryobacterales > Bryobacteraceae > CAZGUX01. The sequence goes on from JBJXGR010000296.1 coordinate 20,993, forward strand.
GAAAATCGCCGAGGTTGTTGCGTCCCTGGCCGCCGCTGCCGATGACTCCGACGCGGATGCGATCGCTGGCCGCGGCGCTGGCGCTGGAATTGAGCATCGCGCCGGATGCGCTGCCCTGAAGAAAACGTCGACGGTTCATAGGTGGTGACCTTCAGAGAATATAGCAGCGGCTCGTCCCAAGCGGACTAGCTCAACCCGAGAGAAATTGGAAACATGCGCCGGCCGCCGGTCACCGCGAGGCCAGGTACCACTCGCTCGACTTCCCGAGCAATTCCTGAATCCGGTTGACCATCGCGTGCGGATCCCGCAGATACCCCTCCATCAGGAGGGCCGATTCGAACAACTGCTCCACAGCCAGGGCCAGGTATGGATCCGACGAGTCCTTTTTGAATACCTCCAGCAGGTTCCGGAAGATGCGGTGGTCCTGGTTGACCTCGAAGACCTTCTGTGGAATCGAGGCATCTTTGTTCATAATCTGGAGCACCTTCTGCATCGACGAGGTCATCACGCCGTCCGGATTAGCCAGGCAGCAGGGGCTCTCGTGCAATCGCCCGGAGAGTTTCACCGCCGTCACCCGGCCGCCCAGAATCTCGCGGATACGCGCGGCCAGGTTCTCCATCGCTTTTCCGTCGTCAGGGGAGAGCGGTTCGGGTTTGCCGGCATCCTGTACGGTCGCGAAACCGTCGAGCGTCTTCGAATCCGCGTGTTCGACCGATTGCAGGGTAAAATCCCTGAATTTCCCCAGGGATTCCAGCGCGAACTCGTCCACGGGTTCGTACAGGTAGAGCACTTCGAGTCCCTTGGCGCGGAATACGTCGAGGTGCGGATTTGTGCGCAGGGCGTCGCGGCCGTGGCCGGTTACGTAGTAGATCTGGTTCTGTCCGGGCTTGGCGCGGGAGCAATACTCTTCGAGCGCAGTCAGTCCCGCGGCGTCTTCATGGTGCGAGGAATTGAAGCGCAGCAGTTCCGCCCACTTCTCGCGATTGGCGTAGTCGCCGTAGCCGAGTTTGAACCGGCGTCCATGGCTCCTCCAGAACGACACGTACCTCTCGCTTTCGTCTTTCGCCATCTTGGCCAGGTGCGCCAGGACGTTCTTCACGACGGTCTGCGAGATCTTCAGCAGCATCGTGTTCTCCTGCAGCGTCTCGCGCGAGATGTTCAGCGGCAGGTCCTCCGAATCCACCACGCCTCGAAGGAACCCGAGGTGCTCCGGCACCAGATCCTTGTTCTTGTGCTGGATCATCACGCGGCGCACGTAGAGATCGAGACCCGTGTCTTCGCGCGGCCAATCGGCGAGGGCCTCGCCCTGCTTGGGAATGAACAGGAGGCTGTAAAACTGCACCGGAGCATCCACCGACTGGTGCAGCGTATCCATCGGTGGCTCGCTGTCTAAAGTCAGGAACTTGTAGAACTCGTCGTACTGCTCCTTCTTGACCTTGAACTTCGGTTCCCGCCATACGGCGGCCACTGTGTTCACCCGGTCGTCGTTCACGAAGATCGGGAACGAGATGAAATTCGAGTGTTTCTGGATGACGGATCGGACGCGGTAGGGCTCCAGGAATTCCACTGCCTCGTCCCGCAAAAGCACTTCGATGGTGGTGCCGCGCTTAACCGGCCCTTCCACATCGCTCACCTCGTAAGTGCCCGTTCCTTCAGAGCGCCACTCTACCGGTACGTCCTCCGGCCGGAACGACCGCGTCCGGATGACCACCTGCCGCGCCACCATGAATACCGAATAGAAGCCGACGCCGAACTTGCCGATGATCGATCCCATGTCCGCGCCCGTACCAGCCTGCTTCAGGAACTCCGCCGAACCGGATCTCGCGATGGTTCCGATGTTCGAGATGACCTCGTCACGGGTCATGCCGATGCCAGTGTCCGACAACACCAGCATCTTTCTTTCCTTGTCGAGTTGAATTCGAATCTCGAGTTCCAACTCCGGGTCCGCCACGGCGGTCCCGCGGGTAGCCTCGAATCGCAACTTGTCCAGCGCGTCCGAAGCGTTGGAAATCAGCTCCCTCAGGAATACTTCCTTGTTCGTGTACAGTGAGTGTACGAGAATATCCAGCAGCTGCCGGATTTCTGCCTTGAACTCAAATTGGTTCCCGGAATTCTCTGCCATATCTTTACCGTTATCATATCAACTATGTCAAGCTGCGCTCGCCGGGATGGTCACTGGCGAGCCGGGTAATCCAGGAAATTCGACTGGTCTAACAGGTGTGACTCTGCGCCGGCGCGGCGAGATGGGAAATCCGGCATCGCGGTGATATACTTAGGGCGCAGTCTGGGCGCTTCTGTCCAAGCTCTGCTGGATGTGATCGGCGTTGGGGCGGAATCGCAGGATACGGTGATCGATCCATCGCCGCCCGGGTTGTCCCACCGGCCGGATTCGGGGTGTGCCATGGCGGACCTCTTGTTCATTCGCGCAGCTTTCATACTCGTTCTCGCGGCTTGCGCTTTCGTTTTGCGTCCTCTTGACGCCCCAGCATGGCTGGCGGCGCTGGGCGGGCTTGCTGTTGGTGTTGGCATTATTCTCTTCGAGATGCGCGTGCAGAAGATCAGCCTCAAGCGGCTGATCGGGGCAGCCTTCGGTTCCGTTCTGGGAATCCTGGGCGCGTTCCTCATGTCGCTGGTCATCGGACGGGGCTCTCCGGATGGCTCGGCGACCATCCACTTTCTGCAGATCTGCCTGCTGCTGTGGATGATGTACGTCGGTCTCGTTGTCGGCGCCAGCAAGGGCGACCTGTTGAACCTCTCGGCCCTCGGCGGCGTGTTTGGCGGTGAAAAAGGCCCCAAGAAGTCGTTCAAGATTCTCGACACGAGTGTCATTATTGACGGCCGCATTGCCGATGTGGCCGAGACCGGTTTCCTCGACGGAGTCCTCGTGATTCCGCAATTTGTGCTGCGGGAGCTTCAGTTGGTGGCCGATTCCGCCGACTCCATGAAGCGCAATCGCGGCCGCCGGGGCCTCGACATCCTGCAGCGTATTCAGAAGATGGTCAACCTGAATGTGCAGATCGTCGAAGATGATTTCCCCGCCATCCGCGACGTCGACATGAAGCTGATCGAACTGGCCAAGGCCTACGACTGCAAGATCGTCACCAACGACTTCAACCTGAACAAGGTGGCGCAACTGCACGGCGTGCCGGTTCTGAATATCAATGAACTGGCCAATTCGCTCAAACCCATCGTCCTGCCCGGGGAAACCATGCGCGTCTTCATCCTGAAAGAAGGCAAGGAGTACAACCAGGGCGTGGCCTACCTGGATGACGGCACGATGGTCGTAGTGGACAACGCGCGGCGGCTGATCTCGAAGACCATCGACATCACCGTCACCAGTGTGCTGCAGACGACGGCCGGAAAGATGATCTTCGGCCGCTACGACGAGCGCACGCACGGCGGTCCGATGCCCGAAAAGCACGAACGCGGCGCGAAGAAGCCCGAACAGACGGCTATTGAATCATGAGGGTCTCCGTAATTCTGCCCGCCGCGGGGCTGGGGACCCGAATGACCCGCCGCGGCGATGCCGCGGCCAACCGCAAGCAGTTCCTGCCTCTCGATGGCGTGCCGGTATTTCTCTACACGGCGCGAAAATTTGTGGAGCATGAGAGCGTGTGCGAGGTCGTCGTCGCCGTACGGCCCGAAGATATCGAATGGACCGAAGGCGTCGTGGACGGTGCGCAATTGCCCAAACCGGTTCGCGTTGTGGAAGGCGGCGATGCCCGCCAGGGGTCTGTCGCCAACGCCCTCGCCCTGGTGGATCCTACCGTCGACCTGGTCGCCGTACACGATGCCGTCCGCCCCTTTATCGATCCGGAAACGATCGACGCCGTGTTTGCCGAGGCGGCGCGCAGCGGCGGCGCCATCGTCGGCGTCGTTCCCGTGGACACGGTGAAGCAGGTGGAGACCCGGCCCGCGAACCGCATCGCCATCCGCGCCACGATCCCGCGCGATCACCTGGTGCTGGCGCAAACGCCCCAGGTCTTCCACTACAGCGTGTTGAAGCGCGCTTTTGACGCGGCACGGGCCGACGGCTTTACCGGCACCGACGAAGCCAGCCTGGTGGAACGGTTGGAGGAGATCGAAGTCAGCGTCGTCGCCGGATCCGACCGCAACATCAAGATCACCAAGCCGAGCGACCTGGAATTGGCCCGCCTCTTCTCCCAAACCATGCAGGAGCGCCCTTGAACGACATCCGCACCGGCCTGGGCTGGGATGTTCATCGGCTCGCGGCGGGTCGTCCTCTGATTCTGGGAGGAGTCGCAATCCCTTCCGAGGTCGGCCTCGACGGCCATTCCGACGCCGACATCCTCTCGCACGCCATCACCGACGCGCTGCTGGGCGCCGCCGCCCTTGGCGACATCGGCATGCACTTTCCCGATACCGAGCCTCGCTGGAAGGGCGCCGACAGCCGCCAGTTCCTCGCCCACGCGCGCGACCTGGTCGTCGCGGCAGGCTATGCCATCGCCAATGTCGATTCCACGGTGATCCTCGAACGGCCGAAACTGAAAGATCATCGCCCCGCGATTCGCGAGTCGCTGGCCACGACCCTGCAACTCGACGTCGGCCGGGTCTCGGTGAAGTTCAAGACGTCGGAGAAGGTCGGTCCGGTCGGAGAAGGGCGCTCCGCCGAAGCCCAAGCCATTGTCACCCTCACCAGGACTAGGGAGTGAGCCGCGACCGTTAGGGAGCGGTGGCTGAGGGCTAACCAGCGGTCATCACCGCCGGCCGGTCGAGTTCCACGACGCGCGCGCCTCCGGCTGCCTCCTGCAACAACCGGGCCGTCTCCGGGTGGCAAGTAAAGAACAGGATCTGCCGCTCCGGCGACGTCGAGGCGGCGAACCGGACCAACTCCTCCGCCGTTGCCTGCGCGCGCGCCGGATCGAAGTTCACCAGCACGTCGTCCATCACCATCGGCAGATGCGTCCCGTTCCGCCCGAACTCGGCCGCCAGGCCCAGGCGGAGCGAAAGGAACAGTTGTTCCGCCGCGCCGCGGCTCAGTTCCTCCGGCCGCCGCCACTTCCCGTTCCGGTCCTCCATCAACAGGCTGGGCGAGCCTTCGTCCTGGATGACGCGCACAAACGCGCCTCGTGTGATCCTCTCGAAACAGCCCGACGCCTCGCGCAGCACCGCCGGCTGGCGATTCTTCGTGTAGTCGGCCAGCGTCTCCTCCACCAGCGCTTTGGCCAGGGCCGCCACCAGCCACTCCCGCACCGAGCGTTCGATGTCGGCTCGCGCTTGTTCACGCTGGTTCTCGCAGATGGCGAGTTCCTCGGATTCCTCGAGCTCGGTCCTCTGCCGTTCCGCGATCCGCAACCGCCCTACCAGGTCGTCCCGGCGGCGCAACGCATCCGCGATGCGGGCTTCGGCTTCCGCCGCTCCCCGCGTCCAGCCTTCGGGGTTTCCGGTGGACAGCGCCTGCCGCATCTGTGAAGGGTCTTCGCCCCCGGCGATGACGGGCGAGAGAACAGGCGACTGGGCTAAAGCCTGATCCAGGCGTTCGAGTTCCCTCCGCGCCGTCTCCGCGCGCGACTCCAATTCCTTCAACTGGCGGTTGGCCGCTTCCGCCCGGTCCCGCGTCTCCCGTGCCGCCGCCACGCGCTCCCGCAGGTCTTCGAGATCTCCGGACTGCCCGCCCAGGAGAGCCGCGGTTTCCCGTTCCCAGGCGCCCTCGGCTTCCGTCAGCCGCGCCACACGCTCCCCCGCCTCCCGCCGCGCCTCGATCACGTTTTGCGCGTATTGCAGGTCCGCCAGCATGGCGCCGGCGTTCTCGGGTGTCAGGGATTCCGGCAATTGGCTCTCTTTGCGCCACGTGTGCCACCCTTGCGTCTGCTCGGCGAACGAGGCTTCAGCTGCCTCATACGCTTCCTTCTGCGCCTGCTCGTGCTCGCGCGCCTCGCTCAGGGTCTGTTCCAGCAGTTGGCGCCGCAGCGATTTCTGGCTACGCTCCCCGGCGCTGTGCGCCGCCGCTTCCAGATCCTCCGCCGTAAACGGCTCGACCAGCCCGGCCTTCGCCGCGTCTGCCGCCTGGGCTGTCTCCAGCCGCGCGATTCGCTCCTCGGCCGCCGCCACCGCCGACTCGCTCTCCTCGGAGACCTTCCGCCCAGGAGCCGTGGTTTTTACAAAGAAAACCACCAGGATGATCAGGGCCAGCAGAATCACCAGAAATCCCACGGCAGCCGCAGTCGCCGTCAGCCATCCGCCGACAGCCATCAGCGTCAGAACCGCCCCCGCCATCAGCAGTAGGGTCCAACGCGGCGCCGTTGGAGCCTCCCCGGGTTCCACTCGCGAGGCCCGGATCGCTTCCACGGCCCGTTTTTCGGCTTCCAGGCCGGCAAACGCGGCTCGGAGCCGCAGGAAGACCTGTGGATCGACTTCCGCCGGTTCCTGGGCCTCCTCGCCCAACGCCTGCTCCAACCGTTCCCGCTCCGTGGCTGAGCGCTCCCAGTTGCTGCGATACTCGGAGATCTCCCGCCAGTATCCGGCCAGGGATCCCGCCCACGCCCGCGCCTGATCCACCCACTCCGGAGTGACCGCAAAGCCCGCCACGGATTCCTCCGTCCACTCGGGCCCCAGCCGCTCCATGGCCCGGGCGACCTGCGCTTCCAGTATTTCAAGCTTCTGTTTTCCCTCGGCCAGCCCGCTCGCCCGCTCACGATGCAGGGGGAGCTTTGCCAGTTGAGCGTCCACGGCGGGGCCGATCGCCAGTAGCCGCGCGTCCTCGTCTTCGGCCGGGCCTTGTCCGGCCACCGCTCGCTTCGATTCCATCTCCGCGGCCAGCGCTGTCAGGGACTGCTCCAGCTCCAATCGGGCCGCCCTCACACCATCGAGCGAAGGCGCGCCGGCCGGCCGCTCGTTCCACGCCGGCCACACTTCCACCAGCGAGTCGAACCAGCGCTTTTCCTTCTGCCCTTCTTCGACCACGCGGCTGCACTCGTCCAGATCCGCGCGCAGCTCCGCGCATTCTCCGGCCAGCTCCGAATGGCGTGCGGCGTTGGCCCGAACCTCCATCGTGATGGCGTTCAGGTTCTCCAGCCGCTGCGCCAGTTCCCCAAGCTTCGACGATCCCCGCGGCCGGAACAGCGTCGTCATTTCGGAGTTCAACTGGGCGATCGTCTGCCGGGCCGAACGACCGGCGCCGACCACATGCGCCGAATAAATCCGGTCGCGAATCTCCTCGGATTGCAGCGATTCGAGAGTCTGCAGCTCCGCCAGGCTGAACGCGAACACGTTGCGGAACAGGGTTTCGTCCGCCCCGCCGATCCAGCGGCTGAATTCGGCCGCGGACACCTCGCGGCCGGCGTCATCGGTAATCACCAGGCTGTTGCGCCGCCCTGCCCAGCGTTCCACGGTGAACGGCCCCGAGGGACCTTCCAAAAACACGCGTCCACCGTGGGCTCCCCCGTCGACCGGCAGGTACACGGCTGCGCGGCTGCGCCGGTCGGGAAACCCGAACAGCACGCCCCGGAGGAACGCCAGCAGCGTGCTCTTGCCCGCTTCATTCGGGCCCAGCACGACCGTTAATCCGCCGGTCAGCCCGCGATACTCGCGTTGCTTGAAGATGCCGTAGCCCTCGATGAACCAGCCGTCGATCCTCATCGCTCCTGCCCTCCTTCCAGAAGGTCCAGCGCGCGCTGATCGGCCTCGCGCAGGAGCGTCACCGGATCCCAGTTCTCGGGTCCCGGCAGCGCCCGCCGGGCCCGCGAGGCGCTGAGTGGCGCCGCCACGGCGGCGATCCATTGGCGCAGAGCCTCCGGGTCCTCCCGCAGTTGCTCCGACCGGCGCACGAGGTCAGAGGAGAAATCGCCCCGTTGTGCGACGGCATCGCGGTCGATCAGGCCGCGGCTCTCATCGACGATCTGGTCAACCCACAATCGCGGAGACATCCCCTCCAACTGCTCCCGCAAATCGTCCCTCAACTCTTCCAGCCGCCCGGCCGCCGCCAGTTGCTCATGCACCGGCCCCCGGCCTTCCAGCGTGACCCGAATCAGCAGATCCGGCCCCGGATGACTGTCCGCAACCTGCCGCACCCCCGCCAGCATGCCGGCGCTCAGCCCCACCAACTCGCGATAGGAGGAAACCTCGACCCGGGCTTCGACAAAACGCACGCGGTCGGTGGGGATAAACTCCACCTGCTCGATCCGTTCATCCGCCACTTCCACCACCACACAGCCTTTGGCCCACCATTCGCCGGGGCGCGCCCCTCGGCCCTGCAACGTTCCTGGGTAGACGATCCACGGCGATTCGCTGAGGATCCGGTGGTCGTGGGCGTGACCGATGGCCCAGTAGTCCATGCCCGCCCTCTCCAGATCCACCACCGAGCAGGGGCTGTAAGGATTGCCTTGTTCCGATGCGCCGACCGCGCAATGCAGCAGCCCGATGTGCAATCCGGGACCCTCCGGCGGCGAGAACCGAAGCGCCAGGTTTTCGGTCACCTGCGGCCGCCCGTAGCTGATCCCGTGAATGGTCGCCAGCCGCTGGGAATCGCGCTCGATGGTCTTCGACTCCACCTGCGCGGAGGAGAACACGGCCAGGTTTGGCGGCGGCTCCCGAAGCATCGACCAGCCGCCCTGCGGGTCGTGGTTTCCGTGCACCAGGAATACGGAAATCCCGCTGGCGCCCAGCCGCTCGACTCCCCGCAGGAAGCGCAGTTGCGCCCGCACCCCGAGGGACGGGCCCTCGTACACATCCCCGGCCAGCAGGACGAACGCGACCTTGCGCTCGATCGCCAGGTCGACCAGCCGGTCAAATGCCCCCAGCGAAGCGTCTCGCACGACGGCGGCGACATCCGGCGCCACCCCGCCGACCCCTTGGTAGGGGGTGTCCAGGTGCAGGTCGGCCGCGTGCAGGAATCGAAATCTCATGATTAAGCCTTACGTCCAGAGGTAGGGAAAGACCCTCCAGGGCTATAATTGTTGACGAAAACCCGGCGAAGAGCAATAGAGTATTCCACCCGTACCCGGAGGAGAGTCACTGTGGGAAGCCTGTTTCGTCCGCCTGCTGGAAGACCCGGGGCCCCGGCGCCGGCGCCCGCCCGTAGCGCGGACCGGAATTTTGAACTCAAATCGCAGATCCACAAAAAGCTGATCGGCGTGTTGAACCTGGAGCGCGTCTCCACCATCCCCAAGGAGCGCCTCCGCGCCGAAATCGGCCGGGTCGTCGAACGCCTGCTGGAAGAAGAGCGGGTCCCGATGACGACCGCCGAGCAGAACCGGATCGTCGAGGAAGTCCTCGACGAAGTCCTGGGCTTGGGGCCCCTTGAAACGCTGCTCAAGGAACCGACCATTTCCGATATCCTGGTCAACCGGCACGACAAGGTCTTCATCGAGCGCAACGGCAAGCTGTCGGAAACCACGGTCCGGTTCAAGGACGATGCGCACCTGCTCCACATCATCGAGAAGATCGTGTCCCAGGTGGGCCGGCGCATCGACGAAGCCCAGCCCATCGTCGACGCCCGCCTCCCCGACGGTTCCCGCGTCAACGCCATCATCCCTCCTCTCGCCCTCGACGGGCCGTGCGTCAGCATCCGCCGCTTTGGCCGCCATGTCATCACCCAGGAGGAGATGCTGCAGTACAAGACGGTCACGCCCGGCATGCTGCGCTTCCTCGCGGCCTGCGTGCAGGCCAAGACCACGGTCCTGATTTCCGGTGGAACCGGCTCCGGCAAAACGACGATGCTCAATGCGCTGTCCCGCTTTATCCCCGAAGACGAGCGCATTGTCACCATCGAGGATACGGCCGAATTACAGTTGCAGCAGCGGCACGTCGTCAAGTTCGAGACCCGGCCGCCCAACCTCAACAAGGAGGGCGGCATCAACCAGCGCCAACTTCTCCGCACCGCCCTGCGCATGCGCCCGGACCGCATCATCGTCGGCGAGTGCCGCGGCGCCGAAGCGCTGGACATGCTGCAAGCCATGAACACCGGCGTCGAAGGCTCGATGTCCACCGTCCACGCCAACACTCCGAAGGACGCCTTCTCCCGTCTGGAAACCATGGTTCTGATGGCCGATCTCGAGATCCCAACCCGCGTCATCCTACAGCAGCTTTCCTCCGCCATCAAGGTGGTTGTTCAGGTGGCCCGCCTCCAGGATGGAACCCGCAAGATGACCAGCATTTGCGAGGTGCTCGGCGCCACCGAGGACCGCGTCAATCTTCAGGAAGTGTTCACCTTCGAGCGGACGGGCGTGAACGATTCCGGAAAGGTGATGGGCCGCTTCCGTGCCTGCGGCGTCAGGCCTCGCATCCTCGAACGCTTCCGGGTCAGCGGCATCGAGGTGCCTCCCCAGATCTTTGAAGAAGTGGTTCCGGTGAACCTGTGATGACACGCAGACAACTTGGCAGACTTGCGGGAACCGCCCTGGTCCCGGCCGCGCAGGTGCGCTCGCAACCGGCGGCGAAATACACGGGCGCGCTCGACGGCTTCGAATCCAAGGTCGACGCAAAGGGCTTCGACCCCGTTGCCTGGACCCGGACGCTGTACGAGCAGGCGCCGATGAAGCTCACCTTCCGCTCCCAAACGGCGAAGCAAACCGAAGCCTGGCAGAAAAAGCTGCGGCCGAAACTCGCCGGACTGCTGGGCGTACCGTTTGCACAGCGCGGCGCGATGAAACCCGAAACCCTCGAAGTCCGCGAGTTCCCCGCCTACCGCCGGGAGAAGTTCATCTTCGAGGCCTCCCCCGGATCGTGGGCCCTGGCCTACCTGCTGACTCCGAAGCAGGGGAAAGGGCCCTTCGCCACGATGGTCTGCGTCCCCGGCCACGGACGCGGAGTCGACGATATCGTCGCCATCGACGACAAAGGGCAGGACCGCGCCGACAAGGCCGGCTACCAGCACGACTTCGCGATCCAGGCAGTCGAACACGGCCTGGCCGCCGTAGCGATCGAGCCCATGTCGTTCGGCTGCCGCCGCGACGCTACCGCAAAGAAAAAAGGGCTGGGTACGTCGGCGTGCCAACCCACGGCCGGTGCGGCGCTGCTGCTCGGTCAGACCATGATCGGCTGGCGCGTGCGCGACGTCATGCGCACGATCGACTGGATCGAGACCCGCTCCGAACTCGACGCCAGGCGCGTCGGCTGCATGGGGATCTCGGGCGGTGGCACCTGCACGCTGTTCGCCTCGGCGCTCGAACCCCGCATCCGGGTTGCGTTGGTCAGCGGCTATCTGTGCACCTTCAAAGAGAGCATCTTCAGCCTCTCCCACTGCATCGACAACTATGTTCCGGGCATTCTCGAATGGGCGGAGATGTACGACATCGGCGGCCTCATCGCTCCGCGACCGCTGTTTGTCGAATCGGGCGACAAGGACAGCATTTTCCCGGTCGCGGCCTGCAAGGAAAGCGTCGCCCGCGTGCGGAAGGTGTACGAGGCCCTCGGAGCCGGCGATCGCGTCGGCCACGAGGTCTTCGCGGGCGAGCACAGCTTCAGCGGCCGGGAAGGCTTCCCGTTCCTCAAGCGCTACCTGACAACCATTTGACGGAACGAAGCCAATTGGGCGGGAAGTGGTTGATTTTACGGGTGAAGATTGGGTTCGCCCAATGGCTTCGGTTGGCTTCGATTCGGTGCCAGGCACCGTTTCCGGCGCGAACAAACTGGTGAGGGGGAGCCACCGCTCCCTCTCGGTCTCGGCTCTGCGTTCGTAGCGTGACAGCCGCTCCAGGGCGTCCGATCCGTTGCAGCAGCCATTCAGCAACGCCCCGACCTGACGGAACTGGGCCCAGCGAGGATCCTGTTCATCGAACTGGCGCCGATCTTCCGAGCGCCAGAGCCCCGGTTCGAGGACAAAACGGTAGTCGAACAGAACCGTCTCCAACGTCTGAGTGCGCTGGAGACGCCAGGCGGCGACGGCGACCTGCTGGACCAGTGCGCGTTCGGTGGCGTCGGAAGGCCGATACTCGTCCAGGCACTCGGCGTAGAGGGCCTGGAACGCGGCCTCGTCTTCGGTGTTGAGGACAATTTGCCTGGAGGCGAGACCGTGGAGGAGCGCGTTCCGAGGAGGAGCGCGCCTTGCCGGCGGGAGTTCTGGGTCCAGTGGACTTGAGAGCGTTGCGGCGATTGGCGTTGGTTTGAGCAGCGGTGGCCATGGCATCGAAGAGGATACCGCCGTGTCAAGAGGGAAGCGATTTCGGAAACTCGCAACCCAGAGATTCAGCGCTACTTAGAATTTGAAAGCCATTGTGAATCACGCTTTGAGTCCGTGCGCGGTTGCGGGCAATCGGCGCGGGCACTGTGATTGGTTTTGAAGGCGGCGGGCCCGGTGGTTCGTCGTCAAGAAAATAGTTGTTCCACCTGGAAGTGGAAGAGGAGGCCAAAGTGCGGCGAACTAACTGGCTATTGTTCAATAGCTTGTGGGCAGAAACTGGGGCCGGGCGTGGGGGCCGGGCCTTGCGATTGCATTCTGTACAAATGGTCGTGGTGCCGCCCCGGAAAGACGATGCCAGCCGACCGTCCGGATCTCTCGCGGGTACAAGCCGTTCTACACCAGCATCCTCCGAACGTCTCCGGCCAGGGTTCGGATAGCGGGCAAGCTCCCCCTACCCCGCGGGCGTCAGCGCGCGGGCTGGATTCCGCACGAACAACTGTCCGATCTCGGAGGCTGTGAAGCCGCTCGCTTCCAGCCGTGGAAGGAACTCCCGAAAAGGCAGAGTGTAGCCGTGATACGGCCCGCCCTTGCGCTCGCCTACCTGGTACCAACCCGCGTCGCTCGAGATCAAAGCCTGCCTTAGCAGTCCAGCCTCCTTCAGGGCGCCTAGACACTCCACATGCCAATCCATGGAGGTGTACGAGTTAGCCAGGTGGCCTGCCCGGAGTCCGTCGAACTCCACCCAACCTCCCGCCCGGGCGACTTTCAAGTGAAAAGCATGGTCTCTTTCGTGGTGGGCATGAACCCAGATGAAGGCTCGCGGAGGCGCCTTGACGTCAGCGAAGATCTCCATCTGTTCGATGGCTGCGTGGCCGCGATCGGTGTGGCATTCGACGGTCAGGCCGGTGCCGAGATGAGCGAGCGCCGCGGCACGGACAAGCTTCCGCTCGATCTCCGAGAGCGGGGCCGGCTTTGGATTCACGCCCATCTTGATCACACCGGGCCGTATGCCGGTCTGGCCGATTCCGCGCTCGAATTCCCGGCGATACCGCGCAGCCAGTTGCTCCGCGGTTTCCACCCGGGCATATCCTGGAATATATTGCTCCTTGCGAGCGGCATAAATCCCCGTTGAGGCGATGATTTGGACGCCGGTCGACTCCGAGAGTCGCCGCAGCAGCACCGCGTCTCTTCCCATGTGTTCGGGCGTGGCCTCGACAAGGGTCCCAAGCCCGGCCGCCTTCGCCTGCTCCAGAACCGGTCGCACTACCGCGAACGCCTCCTCGGGATCATAACGGCCTGGCTTCAGGAGGGCAGCCCCAACGAAGTCGATGAGCACGTGCTCGTGCGTCAGTGTCCGGCCAAGGTCGGCTGCCCGGACGGCGCCCGTCACGGTCATCACGCGGGCCGGTGAATCCTGTCCCGCGGCCCCCTCGAAAGACGACGCCGCCAACATCAGCCAGTCGCGCCGGCGCAATCCCCCGCTGTGGCCGCCTTGACACATCGATTCGACTCCTCCTCGTCATCCGGATCTGCCGATCTCTGAAACATCATCGTGATGTGATGCGCGGAAGCCCGTCAAGTTCGGGCTCGTTTTCCGATGCCGCGCTGAAGCGTATCTTTCTTGACACTGCTTGCGTGAAACCAATACAGTCATTAATACCTCAACGTGCGGGGGAGCGGTGGTGCCGTTAGCGGACCGGTATCCGGAGCAGGGTTGCGGCGTCGAGTATGAAGGACGGCTTTATCAATCGGGTAGTGGATGCAAAGGAGGAAGCGATGCCCAGAAACGCTAGAACGATCCTGACGCTTTTTGTCCTGACCGGCTTGTTGGCCTATGCGGCAGTGGAAGGAACGGTAGTGGGAACCGTACTGGACCCCAGCGGCGCGGCAATTGCGAACGCGCGAGTCGCCATCCGTAGCGAGGGAACCAACTTCGTGCGCGAGACGCAAACGGACGGAACCGGCAATTACGTGGTTCCGGACCTCGCTCCGGGCTCGTACACGGTGACGATTGAGGCCGCCGGATTCCGCCGCGCGGTCTACAGCGGCCTGATCCTTCGCGTGGAGCAGAAATTGCGGGTGGACTCGACCCTGCAGGTCGGCCAGGTCGACCAGACCGTCGAAGTGAGCGGCCAGGGCGTGCTCGTCGAAACGGACTCGTCGTCCATTGGACAGGTGGTCGACCGCGATCGCGTCAATCGCCTGCCCTTGAACGGACGCTTTTTCCTGCAACTCGCCCTGCTCGTTCCGGGCGCCAGCCTGGGCGGCGTAAGCACGCGGCAATCGGCCAATCAGGAAGGCAATTCGGTCTCGCTGAACGGCATGCGCTCGTACTCGAATACCTACCTCATCGACGGCGTGGACAACAATTCGCTCTTCAACGGCTACTACATCGTCTCGCCCTCGGTGGACGCGATCCAGGAATTCAAAGTCCAGATGAACGCCTACAGCGCCGAGTTCGGCCGGTCGGCTGGGGCGCAGGTGAATGTGCTCACGCGCACGGGCACCAATGCGTTTCATGGCTCGCTGTTCGAGTACCTTCGCAACAACGTGCTGGACGCCAACCCGTGGTTCTCCAACTCCGCCGGCATCACCACCAAGGTGCCCTTCCGGCGCAACCAATTCGGCGGCAGCTTCGGCGGACCGGCCTTGATCCCCAAGATCTATAACGGCAAGGATAAGACCTTCTTCTTCTTCAACTACGAGGGGACACGCATCCGGCAGGCCGTTACCAGGGTTTCGACCGTGCCGCCCGCCGCGTTCAGAGCGGGCGATTTTTCGGGCCAGCCGGCGATCTACGATCCGCTGAACGTCGTCAATGGCCAACGCCAGCCCTTTGCCAACAACCGCCTTCCCGACAGCCGCATCAGTAACGCTTCAAAGTTCCTGCAGCAGTATGTGCCGCTTCCCCTTGTCCCGGGGCTCGCTGGAAATCTCACGCGCAATACCGCCTACAAGGACGACACGAATCAGGTGGGCCTTCGAATCGACCAGAAGATCGGCGCCAATGGCCAACTCTTCGGCCGGTTCTTCCATTCTCCGCGCGCCGTGACCAACCCGAGCAACTTCGGCACGCCCGCAATTGGCGGCGGCGGCTTCGGCAGCGGCGTGGTCGAGACCGACGGCAGGAACCTCTACGCGCTGGGATACACGCACGTGATCCGGCCGACGCTGATCAACGACTTTCGGGCCGGCTACAACCGCTTTGTGTGGCTGTACTTTCACGACAACGCCGGCCGCGACTTCGCCCGCGAGGCCGGCATCCAGGGATTGCCCACCGATAAAGACCTGGTAGGCTTTCCTCTCATCGGCATCACCAACTTCACGGGTTGGGGCGACGGCGCCTTTGTTCCGAATCTGACGCGGCCCGATGCCACCATCCACGCCACCGACAGCCTGACCTGGATCAAGGGGCGACACACCGTCAAGGGCGGCTTCGACTTCCGGTGGAACGATCGCTTCTTTCTCACCGGCAGCGCCTTCCGCGGCAACTTCTCGTTCAACGGCCGCTACACCGCCGCGACGCCTCTGGGCGTCGGCAATGCGTACGCCGACTTCCTCCTCGGCTACGCCAGCGGGGCCTCGCGGACCGTCGGCACGGAGTACGGGTATTCGCAGTCGCGCTTCTACCACTACTACGTGCAGGACGATTGGAAGGTGAACCGCCGCCTGACGCTCTCCCTTGGCCTGCGCTACGAGTGGAACCCGCCCTACTACACCAAGAACAATCGCCTGGCCAACTTCGATCTCAACACGGGCCGGATGGTGTATGCGGATCTGAGCCTTGTTCCCCAGGGCTTGCCCTTTCCGGTCGGCCAGGCGATCTCCCGCAGCACGATCAACGGCGACAAGAACGGGTTCGGGCCCCGGTTCGGATTCGCCTACCGTCACCGAGGACAACAAGACGGCGCTCCGCGGCGGTTACGGCGTCTACCAGAATCAGGAGACCGCCAATCCGCAGATCAACATGAGCTACACGAACCCGCCCTTCCAGTTCAATAGCGCCCTGACGCCGGACCCGGCGATCCCGGACGTGCACTACGAAACGGCCTTTGCTTCAACGGCGCGGTTCGGAGGCACCCCGGGCGTGACCATGTGGGACTGGAATTTCAAGAACGCACAGATCCAGCATTGGAACCTGTCGTTGCAGCGCGAGCTCATCGGGACGCTGGTCGAGGTGGCGTATGTCGGCTCGAAGGGGTCGCGGGTAATCGGCAACAACCCGGTGAATCAGCCCCTGCCGGCCCCTGGCGCCATCCAACCGCGCAGACCGTATCCCCTCTTCGCCGGTATCTCGATGTACGGGTCCATCTCGTCGAGCATCTACCATTCGTTCCAGTTCAAGTCGGAAAAACGGCTTTCGAAGGGCGTGAGCTATCTCGTCTCGTACGCCTGGTCGCGCTCGATCGACAACGCCTCGGAGGTGTTCACCAGCAGCCCGAATCCCCGGAACTACGGGTCGTACATGCGCGGGCCCTCGAACTACGACCAGACGCATCGGCTCACGTTGAGGCATCTGGGAACTGCCGTTCGGCCGGGGGCGGGCGTTCATGAGCGATGCCCCTCGTGCCGCCGATCTCGTCCTGGGCGGGTGGAATTTCAGCGGAATCGGCACCTTCGCCACCGGTTTTCCGTTTACCGTTTCGATCCCCGTCGATCGAGCCAATATCGGCACGGGCGGGCAGAGGCCCAACGTGGTGGGCGACTGGCGGGTGTCCGGCCAGACGATTTTCCGCTGGTTCAACCCCGACGCCTTCGCATTGCCCGCGGAGTTGACGTTCGGCAGCGCCGGCAGAAATATCCTTCGGGGGCCGAAATATACGAACATCGACTTCTCGATCGCCAAGCGCTTCATCACGTTTGAAAAGCAGTTTGTCGAGTTCCGCTGTGAGATGTTCAACAGCACCAACACGCCGAGTTTTTCGCTGCCGTCGGCGACGATCAATACCCCCGCAATCGGCCGGATCTTCGGTGTGGCTAACCCGGCGCGGCAGGTCCAGTTTGCGCTTCGCTATGAGTTCTGAGCGAAGCTACAGGGCTCGAATTCGGCCCTTCCTCCCGCGATTTGGAACGGATGAGTAACAAGTTGAGCGTTCGGCTGGCGGCGGCCGGGTTGGGAGTGCGTTGGGTCTTGGCCCTGCCCCTGCTTGCCATGAACCCGCCCGCCGCCGACGTGGAAGGGCCTGAGTTCTTCCTCAAGGCGGCACAGGTGCGCATCGCGCCGGCGGGCATGGCGGAAGCGTGTGCGACGACCGTCGAGCGGGCAGCGCGCTTCCTGTTCCGCGACACCGGCAAGGAGCGGACCATCCGCGATGAGAACGGCAGGCTGTGGCCGCCGTATATCTATCACGCAGTCATCGATGATGGCGACCAGTTCCGATACCGGATCTCGTACCCCGCGTTCCATCACGCCTATCTGGTCGAGGCGTTTTTGAACTACTACAACTACTCGGGCGACGAGGAAGGACTGCGCCGCGCCCGGGAGGTGGCCGACTGGACGATCGCGCACTCCACGCCGGCTGACTACAAATGGCCGGGCCTGCCGTGGAGCACCTTCACCGAGGGCAAGCCCGGCGGATTCATGGACAAGGACACGCTTCAGCCGGACAAGACCGGCTACATGGGCCTTGCCTACATTCGCCTGTTTGACGCGACCGGCGAAAAGACTTATTTTGACGCCGCGAAAGCGATCGCCGACACGCTCGTCGAGCGGCAGGCGAAGAATGGCTCCTGGCCGTTTCGGGTAAACCCACAGACGGGCGATGTGTTTGAACAATACACGGCCGGGCTGATGATTCCCGTGGCGTTTCTGGAGAAGATGCATCGCGTCACTGGCAACCTCGATTACAAGAACGCCCAGGTCGCGGCATGGATGTGGATGCTGCGCAATCCGCTGAGAACCGATAACTGGTCCGGCTTTTACGAAGACATCAAAAAGGAAGACGGATCGCAAGTGTATTATGCGCCCGCGCAGACCATCCGTTTGCTGCTCCGTTACCGCTCGCTGCCGAATGAGGATTCGTACATGGCGCACGCGCGGCGGCTGTTCAACTGGGTGATGGACGGCCTGGCCTTTGCCGACCGCGACATGGGCCTGCTGCTGCGCGAACAGACTTCCTACCTGGCTGCCACTCCCAGTTCCACCTTGTCCTGGATTCAAATGGCCGCGGAGTTCTTCCTGGCCACGGGCGAAGAAAAGTACCGCGTCACCGTGCTCGAAGGC
This sequence comes from Bryobacteraceae bacterium, assembly GCA_046160045.1. Taxonomy (GTDB): domain Bacteria; phylum Acidobacteriota; class Terriglobia; order Bryobacterales; family Bryobacteraceae; genus CAZGUX01. The sequence goes on from JBJXGR010000296.1 coordinate 39,295, forward strand.
ATGCGTTCGGTCACCCGGTACGGCCTCAAGCCGGACGGCCGGACGCATAACACCATGCTCGGCCCCCGCGTCTATGGAGACAAATCCAGTTGGTACAGCCTGACCTCTCCGGTCGTGCGGTACATCATTCAATCGATGGGCTGCCTGCCGGAGTTGGCGCCGAAGGACCAGACGCACCTGCTGCGAAGTTCCACCGAAATCCAGCAAATCCGATACGGCAGGACTGAAGTTACGTACCGCACCCTCAAAGACAGCATCGAGTTATTGAAAGCCGCGGGCCCTCCAAAGAGCGTGCGCGGCGGCGGCAAGCCGCTTCCCCTGTCGCCGGGCCTGAAACGCGACGGGTGGATCTACACCCCGCGGAGTCAAGTTCTACTCATTCGTCATGCCGCGCCGGAGGTCGCGATCGTATGGTGATCTTCCTCGACATTGAACATCCCAAGGCACTCGATGATCCGCGGTATCGCGAGGAGCGCGGCCGGACGATGGAGCAGCGGCGGGCCCTGTTCGAGGAACTGAGCGGCGAGGCCTGCGTGACGCGGCACTTCACCGATTTCCGCAAAGAGGAACTGGCGCAGCCGGAAGTCTCGGCTTTGGTGACCAGCGGCAATCGCTCGCTGTGGGAGGACTACGACCTGCCCTCCGATTTCAGCGAATTTCAAAAGGCGATCGCCGAGACGCAGAAGCCCGTGCTGGGCATCTGCGGCGGCCACCAGTTGATCGGGATGTTGTTGGGGGGCGAGGCCTCTCCGCTGCGGCAACTTCGCGACGGCGAGGCGGATGTGTACCCCGAGTATGCACCGGGCTGGCTGAAGGAGTGGGGCTACTATCCGATCGAGTTCGACGCGTCCGACCCCCTGTTCACGGGCTTTCGCGAGCCGATCGTCGTCACCGAGCGCCATTTCTGGGAGATCAGCAGGCTGCCCGATCCGCTCAAAGAGATCGCGCATAACCCGAACTGCGCGGTCCAGGCGTTCCGGCACAGGGAGAAGCCGCTCTACGGCGTGCAGTTCCACCCGGAATTCCACGACCCGGAGCATTTGGACGGAAGAAAACTGCTCAGGAATTTCTTCCGATTGACGGACAAGCAATCATGACGCAACTACCGGAATCCATCGAATACTGCATCATCGGAGGCGGCGTGCACGGTCTCAGCACCGCCTGGCACCTGGCCGGCATGCTCAAGGCCAAAGGCAAAGGCTCGGGCGCGAATATCGTCCTGCTCGAAAAGTCCGAGACCGGCGCCGGCGCCTCCGGCATTGCCTGCGGAGTGGTTCGCAATTTCTACTACTCTCCGGCCATGTGCGAACTGGTCAAGCTGAGCGTGGAGGTGTGGGAAGAGAATCCGGAAGCCCTCTCCTACACCCCTGCCGGATACATCGCGGCCGTCCCCCGGCAACAGTTGGGGGACGTGGAGGCGATTCACAAGCGCGAGGCGGAAGTGGGCTATACGTCGAAACTCTACGTAGGCGAGGCGGAGTGCGAAAAGCATATGCGCACGATGTACCGCGACTTCCACTGCGAAGGCATCGCCGGCGTCCTGCATGAGGCGATGGGCGGCTTCGCACCCCCGAAGAAAGCGTTGGAGGGCCTGACGCGAAAGGCGGAAGAGCAAGGCGTTCGGATTCTTCGCGGCGTCGAGGTGACCGGCTTCAACCTGGAAGGCAATCAGGTGAAACGAGTCCTGACCAACCATGGCGCGATCCGCGCGGACCTGGTCATCATCGGCGGAGGCCCCTGGAGCGGCCGCTTCTGGAAAATGCTCGATCTGCCGATGGAAGCCACGATCAACCTGCCGGACGGCCGCACGATCAAGCGGCCCATGTTTACCTACTGGTGCCTGCGTGAGGGCGGCCTCGAACTACCAGAGCCGTTCCTCCAGGACGACGGCAAGGTCGGGCCGGTGATTCACCTCGACCACAGCATCCCGCTCGAGGACCCGCTCACCGGCGACCCGGTCGATCCCGGCCCCTGGGGCATTTATTGGAAGAAGGACGGAGCGGGAATTCAGGGCGGCGGCGTGCCCATTCCCCTCGGCCCGGACGCGGAGATCGAGCCCTACGGACGCGCGAACGCCGAAGTCGACGTCGAGTTCCAACGCTACTTCCGCGCCGGTCTGGCCTGGGCCATGGACCGCTTCCGTACGACGGAGATTCGCGATCAGCGCCGGGCCAACGGCGGCGTCGGCTGCTTCACCGCCGACAACTATCCGATTTTCGACTTCGTCCGCTCCAACGTGTTCATGATGGCGGACTCCAATCACGGCTTCAAACTGCTGGGCGCGGGTAAGGAGACGGCGGCCCTCCTTCTGGAAGGTCCGCGCAGGGCGCTTCACCCGTTCCGTTTGGCCCGTTATCAAGAGGGAGACCTGCACCCCAGCTCGCAAAGCCCATTCCCCTGGAATTGATCGATCATGGCAAAAAAAGGAATCATCGAACGACTCAAAGACGGACCCGTGCTCGGCGACGGCGGCTACCTGCTCGAACTCGAGAGCCGTGGCTATGTGCAAGCGGGGCCATTCACCCCGGAAGTGGCGATCGAGCATCCGGACGCGCTCCTTCAACTTCACAACGAGTTCTATCGCGCCGGATCGGAGGTTCTCCAAACCTGCACGTTTTACGCCAGCGAGGAAAAACTCCGTGTGGCCGGACTGGCCGACAAGGTGGAGGAACTCAACCGATCGGCGACGCGCCTGGCCAGGCAGGCCGCGCACGAAGACGCTCTGGTGGCGGGCAACCTGTGCCTCACCTGGGTGTACGATCCCGGGAGCGACGCGGCGAAGGCGCGCACGCTCGACCTGTTTCGCCAGCAGGTGTTGCTGCAAGCCGAAGAGGGCGTTGATTTCTTCATCGCCGAGACCTTCCATTGGGCGGGCGAAGCGGCATTGGCCGCAAAGGCGATCAAGGACGAAGGCTACCCGGCGATGATCACCATGAACTTCAAGAACCCGGCTCTCAGCCGCGAGGGGTACTCCCCGGCCGAGACGGCGAAACGCCTGGAGGATGCCGGCGCGGACATCGTCGGCACCAACTGCGGCCGCGATCCTTACTTCATGCTGCCCCTGGCCGAGGAAATGCGCCGGGCCGTGAAGGCCTTCGTGGCCTGCCAGCCCGCCGGATTCCGTTGCTCCGAAGAGGTCCCGTATTTCATGGGCCGCAAGGAGTTCCCCCTGGAGTTGGATCCTCTGCAGTTGACCCGCGGAGAGATGGCCGCCTTTGCCCTCAGGGCGAGGGACGCGGGCATCAATTTCATCGGCGCCTGTTGCGGGTGCGCGGCGTCGCACATTCGCGCCATGGCGGAGGTGTTGGGCCGGCATCCTCCGGCCTCGAGCAAGTCCGCCAAACTCGAGATCCATCCGATTCTCGGGCTCAAACTGCAGGAACAATAAACCAAACCGTGGACTGGCGACCCGAGCAGGAACAGTACGTCATCGAATTTGTCCACCGGACGCGCCTCGAGGACTTCCCTCAATCGGTGGTTCACCAGGGCCGCCGCTGTTTTCTCGATCTGCTCGGCTGTTCGTTTGCCGGCATCCCCGCGAGGACGAGCGAGATCGCACGGCGTTTTGCACTCTCCTTCGGAGGGACGGAACAGGCCTCGTTATACGGATCCACGCGGCGAGCGCCCCTTGTCTTATCGGTGTTCGCCAATGCCACCGTGTGCGAAGCCCTGGACGCCGACGATGGCTACAACCTGGTGAAGGGCCATCCGGGCGCGTTTCTGCTGCCCGCGGTCCTCGCCCTTGCCGAGCAGCGTCCCATGAGCGGCGAAGGGGCCCTGACGGCGCTGCTGGTCGGCTACGAAATCGCCATGCGCGCCGGCCGCATCGTCCGCATCGTCTGCCCGACGTATCACGGCTCGGGGTCGTGGGGTGGGCTCGGGGTCGCGGCGGTAGCGGCAAGGGCGCTCGGGCTGGCCGCAGGCGAGACCGCGCATGCCCTCGGCGCGGCGGAGTATCACGGAACCATGGCCCCCATCATGCGATGCGTCTCCCTGCCGGGAATGGTGAAGGACGGAGTGGCCTGGTCGGCGTTCGGCGGCGTCTCGGCGGCGCTGCTGGCACAGCAGGGTTTCACCAGCACTCCCAGCCTCTTTGGCGTTCCCGAGGCGGCGGACCTCGTGAATTCCCTGGGCCGCGAGTTTCTGATCGAGCAGCTTTACTTCAAGCCCTACTGTACTTGCCGCTGGGCCCAGGCTCCGGTTCGCGGAGCCTTGAAGGTCTGTCGCGACTATGGGATCTCCCCGGAGAGGATCCGCCGAATCCGCATCGAGACGTTCGCCGAAGCGTGCGCCTTGACGCGCAAGTTCCCGCAGACGTCCGAGGAAGCGCAGTACAGCGTCGCTTATCCGATCGCCGTTGCGCTGCTGGAAGGCGATTGCGGTCCGGCGCAAGTGCTGGAGCGCGCATTACCCAATGAGCGCGCCCGCGGGCTGATGGAGCGGATGGAGTTCGTCGTCCGGCCGGATTTTCAGGCCCGCTTTCCCGCCCGCCGCTTCGCTGAGATTATCGTCGAGACCGTCGAAGGTGAGTTCACCTCAGGACCGGTCACCGCCCCCGGCGATGCCGACGATCCCTTGCCGGACCATGATCTGGAAGACAAGTTCCGGCGCTACGCGGCGCCCTATCTGGACGCGGCCCAGGCCAACGCCCTGATTAGCACGGTTGCGCACATCGAGACGCTGTCTGACGCCGCCTTCCTCCTCCCCCTGCTGGCCCGCGATTTCGAGCTTCAATAGGCTGGCGGCAGGCTGCCGCGCGCGGTATAACACAGGCGTATGAAGCCTCTCTCCGCCGCGGAGATCATGGGAACCTGGGCCACTCTTCTCCTGCCGATCGCGCCTGACGACTCCATCGATTTCGAGCGGCTTGCCGAAGTGATCGACAAGATGCTCGCAGCCGGCGTCGACGGCATCTACTCGAACGGCACGGCGTGCGAGTTCTTCACGCAGACGGAGTCCGAGTACGACCGCATTCACGACCTGCTGGCCGAACGATGCGAGCGCGCGCGAATGCCGTTTCAAGTGGGCGCCAGTCACCCGTCTCCGCAAACCATGCGCGAGCGCGTCCGGCGGGCGGTCGTGTGGAAGCCCTCCGGCATTCAGGTGACCCTACCGGATTGGGTGCCGGTGAACAACCGCGAGGCCATCCGCTTCCTGTCGTCGATCGCGGCGCTGGCCGATCCGATTCCGCTTGTTCTGTACAATCCGCCTCACGCCAAGCGTGTGCTGCAACCCGCGGATCTTGGCGCGCTGCGGCAGGCCGTCCCTGCCCTGGCCGGGATCAAGGTGGTCCCGGGCGGGGACGATTGGTACGCGGCGATGAGGTTGGAGGCGCCCGGCTTGTCGATCTTTGTGCCGGGCCACGAGCTTGCGACAGGAATCCGGATGGGCGCGGCTGGCTCCTATTCGAACGTTGCCTGTCTGAGTCCCTCCGGCGCCGCGTGGTGGAATCGCCTGATGTACTCGGATCCCGGCCGGGCGCTGGAGGTGGAAGGACGGATTCAGGCTTTCATGAAGCAGCACGTGCTCCCGTTCCGGCTGCGGCACGGCGTCTCGAATCCCGCCCTGGATAAGCTTCTGGCGACGGCGGGAGGGTGGACCGCGATCGGCACGCGGCTTCGATGGCCTTATGATTGGGTTCCGGAAGAAGAGGCGATCCGTCTGCGACCGGTTGTCCGCGAGATGGTCCCCGAGTTATTTCAAGTCTGAACAAAGAACGCGCCGCAGCCCCGACCGTCAGCGGGTGTGCGGAAACTGTCTGCTCCCCGCGGTTCGGATTGGTGCAGACCAGACGGGTGTCCTTTGTGCGATCCTCATCACAGAAGCCATGTATCTTCAGACGCAGTTGGCGGGCGCCTTCGAGGTCAAGGCGCGCGAACTCGGAAGCGGACTTGTGGCCCAAGGGCTGGTGGAGCTGGCCGAAGGCGATAGCCATGGCCTCGACGCCCTCGTTCTCGGTGAATCCGAACTGCTGGTGAGCCTTCAGCGCGACGGCAATCATCTGTTCGCGTCCTGCGAGTGCGAGGACTTCGAGGTCCGGGAGGAACCGTGTTCGCACATCTGGGCCGCATTGGTGGCGGCGGACCTGAACGGACGCCTCCAAGGCCGTGGTCGCGGAGGGGATGCGAGGCTGGAGCTGATTCTCGACTTGCCCCTCACCGATGAAGATGACGGCGACTTTGACGACGAGGAAGCAACATCGTGGCCCCGGCCCTACACGCCTCCTGGGCCACGCACCCCTCCCAAGGCTGCGTGGAGGCAGCTACTCGACAGTTTGCCGGCATCGGTGAACGTGGCCTCCAAGGATGCCGAATGGCGAGCCGGCCGCGAGATCTACTATGTGGTCGATGTCGCCGAAACGTTGTCGAACCAGGCCCTGAGCATTTCCGTCGAGGTCCGAGACCTCAAGCAAGACGGCGAACGGGGAAAATTGAAGAGTGAACGAATCCCCAGGCAGGCACTTGCCAGCATTCCCGATGAGCGGGACCGCAAATTCCTGGTGGCCCTGGCGGGTGCGACAAGCAACGCCGGCTACGCCTGGCAGGCGGTTGAGTTCTTTCCGGGGAAATACCACCTGCGCAATTCCGTCTGGAAGATCCTGGTGCCAAAGCTCTGCGCCACGGGGCGCTGTCTCGTGCGGCACCAGGGCGTGATGTCCAAGGCGGATCCGCCCCAACTCTCGTGGGATCCGGGACCCGTCTGGCAGTTCCACGTGGCCATGGAGCGAAAAAGAGACGCTTACGCGCTTCACGGAATGTTGATTCGGGGTGATGAACGGATCGACCTGTCCGCGGCGGCGGTTGTGTTGGCCGACGGTCTGTTCATCGCGGGAAACCAGGCCAGCGAGTTCGAGCATGGGAATAGCTTCGCGTGGATTTCGGCACTGCGTTCGGGGAAACATGTATCGGTGCCCGTCAGCGAGAGTCAGGAGTTCCTGAGCGAACTGCTCCGCACGGGCCGGACACCGCCCATGCAACTGCCCGAGGAGTTGCGCTTTGAGGTTGTCACGGCCACGCCACACCCCGGGGCTAAGTTCTCCCAACCCTGGAAGACCTACGGCGGCGGCTCCGAACGGGTGAGTGTCGCGTTGTGGTTCGACTATGACGGGACAGCGGTCTCGGCCGAGAGTCCGTCGGCGGGCTTCTACGACCCGGAAAGACGCCGCCTCGTTCAACGCGATCTGCAAGCCGAAGTGGCGGCGTCCAAACGGCTCGAAGGCCTTGGTGTGCGCGTCACTTCGTACATTTCCACAGGGGCCCGCGACGTACCCGCGACGAAGCTTCCCGCTATAATCGCCGCGCTGGCGCGTGAAGGCTGGCACGTCGAGGCGGAAGGCAAATCGTATCGGAGGGCCGGTTCGATCCAGGCCGAGTTGACGTCGGGGATTGACTGGTTCGATCTCAATATCGCCCTGGACTTCGGTCCCGTCAAGCTCAGGACGCCGGAGTTGCTGAAGGCCCTCGAACGCGGGGAAACGATGGTGCGCTTACCGGACGGTTCGTTCGGCGTCGTGCCCGAGGAACTGCTGGCCCGCTACGGGACGCTGATGCGGTTGGGGAAGGCGGAGGGCGGCGGCTTGCGGTTCAAGCGTACGCAAGCCGGGCTGCTGGACGTCTTTCTCGCTGGGCGCGAAGAGGTGCGGACCGATGAGATGTTCGCTCACGCACGCCAGCAATTGCGCCAGTTCGAGGGGCTTCGGGCGGCGCCTCAGCCGGACGGATTTGTGGGGACCCTCCGCGAATACCAGTGCGAAGGAGTGGCGTGGCTCGAGTTTCTCGACCGGCTCGGCCTGGGTGGATGCCTGGCCGACGACATGGGGGTAGGCAAGACTCCTCAGGTTCTGGCGTGGCTGGAAACGCGGCGCGTACTGGGCGAACAGGCTCCTGCGAACGGCGCCGCGCGGCCCGGACCCTCGCTGGTGGTGGTGCCGCGCTCCCTGATCTACAACTGGAAACAGGAGGCCGCCCGGTTCACCCCGCGGCTGCGCGTGCTCGACCATTCGGGACCGGGCCGGGAGAAAACCGAGCTTTCGTTCGCGGGATACGATCTGGTTTTGATGACGTATGGCACGGTGCGGCGGGATGCCGTCGCGCTCCGCGATGTCCGTTTCGACTACGTGATTCTGGACGAAGCGCAGGCCATCAAGAACGCCAACAGCGAGTCGGCCAAGGCGGCGCGCCTGCTCAAGGCAAACCGGCGCCTGGCTGTGACCGGCACCCCCATCGAGAACCATCTCGGGGAACTGTGGAGCCTGTTCGAGTTCCTGAACCCGGGTATGCTCGGCGCATCAAAGGTGCTAAAGGCGAACGGAGGCGCGCTTCGCAATCCAGATGAGGAAACCCGGCGGCTCCTATCTCACGCCGTGCGGCCGCTCATTTTGCGCCGAACCAAGCAACAGGTGGCGCGCGAACTTCCCGACCGCCTCGAGCAGACCATTTACTGCGAGCTGGACGGCCAACAGCGCCAGCTGTACGAGGAATTACGCGACCACTACCGCAACACCCTGCTGGGAAGAATCGCCGCCGAAGGCATGGAGCGGTCGAGGTTCCAGGTCCTGGAAGCGCTGCTCCGCCTGCGGCAGGCGGCCTGCCATCCGGGGTTAATCGACAAGCAACGGCGCGGTGAGTCGAGCGCCAAGATCGAAACGTTGGACGCGCAACTGGCCGAGGTGATGGACGAGGGGCACAAAGCGCTGGTGTTCTCTCAGTTCACCCAGTTGCTCGGTATCGTGCGCGAGCGCCTTGACCAGCGCAAGGTGAACTATGAGTATCTGGACGGCCAGACGCAGAATCGCCAGGAGCGCGTCGAACGATTTCAGAACGACCCGGCCTGCAAGCTATTTCTGGTGAGCCTGAAGGCCGGCGGCGTGGGATTGAACTTGACCGCGGCGGACTATGTCTTCCTGCTCGATCCGTGGTGGAATCCGGCGGTGGAAGCTCAAGCGATCGACCGGGCCCACCGCATCGGGCAAACACGATCCGTGTTCGCCTACCGTCTGATCGCTCGGGAAACGGTAGAGGAAAAGGTGCTGGATCTGCAGAAGTCGAAGCGGGAACTGGCGGACGCCATCATCAACGGGGACAACCGGCTGACAGGCGATCTCAGTCGGGAGGACCTGGAATTGCTGCTCTCGTGAGCGCCGGCTTTCGAAGCCAGACATAGCAGTGATTCCCGATTCGCCCGCCGTCGGGCAGGCGGAGAAAGATCGCGTCCAGGTAACACAGCGGAAACAGGAGCCAGCCGAGAATCCCGTGGACGGCCACGCGCCACGGCCGCCAGGGGATCCAGAGCTTCACGAACTCCAGGAGAAAGACCAACAGGGTGGCGGCCGGACCGCTGCGCCACCCGGCGTCGACGACCTCCAGGTTCCCTGCCAGCAGCTTCAACCCATCGATCGTGAAGCGGCGGTAGTCCCGGGGGTATTCGTGAAACGGGTGGCAAAACGGTGTGACGACGTGCGCGAATCCGCCGGGGGCGAGCACGCGTTCGATCTCGCGCATCACCGAGTGTGGATCGCGTACGTGCTCCAGGACTGCGTCACACTCGACGCGTGTGAAGACAGAGGAACGGAAGGGCAGGATTTCCGCGTCGGCCGCGACATCGACGCCGGGAAAAAGAAACAAGTCCACATTGACGTAGCCCGGGACTCGAGCGCCGCCTCCGCCGATGTAGAGGTTGTACCTGCCGAGAGGGAAATCCCGCCGCTCGCGGGGATTGCTCCACACGGGAACAGGAGGTTCCAGCCATCGGCGCAAGCGGTCCCGCCATCGAACCGACGTGCGGCGTCCGTAGATCTCTCGAAGCCGCGGGTCGTCCATCGTTCAGGCGAGAGCCGCCCTGCTGCGGGTCAACAGCTCCACCGCTTTGTCGACGATGACATCGCCGGCCGGTTTCGCATATGGGGGCAGCAGGGAGTAGCGGTAGAAGGCGGACATGTACTCGCGGTCCCCGACGTCTTCGGCGCGGCCGAGGTAATTCGGGTACACCTTGTTGGTGTAGGCGACGGGGACCGTACAGGGAAACGGGCTACGCTTGCGGATCTCCAGGCCGATGCCCACGAATAATTCCATCGGCATCAGGACCCAGGCAACGTCTCCCAGGGTCACGACCTGAACGTACACGGGCAGCGTTTGCCGGGGCCGTTCGATGCCCTTGCCGCGCTGTTCGATGGCCCAGTTGGTCCAGCGCAGAAGGGGCTCGGCCAGGCGTTTGCGGTAGTTCTGGCGCATGGTGCCCGAGAAGTTGTAGCCGAGGACGCGCAGCGTGTCCGGGCTGCCGGTTTCGCAGCGACGGACAAATGCCTCCAGTTCCTCCCTGTCTCCGCGCAACTGATCGAGGGAGGGCAAAGCGGCAAAGGGCACCTGCGCGGCGCCGTGCGTAAACGTGAGCCGCGGGCTCGAGATCGGCTGCGCGTCCCGGGCGGCGGCACGCAGCGTGACGCCGAGGCGCCCTCCAAGCTCCCGGGCTTTGGCGTCGCCGCCGAACATGTGCTTGCAGCTGATGTCGCCCGCGCACCCCTGCAGAAAAAAGCCGACCGGCCGGGGCGAGCCGAATTGCGAGGTCAGGTCCCGGAGGGCGTATCCGCAATAGTCGGGATTGATGACCGCTTCTTCCAGGTTGTAGGAAGCCACGGGGTGACCGGTGAAGTGGGTGATCAGCGCAAGCGGCCGGCCGCGGGTGTCGTCCAGGCGAACGACGGTGGCACGATCGTCGATCACGCCGACGTAATCCGGCGGCTGCTCCACGCGGTCTTCCTCGCGCATGAAGAACGTCGTGCCGTCGGCGCGCCGGCCCTTGCGGTTATAGGTGACAGTCCGCTCCTGCCGGACTCCCCACCAGCAGCGCACCTCCGTGAACCGGGCGGCCAGCGCCTGCGCACTTCGGTCGACCCCGGCGAAGTAGCTTTTCGCGAAAGGAGAGTCTTCCTGATCGAGGACCTTGTCGTGAAAGCTCGAATGATTGTGCGTCGACGAGTGGATGGTTCGCTCAACGGGCGTGCCCAGATGACGGGCGAGCCGGGCCCGCATCTTGTCAAAAGCGGCGTTGTCGGAATTGCTCCAGCCGACCGTCAGTTTCCCCTGTCGCAGGGCCAGGGCGCGGGCTTCGATCCGGCCCTCGATCTTCCGGACCACGGGAACGTCGCCGTGGGTCCCGGCTGGCACGCCGAGCGGCGGCGTTGCATCAAAAGAAGCGGCAGCGGCCTCCAGCCTGCCGCTGCCGACGATGATTTCGGATTCCGGCGGCGCCGCGCCCATCAGGCCGGACGCGCCGAAGAGAAGGTGTCTTCTGCTGTGATTCATACGGGCAAGAAACCATTATGCGCGGGGCCGTCACCTGCCCGTGTGACGCCCCTTTCGGTTCACGCCGGATAGGATCCGGAGATGAACGCATTGAGGTGCTGGATGGTCTCCTCCTGGGCCGAGATGGTCCAGTTCACCAGGTCGCCGATGGAGATCATTCCGACGACGGTGTCGTTCTCCACCACCGGAAGATGCCGGAAACGGCGCTGGGTCATCATCTGCATGCACCTTTCGACTGTCTCCTCCGGAGTGACCGTGATGACGGGGGACTCCATTACTTCGAGCAATTGTGTTTCGCGGGAGGATTTGCCCTGGAGCGCGATTTTGCGGGCATAATCGCGCTCGGAGAACATGCCGACGAGCCTGGCTCCGCGCGTCACGACGAGCGCGCCTATGTCAAGTTCGTCCATCTTGACGAGGGCGTCGTATACAGAAGTCTCCGGGGAGAGCGACCACACCCGCCACCCCTTACGGTCCAGGATCGAGCGTACGGTGTTATCCACTGGACGAGTTCCTCCTTCGAGTTACCGCAGTTCTTCCATTGCCTGCTCCAACGCCTCCCGCGGCGGCCGTACGACCTCCTCCGTTAACAGGGCCAGCGGCGTGTCCACCATGTCGAGACGCTGGGTGAAGGATTGGCGTGATTTGTCGATGTAAAGAATCCCCGTGAGCACTTCGCCGGTGCGCTCGAATTCGTGAAGAGCCGCGACGGCGTGCATGCGGTCGGTGGGGTCGTAATCGCGGTCGAGTTTGTGGAGGCGGAGACGCGAGCCGTCGTGCATCTCCACTTCGCGCGTGGTGCCCTCATCGTACTCCACGGTAATGTCCTCGAAGAAGGGAACGAAATCCAGCCCATGAAGCGGCTCTTCGTGCTCGCGCATGTAACTGTAGCTCTTGGTGGAGCCCTCGTGGTCGTTGAATGTGGTGCAGGGGGAGACGATGTCGACCAGAGATAGCCCGTTGTGAGCGATGCAGGCTTTCAGAATGGCATTCAGCTGTTTCTTGTCGCCGGAGAAGGATCGCGCCACCAGCGTGGCGCCCATCTCGATGGCCGCCAGGCAGCAGTCGATGGGCGGCATATCGTTGACGATTCCGCTCTTCTGTTTGGAACCGATATCGGCGGTAGCCGAGAACTGTCCTTTCGTAAGCCCGTAAACGCCGTTGTTTTCGATAATGTAGATCAACGGAACGTTGCGGCGGAGCATGTGCATGAAATTGCCAAGGCCGATGGAGGCGGTGTCGCCGTCGCCGCTGACCACAATGCACTGGAGATGCTGGTTGGCGAGGATCGCGCCGGTGGCGACCGCCGAGGCCCGGCCGTGCACGGAGTTGAATCCGTGCGACATTCCCAGAAAATAGGCAGGCGTCTTCGAGGAACAGCCGATCCCGGACAGCTTGACGACATTCCAGGGTTCGACTCCCATTTCCCAGTAGGCTTCGATCAAACGCTCGGTGATGGCGTTATGGCCGCAACCGGCACAGAGCGTTGTCTTTCCGCCCTTGTAATTGAGGACCTCCAGCCCGAGGCGATTGACCTTCTTCGGGGGAGGCGCGGCGGTGGTGCTCATAGGCCCTCCTGTCTGACGATCTGCTCGGTGACTGAGCGCGCGTCCATCGGCAGCCCGGTGTAGTGACGGACGCTGCGAAGCTTTTCGAGGAGCCGCGGCTCGAGATCGAGGCGCATCAACCCGAGTAATTGCCCGTCGCGGTTCTGATCGAGAACGTAGACCCGCTCGTGGCGCTCAATGAAGTCGATGAGGTCGCTGGTGAAAGGGTACGCCTGCAGCCTGAGGCCACTGACGGCCAAACCGAATTCTTTGTCCAGTTGGTCGCAGCTTTCTTCGGCGGCGTAACGCGACGTGCCGCAACAAACCATCCCGATGACCGCCCCCGGGCGCAGAGAGGCAACTGGCTTCGGCACGTAAGTGCGCATCGCGTCGAGTTTGCGGGCAAGGCGGTCCAGGTTGTTGACGTAATCGTCTTCGCGCTCACTGTAGAGCGCCTTCTCGTTGTGACCGCTGCCGCGGGTAAAGTACGCGGCGGCGGAATGCCGCGTCCCGGGCAGAGTGCGATAGCCGACGCCGTCGCCGTCGACATCCTTGTAGCGGGCAAAGCCGCCCCTCTCCTCCAGTTGTTCCGCGGTCAGCACCTTGCCGCGGCGGATGGGCTCCTCGGGGTAGGGGAACGGATCGGCCATCCAATTGTTCATGCCGAGATCGAGATCCGTATTGATGAAAACGGGCGTCTGGAACCGCTCGGCGAGGTCGAACGCCACCGAGGCGAAGGTGAAGCAATCCTCCGGCGAAGATGGGAACAGAATCGGATGGCGGGTATCGCCGTGAGAGACGACGGCATTCTTCAGAGTATCGCCTTGAGCGGTGCGGGTAGGCAGGCCGGTTGACGGGCCGGCGCGCTGCACGTCGACGACGACCACGGGAACATCGGCATAGTAGGCCAACCCGATAAACTCCGACATCAGCGAGATGCCGGGGCCGGAAGTCGCCGTCATGGCGCGGGCGCCTGCCCAGGCAGCGCCGATGGCCATGCCGATCGAGGCCAGTTCGTCCTCGGCCTGCACCACGGCGAAGGTCGCCTTTCCGGTTTCCTTGTCGATGCGGAACCGCTCCAAATACCCGATCAGCGCCTCAGCCGCCGAGGAAGACGGTGTGATGGGGTACCAGGTCAACACCGTTACGCCGGCGAAAACGCACCCCAGCGCGAGGGCGGAATTGCCGTCGATGATAAGCTTGCCCTGATTCTGGTCCAACCTCTCGATCCAGTAGGGATCGCGTTTGGTCAGGTTGTCTTCAGCCCATTTCCTGCCGGCGAGAACCGCTCCCCAGTTCAGTTCGGCGGCCTTCACCTTGCGCGGACCGAACTGCTTGAAGAGCGACTTCTTCATTTCTTCGACGTCCAGGCCGAGCAGGTGCGCGACGACGCCGTCATACAGCATGTTGCGGACGAGTTTTCGAAGCTTGGCCTCCGGGCAGACTGGGCCCACGAGCTTGTCAAACGGGACGGGGTAAAAGTAGAGGTCGGAGCGGACTTTATCCAGTTTGAGCGGCTCATCGTAGACCACGGCTGCACCGCTGTCGAGTTTCTGTACGTCCTCGACGGCGGTCTCCGGGTTCATAGCTACCAGAAAATCAGTTTCTTTCTTTCGGCCGATGTAGCCGCTTGCGCTGGCGCGGATCGTGAACCAGGTTGGCAATCCCGCGATATTGGACGGGAACAGATTCTTGCCCGACACCGGCACGCCCATCTGGAAGATGGAGCGCATCAGAACGCTGTTGGCGGTCTGACTGCCGGAGCCGTTAATCGTGGCGACCTGGATGCT
>JBJXGR010000297.1:0-34408 GCA_046160045.1 Bryobacteraceae bacterium
CCGGCTACGTGAAGGGCGTCCAGACCATCATTTCCGAAATCCTCGACGAGGCCAAGAAGATCGCCCCCGCGCTCGATAAGGGCGATGTCACGCTTCGCGTCAACCCTGAGATCGCGAAGGTCCTCAAATCCACCAAGAACGACTTCCTGCAGGAGATCGAGGAAACGCTTAACCGCACGGTGATGGTGAAGAGCGATGCGGCGCTCCACCAGGAGAAGTTCGACCTCGCGTGAAGTGGCGGCTGCCCGCGCTATTGAGAGAAATGGCCAACGGCCACCGCTCCCTTCCGGTCGCGGCTCCGATTTAGGGTCGCGGTCCTGATTTCTTAGCTCGGATCGATGCGGACAAAGATTGACCGAGTGCGGTTTCAGGGTCACCGTCACCGCGTCTCGCGCCTCGGCCGTCGTGGAGCCGGCGGGGTGGATCCAGGTGAGCCGGTACGGTCGCCCGCGGCAAATCAGCCACCGCTCGCTCACGAAGCCGTGAAAAGACAGGGACGTTCACCCCGTTTCACGGCCACAAATCGTTGATTCTCCACGAAACGTTGACCGGGAAACGGGGTGGATGTCCCGTTTTTTCACAGCCGATCATGAGCTGACGCTCGCAACTGGGATGAAAATTACCGCCTTTTGTGCCCCGATCGTCGCTGAAGCAGTTGTCTTGTCATTGAGTTACATCCCGTCCTGGCCGGTTGGCTATTGTCGAGAGAGCCCTCACGCTCGCGGCTCTGTTGCCTAAGCCTGGAAACCGTACGGCTGATACCTCCACAAAATCGAATCGCCATCCACCTTCAACACACCGAACCCTTCGCGATGCACTCCCAGTTTCGGCCCCCTCCACGATTGCCCGCACACCGAACCGGATGTGATGTACTGGCATCCCCGGTATTGCAGGGTCTCGCAGATGTGCGTGTGCCCCTGCAGCACAGCCTTGACGTTGTACTCATGAAGCAGCTCGAGGACAACGCTCGCGTTGTTCACCACGATCAGCGTCGCGTCGTGCTTCGGCGTCATCCATTGCAGAAATCCCGTGGACAGCGGGATGTGAGTCACCGCGACCACCGGAGTGGTTTTGCCGGTCTTCTCCAGGTCCCGCCGCAGCCATTCGATCTGCTCGTCATCGACATACCCCACATACGTCCGGCGGGGCGTGAAGCCAATCGAATCCAGCACCACGAAATGCCAACCACGAAAGTCGAACGAATAGTAACGGCGTCCGATCAGGTCCTCATACATCTTCTTGCCATACTCCGCGTGCGCGGGCGAGATACCGCTGCGCTCGTAAAGGCCGAAGACATCGTGATTGCCTAGAGTGTTGTAAAGCGGCGCCTCCAGCCGTTTCATGGTGTCGCGGTACAGGTCGAACAGAAGCCTTGCCCGGTCACGGGGCACGGCCAGGGCGTCGAACACCAGGTCGCCGCCGGCGATGACCAGGTCGGGACGCGCGCGGTTAATTTCAGCCAGACACTGGCGGCATCCATCGGCGGCCCGCAACTCGGGTTGGATGTGCAGGTCGGTGACGTGGACCAGCGTGAACTTCGATGCCGGCGCGGCCAGCGCGGCAGGAAAGGCGGCAAGACCGGAAAGCCACTCTCGTCGTGTGATCGGCATGGGTGGATTCCCAGTATCGCTCATGCGATCCGGCCGGAAAACGACGGGCCTCTGTGCGGAATTCTACCAGTGAATTTTCAGACCGATCTGGAACTGGCGGGAGTTGAGAGCACTGGTATAGGCCAGCGGCGTTGCCGCCGGTCCCCGGTTTCCAACGATCGGGCTGGGCAGAGCCGAAATCGGCACGTCGCCCACGATGTTGTTGACCGAACGGAAATTCGTCCGGTTGAGGAGATTGAATCCCTCGGCGATGAACTCGACGGCCTGTCCCTCTCGCGCTCCGAAACCAAAGCGCCGCGAGAGCCGCAGGTCGAACGCGGCCGAATCCGGCCCCTGGCCCATATTGCGGCCCAGACCCGCGGGCCGCTTGGTGTTGACATACGTGTCGCCCTGGGCGTCGAAGCCCGTCAGCACATTGAACGGCCGCCAGGAGTTGTACACGAAGATGGGCGCCAGAGTCCACTTTGCGAGGATGGGCGTCTTCGCGGGAGACTCACAGATCGCGCTCATCACTACCCGGTGCTTCTGATGGAATGCCGAGAGCGCCCGCTCGGCCCGCGCGTTCAACTGATCGTTGGGCGAGTAGTCGGAGTTGAAGTCGGTCGATTCGTCGATGGCCCGGCTGAGCGTGTAGTTGAAATTCAGCGCGAGATTTCGAGAGTACCGCTTGGTCACCTGGAGGATGCCCGAGTGGTAGAACGAGTTGGCGCCGGACTCGAAGATGTTGGTTTGCAGGATCAGCGGATTGATGCGCTCGAACAGGGGCCGCCCGTCCGGCAGGCGCTGGCCCGTGTACCGGACATTTCTCCCCAACGTTCGCGACAGGTGGGCGGCGCGATTGAAATTGTAGCCGAGCGAAATCGCGTACCCGCCGAAGGACCGTTCCACCTCGAAGCTGGCCTGATGGGCCCAGGGGTTGACGAAGTCCGGGTCGATGCCAAAGACGACGGAGCCCGGAAGATTGGGGCCAACACGGATGCCGAATTGCGCGAGGTCGGCCTCGGTGATCGGACGGCTGCCGATCACGCGCTGCGCCAGCAAACGCTGGTACACCGTCGCCGACGTGACAAACTGGCCGTTGGCCGGATCGCGGAACAGAGCGCTGGTGGGAGTGAGCAAGACCTGGTTGATGAACCGGCCCGACAAGGGTTCGGCCACGCCGGCAACCTGGGCATGGATCTGCGAATAATACAGACCATACCCGCCTCGAATCGCCAACTTCTGATCTCTGCCCGGCGACCAGGCGAACCCTACCCGGGGTCCGACATTGTTGCGGTCCGCCGGCACCACCGGTTGCTGAATCTCCACTTCGTAGCGGGCGCCCGCGTTGAACGTCAGGCCCGGCCGGATGCGCCAAGCGTCCTGAACATAGAAATGGTTCCGTTTGACCGTGTTCACATAGTTCGGAGATCCGAAGCCCTGCTGGTAGAGTTCTGGAATTCCCAACGCGTACGATTGCAGGGCGGTGATGGGCTGCGTGATCACGGGGACCAGCGCGGCCTGGCCGCTCGACGCGAGAATCTGCCCCAGTTGCGCGGGAAAGTTCGGGTCTCCGGTGGCGCTGATCAGCACACTCGCCAGCGGAATGCGCGAGCCGAACGTGAATCGCCCTCCCAGAAACGTCTCCGACACCTGGCTGTGCCGTGTGGGATTGAGGTCGTAGCCGAACTTCAGCGTATGATGGCCCGAGGCATAGTTGAAGTTCTGGATCGCCTGCCAATGTCGTTCGATGCCGCTGTAGGGCAGGAAGATCTGGCGGCCGAACAAACCGTAGCCGTTGATGTTGATCTCGGGCCCGAAGGGATCGTTCGGCGTCACCGAGAATGGGTTGTAGTTGAACATCAACCTCGTCTCCATCACCCAGCGCGGGTTGAAGACGAAGATGTCGCTGGCCATGGAGGTCCAATCAGTGAAATCGAGGCCGCGGCCGCGGTTGTAGCCGTCCAGGGCGCCAAAGGCGGAGTTCTCCTGAGGATTCCAGGTCGCGTTGGTGCGGAAGAACACGCTATGCCGGTCGCTGAAGCGATGGTCGAGGCGAAAGGAAATCTGGCTGGAGGACTCTTTGAAGGGGAAGTTGC
Organism: Bryobacteraceae bacterium; assembly: GCA_046160045.1. Lineage (GTDB taxonomy): Bacteria > Acidobacteriota > Terriglobia > Bryobacterales > Bryobacteraceae > CAZGUX01. The sequence goes on from JBJXGR010000297.1 coordinate 3,689, forward strand.
CGCTGTTCGCGTCGAACAGACGCACCAGGGCCGGATTGTTGGCCGGTGTGAGCAGGGCGCGTCCCTGCCGCGCCAGACCCACCAGTTGTGGATTGCCCGTCGCTTCGAGAAAGCGGAACAGGGAATCCTGACCGGGCGTCAGGCGGGAGAACAACGTGCGGTCCTGGAGGATGGGGACAAAGTTGGTTTCTCTTCGGCGCAGGAGTTCGTAAGCCAGGAAGTAGAAAGTCCGATCTTTCGCCACAGCGCCACCGGCCGTGGCTCCGGTCTGCACGCGTGTGAATGCCGACTTGCCAGGGTCGAAGTAATTGCGGGCCTGAATGTCGCGGTGGCGGAGAAAGCCGAACAGATTGCCGTGAAACGCGTTCGTCCCGCCCTTGGTGACGATGTTGACGATGCCGCCCGAGGCGTTGCCGAACTCCGCGGTGAAACTGTTCCGGTTGATCTGGAACTCGAGCGCGGCCTCCTGGGAGACCGAGGGCCGAACTCCGCCCGACAGGTTGTAGTTCTCCACTCCATCGATGTAGAACCCGTTGCCGCGGCCATTGGAGCCGCCAAAGCTGAGGCCGGAGTTCGGAGTCTGGATCGGACGGAAACTGGTGTCGTCCACCAGGTTCGTGGTCTCGACGACGCCGGGGGCAAGCAGAGCGAAATCCAGGTAGTTGCGGCGGTTGATGGGAAGGTTGTTGATGCGCTTCTGCTCGATCGTGTTGGCCTGTTGTGTGCGCTCCGTCTCGATGACGGCGACCTCGGCGGTGACGACCACCTCGGTCTCGACCGAAGACACGGAAAGCGCGATGGTGAGCGACACGATATCACCGACACGGACCTCGACGCCGTGCAGGACTGTAGGGCTGAACCCGGGGGCTTCCGCGCGGATTCGATACACACCAGGCGGCACGAGCGAAAGTGCAAAACCGCCATCGGTCGCCGATTGGACCGAGCGGGTAAACCCCCGTTGCTCATTGGACAGAGTGATCCTGGCGTGAGAGACTGCCGCCGCGCTGGGGTCAACCACCTCCCCGCGAACCTCGCCGGAGTTGCTCGTGGCCTGGCAGTAAGCGACCAACGCGGTTGTCAAGAACATGATGCTGGCACGGGACGGTGTCATGGACGATCCTCTCCGGGAGCCACGACGAGAGTGAGCGGAACTCAACGCCGGGACCGCGGCGCTCACGATCAAGCCGCCGCTTGCGAGTGCCTAAGGTTGTGTCGACACAGCGGTCTTGGTGCCGCCGGCCCAATACCGAATCTAGCGATCGCTCCTCTCACCCCAGGCCCATATGGCTAGGGGCGCCCCGAAAGCCACGACGCGACCTTTGGCGTCGATGGCCAGCACAACTCTGAAATCATACAACTTTTTTCGGGGCGCGGTTGTGGAGGCGCACGAGCGCCCGCCGCGCCGTGGCGCCGGTCTCCGGCGCTTACGCACTCAAAGGCGAATCTTCGATCCGCAAGGCCGGTCGGAGACCATCACAGGCGCTAACTTAAGAACATGCGGGCCGATTTGTGCGACCCGCAAAGCCGGGCTGCGCCCGGCAAAGCGTCGAGACGAGTCTCAACGCTCCAGACACGAGTGTCTGCGCAAGAACGGCTCCGAGCCGCACTTGTAGGGCTTTCGAAAACTCGCCGCCTGAGTCAAGCCGGAAGCAGAAGCGTCGAGACGAGTCTCGACGCCGCAGACACGAGTGTCTGCGCCACAATGTTTTGGCCGTCCGCGGGCCGTTACTTTAGTGCCTATGTGGTCGGAGACCGGGTCGGAGAGCGGCTCCACCTAGAAGGGCCGAACTCGTTTGCGGCATTGCGGCGCCGCGCTATGATTGACCTGACATTCGCGAAACCGGCCGCCGGTTTCGAAAAGACTGGAGGCACTGGATTGGCAGCAAAATTCGAAATGAAGAAGACGGCCAACGGCGAGTTCATGTTCAATCTGAAGGCCGGCAATGGTGAGATCATCCTCACCAGTGAAACCTACAAGGCGAAGGCCAGTTGCCTGGCCGGCGTCGAGTCTGTCAAGAAGAACGCCGCGATCGAAGGACGCTTCGACCGCCGGCAATCGCAGTCGGGTAAGCCGTATTTTGCGCTCAAGGCCTCGAACGGCCAGGATATTGGCCGGAGCGAGATGTACGAAAACGAGGCGGCTCGGGAGAACGGCATCAAGGCGGTGATGAAGAACGCGCCGGGTGCAAACCTGGTGGAAGTGGCGAGCGCGTAGGGACCGACCGCCACGAGGCCCGGCGCGTGCCGGTTACCGTTGCGCAGGTGCTCAAGCCTTCTATCTCATTGAGGCCAAACAGCTCCGGCCGATCGGCGCCGTTTTTAGTATCCTGGGTGTTAGGACGACGTATTTTCATGAGAGAGGTGTGCACGATGATCACGAAATTCCGGCTCCTCACTGCGCTGACGGCGGGTCTCCTTCTCGCGTCCGGCCTCTTTGCTCAAACCGGCGCGCTCGCGGGCATGGTCAAGGGCGAGGACGGGAAGCCACTCAAGGATGCCATCGTCAAGATTGAACGGCTGGACATCAAGGGCAACTATAAAACCAAGACCAACAAGAAGGGGGAGTGGATTCATGCCGGTCTTCCGCTGGGCCAGTACAGCATTGTGGTGGAAGTGGACGGGCAGGTGCGGGATCAGGTTCGCGGCGTGCGGACCACTCTCGGCGACCCGGTGGAAGTGAACTTCGACCTGCAGGCAATCAAGAAGCGGCAGGACGCTTTGAACGCGGCCGCGCAATCGGGGCAGCAGGTGAGCCAGGAAGTCGCGCGCGACATGACGCCGGAGCAGCGCAAGCAGATGGAAGAAGCCATCAAGCAGCGCGAAAAGCAATTGTCGAAGAACAAAGAACTGAGCGACGCGTTCAATGGCGGAATGGAAGCGCTGCGAAACAAGCAGTGGGACACCGCGGCCACGCAGTTGAGCAAGGCGGCCGAACTCGATCCCAAGCAGCATGTGGTGTGGGCGCAGTTGGCGGAGGCGTATAACGGCCAAGCTCAGACCAAGACGGGTGAGGAGCAGAACACGATTCTGACCAAATGCTACGACACGTATCGCAAAGCGATCGAGTTGAAGCCCGATGACTCCGGCTATCACAACAACTTCGCCCTCGCGCTGGCTCGCGGAAAGAAGTTCACCGAGGCCCAGGAAGAATTGACGAAGGCGGCGCAGATCGACGCGCCCAACGCCGGCAAGTACTACTACAATCTCGGCGCCCTGTTGGTGAACAACCAGCAGCTCGACCAGGCGGGCGAGGTGTTCAAGAAGGCGATCGAGGCCGATCCGAATCATGCCGATTCACACTATCAATACGGCGTGTACCTGATTTCCAAAGCCGCCACGGATGCGACCGGCAAGGTGACACCCGTGCCCGGCACTAAAGAGGCCTTCGAGGCCTATCTGAAGTTGAAGCCCGATGGGCCCTTTGCCGAATCCGCCAAAGGCATGCTCGCCATGATGGACGCGAAGATCTCCACCGAATACGTGAACCCCGACGCCGCCAAGCAGAAGGGAAAGAAGAAAAAGTAGCCTGAAATCTCCGGGGGCGTCGCGCTAGCGGCGCCTCATGAGTCTTCTTCCATAGTGTAGAACCGGCCGGGGAGGCCGAGGCAATGGTCCGCAACCTCATCCGTTTCATGTTGGTAGTGCTGGCGCTGGCGTTGCTGCGCTACCTGGTGGTGATGATGTCCAATGCCCTCTCCGGAGCCCGACGAAAAAGGCCGACTGCGGCCCATCCGCCGCAACCGCCGCCCTCGGGCGCCTTTCCCACCGCGGGTTCACTGAAGAAGGACCCGGTGTGCGGAATGTTTATCGCCGAAGCCTCCTCGATCAAAGAGACGATCGACGGCAGGATTGTGCATTTCTGCTCCGCCGGCTGCCGCGACAAGTTTCATCAAACCGCATAGACCATGAACGCACGCCTGCTTGCTGTTGCGCTGTTCGTTTCCACTTTCCCGCACGGCGTCAATGCTCAGTATGCCGAGTTCTCACTGAGCTTCGGACAGTCGCTCTTTCGGAACGAGAAGCTCAACACCACCGATCTGACGAACCTGGAACAGTACTTCGTGACGGACGGCTTTCGCGCGGCCGGCCGCCTGACCTTGAATACCCATCGCTACTTCGGGCACGAGATCGGCTACTCGTACAACCGGAGCAAGTTGGGCATTCAGGTGGCCGAGACGCTCCAGAAGGTGAGCATGACCACGCACCAGGGGTGGTACGGCTTTCTTCTCTATGCGCTGCCGGAAGGCGCGCCAGTCCGCCCGTTCCTGGCCGGAGGCGGACACTTCACCACGTTCTATCCGCCGGGGACGTCGGTCAGCTACGGAAACGGCGTCACCAAGTTCGGACTGAACTACGGCGCGGGCGTCAAGGTCAAGGTCGCGCCGGTCTGGGGCATCCGCTTCGACCTCCGCGACTACGCGGTACCCAAGCCGTTTGACCTCCCCGGCGCGAAAGGGTGGCTACACCAGATTGAGGCGTCCGCCGGCATTTCCCTCCTGCTGTAAGATGTGGTGATGCGATGGACGTGTCTTCTGTTCCTGCCGGCAGTCTTCAACCTCCCGGCGGCCACCCACGAGATCTACCCAGACCATCATTCCCGCGTCTTTTCGGCCTTCAAAGAGCCCGTCGGCCGGATTAAGTCCGGCGACACGGTGATCACGCGGACATGGGACTCGGGCGGACGCGACTACAAGGACGTCTGGCACATCAAGCACCCCTACGTTTATCCCGAAAGCGGGAATCCTCTGATGGGGCCTTTCTACATTGAGGGAACAGAGTACGGGGATACGCTCGAGGTGTACCTGGACAAGGTCCGGCTGAACCGCAACCACGGATATACGTCGTATCGCCTGTCGCTCGGCGCCCTGCAGCCCACCGAGTCGGTGTATAAGAACTTCTACAAGATGGAAGCGGTTCGCCCCGGGCGCGCCGACATGATTCCCTGGGACCTCGATCTGGAGCGTAAGGTCGCGCGGCCGCGCCTGCTCCAGAGTTCAGGCTACAAGTTTGAGATTCCCGTGCGTCCGATGATCGGGTGCATCGGCGTCGCGCCGCCGGGAGAGAAGGTGGAAACGTCGGGACCTTCGGGCGCGCATGGCGGCAACATGGACTTCAACGAGGTGACGGAGGGCGCGTTGTTGTACTTCCCGGTCTTCCACAAGGGCGCGTATTTCTACATTGGAGACGGACACGCGGTGCAGGGCGACGGTGAAGGCCTGGGCAGCGGCATCGAGACGTCGCTCGACGTGCAGTTCACGGTCAAGGTGCACAAGGGCAAGCGCATCTCCATCCCCCGCCTGGAAAACAGCCTGTACATCATCTCGATCGGTAGCCAGCCCGAGTTCTCATCAAGCATGGATCAAGGTCTCCGGATGGCGAACAGCGACATGGTGAGCTGGCTGACGACGGACTACAAGCTGACCGAACCCGAGGCGCACCTGTTGATGGGGACGGTGGTGGAGCACAAGATTGTCACCTACTTTGGCTCAATAGCCGCGATGATCCCGAAGAAGTACCTGCCCAAACGGTAACATCATGTGGCGCCGGGCGACGTTTTCTGTCGCCCGGCGCTGGCCGTGAGGTCATGCACCATGCTCAATTCATCCCGATTGATCGGATTCGTTGGCGTCAGCAACCCGGCGCAAGCCAAGTCGTTCTACCGCGACACTCTGGGCCTGACCCTTGTTTCTGAAGATCAGTTCGCCCTGGTCTTCAATGCCGCCGGCACAATGCTGCGGGTCTCGCTGGTCGCGGCGGTCGTACCGGCCTCCTATACCGTGCTCGGCTGGCAGGTCGACGACATCGCGGAAACGATCGTGGGTCTGGCCGCAAAAGGGGTCACCTTCGAACGCTATGGCTTCATGCAGCAGGACCAACTTGGGATCTGGCAGGCGCCGGGGGGGACGAAGGTGGCGTGGTTCAAAGACCCGGACGGGAATCTGCTGTCCGTTTCTCAGTTCGCGTAGCTACGGACAGGCGGCCCGCCTGTAGGGGAAATCCTCGCTCCGCGCCTTTCCGTTCTTCGTCCCTTCGATTCGCGCCGGCAGGGCGTCCGGAGCCTTGCGATAGATCACCCGCCGCGGGAAATCGTGCCCGGGATTCTCGAACACGGCCTCGGCGGCGGTCAGGCGGACCAGGCGAAACTCCACCGGCTTTGACCCGTCGCCGATACGGGGCGTGTAGACGACATCCTCGCCGCGCTGTTCCAGGCGAATGAATTCGGAGAACACGGCTTTGCCGTCCTTCAGCGTCCGGCTGACTCCCTGCATGATGCCGCCCGCCGGGCGGTTCCACTGTTCCTCAATCGTCATGGCCCCCATCTGGACAGACCAGCAACCGCTCATGAACTCCAGCTTGCGCAGGTCCTCGCCGCTCGCCGCGGCGGCCATCGCAACCATCACCAGAAGCTTGTTCATGTTTCTTACCCTAGCGCCGGGCAGCGTCCTCGTCTTGGAAAAACGCGTCACGGGCCGCGAGCGATCTCTCGAGACCGCCGGCACGCAGTTCTTGAAGAGTGGGCGCCCGTCCCGCGAACTGCCGAAAATCACGTACCAGATGCGCCTGATCATAGTAACCGTTCTCCAGAGCCACCTCCGCCCATTCGGCGAACGGCCTCGCCCGGCGAAAGGCCAGCGTCCGCTGGAACCTCACGAGCCGCCCGTACACCTTCGGCGGCAAGCCGACCTGCTCTTGAAAGCGCCGCTCCAGTTGCCGCCGGCTCAGCCCAACGAGATCGGCCGTCCGGGCAACCGGCGCTCCGCGACGCAGCGACTGAACCGCCGCGCGAACCTGCTCATCCGGCGCCGGCCAACGGCACAGGATGGATCGCAGGAACGCGTCGCTGGCGGCTACCCGCTCCCGGTCGAAGCGGCATTCATGAAGTTGGTGTTCCCATCGTCCTGCAGCGGCCGCCCAAATCTCCTTCAGGGCCGCAATCCGATGGGTTGCGTCCGCCACGGAAGCTTCCGGCCGGAGCCGTACGCCGAACACATCCAGCGTTCCAGCCGGCCGCAAATCCACCGGTGACGTCATCTGACCGATCAGCAGGCACGACGGCTGAGGTGTCTCCTTTCCCTCGCCGTCGACCCGGACACATGCATCGGCCAGGTGCACGACGAGTTCGCAGTGGCCGTCCGGCAGGGCGCGCTCCACCGCACCCGCCCGCGGCACGGTCAGCCGCCAGTAGCGATCGGCAATCGCCCGCACGTCCGGCGCAGGCTGGTATTCGGCATAGCGCACAGCTTTCACAATGCCACAGATGCTGATGCTACGATCGATTCGGCACACGCATGAGGGTTCTTCTTGCCATCGGATTCGCGGCGGCCGCGCTCGGGGCCGAACCCCCGCTCGACCTGATCCGCCGCGTCGCCGAACGGGAGTCCTTCAGCGAATCGGTTCGCGGCCACTACACCTACCGCCAGACCGTCACCATTGAGGAGGTCGGCTCGGGCGGGGGCCCATCGGGCCAATACCGCGAGGTTCGCGAGGTCACCTTTACCCCCGCGGGGGAACGCCTGGAGCAGATCATCGGGAAGCCGCAAATGAACCTCGCCCGGCTGCGCCTCACCGAGGAGGACTTCCGGGATCTGCGCGAGATCCAGCCGCTGTTGTTGACCAAAGAGCGGTTGTTCCTCTACCAGTGCTCGCACCGCGGTGAACAGACGTTCGAGGGCGTGCCCTATTTTGTCCTGAAGGTGACCCCGCGCCAGATTCTCGACGGCCAGCGGCTGTTTGAGGGATTCCTGTACATCGATCAGAAAGATTACTCGATCGTGCGGTTGGAGGGCCGTGCCGTGCCGCAGATCCTCGGAACACGGCAGGAGAACCTGTTCCCTCAGTTCACCACCATCCGCCAGGCCGTCGCCGAAGGCGTCTACTTCCCCGTTTTTACGCATGCCGACGACACGCTGCCCTTCCGCACCGGCCCCCTGCGTATGCGCATGACGATTCAGTACTCCAACTACCAGCGCTTCGGCTCGGAAACGAAGATCGAGTTCGACACCAAGGAGACCCGAAAGTGAATCGCGACGGGTTGTGCGAGACCTGCCGGCACAAGTTCGTGATCAAGTCCGACCGGGGCAGTGAGTTCCTTCGCTGTGAGTTGTCGAAGACCGATGGACGTTTTGAGAAGTATCCGTCCCTTCCCTTGTGGTACTGCGCCGGCTATGTGCGGGCCGACGATCCGCCGGACCCCGTCAAATCAAGAACGGTATAAAGCGCTTCGCTGTTTTCATGTAGGCGGCGTACTCCTCTCCGAACTTGACCCGGTTTTCCGCCTCTTCCGTCAGAGCGGTCGCGATCAGGAATCCCAACGAGCCGGCGAACAGGGCGGCCGCCAGGACCGAGAGATCCTTCAGGAAAATGCCCGCCGCCAACAGCATCAGCGACAGGTACATGGGATGACGGATATAGCGGTAGATGCCCCCCGTGACGAGATGCCGCGTGTCTTCGAACGACCCGGCCGGGCGGCCCCGGGCGATCAGCAGAGAGAACCCGCCGATCGCCGGAATCAGCGAGGCGGCGAGCAGGGAAAACGACAGAATCTGCCGCCCGCTCGATGCGTTCGCGAACCACAGCGGCAGGTTCACGAGGAACAGAACCAGAATCAGTTCAAAGGCAAAGAAGCGGTAGAATCCGTGCGTGCGCGGGTCGCGGAGAAACCTTCGGGAAAACGCCAGGTTGGCGGCCGATACCACGATGAATACGACCAGACGAGTCACAGGCGAAGCGCCAGGCCAAGCGCTTCCTCGTACATCGTGACGATGTTGCCGGGCGGCACCTCGGCCTGAAGGTTGTGAACGGCGCAGAGAACGTAGCCGCCGCCGGCCGCCAGATCGCCGAGGCGGCGGCGCACTTCCTCGCGTACCTCGTCCGTCGTTCCCCACGGCAGGACTTTCTGCGTGTCGATCCCGCCCCAGAACGTGAGATCGCGTCCGTACTCGCGCTTGAGGGTCCGCGTGTCCATGTGAGCGGCGGAGACCTGAACGGGATTCAGCGCGTCGACCCCGATCTCGATGAAGTCCGGGATCAGCGGGGATACGGATCCGCACGAGTGATAGATGATCCGCTTGCCGTGGCGCTTGACGAGTTCCGCCATCCGCTTGTGGCGAGGCTTGATCATGCGGCGGTACATGTCGGGCCGCACCAGGCAGGCGCGCTGCGTGCCGACGTCGTCGCCGTACCACACCAGATCGACGAACTCGCCCGCCTCCCGAAGCGCTCGATCGCTGACCGCGAGCCAGAAGTCGACGGCGCGATCGAGGAGGGCTTCGGCAAACGCCGGCCGCGCCGCCAGATCCTCCAGCCACTCCGCATACCCGCGGACGAACTGGCACTGGTGCACCGGTCCGACGCCGAGATTCAGAATCAAGGCGTAGTTCGTCGTCTCGCGTAGTTGTCGCGCCCGCTCGCGCAAGCCGCGATAGCGTCCGGGGTCCGCGGGGTCCGGCCAATCGAAGCGGGCGAGATCGGCCTCGGTGGGTTCTTCCTTTCGATGGAAGGGCCCGTCGGACGAGATGAAATGCCCGCCCTCCGGCCGCGACCACGTCACTCCCCACTCGTCGACCATGGCGTCCGGAGAAAGATCCCGTTCCGGGCGAAGTTCGGGGCTGCCCAACAGGACCGGACGGCAGTCGACATGGAAGCGCTGGAGAATGGCCTCGTCCGGAAGCACGGTTCCAGAGCGGCGCGAGAAGTACGGCGCGGGAGGATCGGCGGGCAAGCCCAGGTGCTCGCGCAGGCGGTCGTGGGCCTTCTCCGTGATAGTGGTCGCCAGCGTGGACCCCAGGTCCAGCGGGAGGCGATCGGGCTCTTTGTGTTCGAGCGAGGCGAGAATCCGTTCGCGATGGGTCACAAGTCCCTCCGGCCCGGATTCTAACTGAACGGCGCGTGAAGGCAAAGGGGGTAGGCGCAACAAATCCGCTGACGTATTGCGGTGAAAGTGGGCAGGAGACGTCATCGTTTTTCGGAACGAAGCGTCTCTTCCCGAAGATCAAGGTGATGATGCCGGGCGGGCCGTAGACAAAGCGATGGACGGCGAGGGCAGCGACGGTGGTGAACTTGCCCCATTGACGGCAACAGTTGAGGAGACGGCGCGGGTGGCGCGAGGCGAGGAAGCGGGCCTGGGTCGGGTCAGGCCCGTTTTCTCGCCTCCCGACGACTCCGACCCGGTGTAACCTCCATGAACACTCCACGCTTCTTTGCCGGCCTCGACATCGGCAAACAACACGACCACTCCGCGCTTGCCGGCCTCGAACTACGCACGCGCAAGGCCGGCTTCGACCCTGTCTATTGGGAGTTGTCAATTCGCCGGAACGTAGCCGTAGTGGCGGCCCATCCAGTAGGCGTGGACAAAATCAGCCGCGCCGGTGCGCTGCTCGCGCCAGAGTTTCAGTTCGGTGCGCGTGCCTTTGCCGTCCTCCAGGAAGGCGCCCAGCGGAGTGCTGGTCAACGTTCCGCGGGGAGTCTTGTGTGTGCTGCTGCCCTCCTGAACGTCGCGCGTGGGAAACCCGGGCGCGGGTTCGGATTCCGGAACGGGGCGCCAGCTCATGCCGCCGTCGCGGGTCAGGAAAACGCCATTCGAGGTATCGGCCCAAAGCACGAACGTACGCTTCGGCGAAGCCACGATGTTGCGGACCCTTGCGCCCATCAAGGGCCCTGCCCTGTTCCGCCACGTTTTCCAACCGTCGCGGGTCATGTAAAGAGCGCCGGCGCTATCGGCGAACCAGGCCACCATGGGGTCGTCGCAGGAGAATTCCATGGCCGTGACGATAGGCTTCAGCCAGCCGTCGGCGTCATACGGATTCCCTTTCCAGGCGTACTCGTTGTCCTTTGGACGCTGGTGAATCGGCAGCACCTTCGCAGTCAGCTTGCGGCGGTTTTCGCCGGTGTAGGGGCTGAGTTCGACGTCCTTGCGGGCGGAATTCATGACGGGGCGGAAAACCCGGTCGATCGGGTAGAGCTTCAGCGTTTCGCGCGAGAGGCGCAGGCTCTCGTCGGCGTGCTCGATGTTCTTCGTCAACATCGCAAACGTCATGAACGTGTAAAGCGGGTTGCCTTCCATCCAGTTGTTTGTCCAGAGTTCTTCCACCCAGGGGCGGTACTTGGCCAGCAGGGTGCGGTCGCGCTCGTAGCGATACAGGATATAGACGGCTTCGTAGGCCTGCCCTTCGCTCGAGTGGTCGATCTTGGCAACCTTTTCGAGCGAGAAGGGGCCGCCCCAGCGCCGGAAGTCCGGGTTGTCGCCGAACCGGGCAATCACCCTGCGATAGAACTCCTTGTACCGGGGTTTGCCGGTCATGTAATCGGCGATCAACAGGTCGGCCAGCAGGAACATGGACGACCGCAGCGGCGGCTTCCACTCCCCAGTCGTGAGAATTTTGTGATGAGCGAAGCGCGTCCTCCAAAGGTTGCGGTAATACTCGTCGAAGGCCGGGTCCGGATCCATGCCGATGTGGCCCCACATGGTGGCTTCGCCGTCTACGTCGATGATGCGGCATTGGTTGTCGAGGACGTGGGTCACCAGGAGGTCCACTTCGTGGGCGATCCACCTCTTCTGCGCCTCGTCGGCGCCCAGATCGTAGTACACGGCGTAGCCGTAGAGGATGGCATTAAGGTTGTCGACGCTGACATCGCCGTACCAGCGATAGCCGGCGAATCGTCCCTGGCCCTGATGCCACTCTTTGGAGTCCTTCCCATCGCGCTCCCAGTCCTCGACGGGCCCGTGTCCCTTCATGTAGCCTCGCGCCAGCAGTCCGGGCTTGCCTGTGATCTCGCGCTGAATGCGCAGGGCGCGAAGCACCTGGCCGGCGTGCTGCCGGACCCAGGGATCCCTGGTGACGGCGTACTGGTAGCCCAAGCCGGCAAGGTAGCGGCCGGTCCACACGCCCGCGTGGATGACGTTGCCGGGTTCATCCACCGTGTGCTGAGGGTCTTTTCCGCGAGGGAAGACCGGCACGATGGACACGTAGAGTCCGTCGAGCCAGTGGTGCTGGAGCAGATCCTGCTGGAGAAACCGGGCTTTCTCAACCAAAGGACTGGAATCGGCGACAGGCGGCGCGGCCGCGAAAACGATGGCGGGCAGCAGGCAGAGGGAGATGATTCTCAAAATGGCGCGCATCATAACGGGCTATCCGATCTGTAATCAGGCGTGCGGACCGACCCGCCGCCCGCCGAAGTGGTTCTCGTGTCGTCCCGGAGAAGCCCCAAAACGCGCCGGACAGCGCCGGGCGACAAACAACGTCGCCCGGCGCCACGCCACGCAACTACCAAACCAGCCGGAGGCCCAGATTGGCGCGCTTCGGCGTATTGGACTGGCTCAAGGTAACGTAACCGAAGGTTGCCGATGTCACCGTGGTGTTGACATTCGGGAACCACGGTGTGTTGGTGATGTTGTACCACTCCAGACGGAAGTTGAGCTTCATCCCCTCGCGGATGCGGAAGTCCTTGAACAGGGACGCGTCCATGTTGCGCAGGCCGTGCAGGCGAACGTCCGGGGACCGGGTCGGAAAGGTCTGGAGGGTGAAGGGAGCGGGGCCCGACACCCTGGGGAACAGGGAGGTGTCGAACCAGCGTGTCCAGGATTGCTGGCCGCCGGACAGCACAGCGCTCCGCGCCTCCAGCGGCGCGGCATTCGGGAATGCGGCCGGAAACCCACTTTGCAAGGTCAGGTTTCCGTTCAACTGCCAGCCGCCCACCAAGGCGTCCCAGAGCCCGTTCATGTTTGTGCCGAGTTTCTTGCCCCTGCCAACAGGGATCTCATACGTGCCCAGAGCTGTCAATTTCTGCGGCACGTCAAACTGAAGCAAACGCCGCTCCAGCCCCGTGGCGCCTATGTCGCGCAGGCTGAAGTCCTGGGCGTTTAGCAGGCTGACAGCTTCGAGGGTCTTGGAAACTACGTATGTGGCCTGGAGCGTGTAGCCTCGAGAGAAGCGCTTGCTGATGCGGTTCTGCCACGAGTGATACCACTGCTTGCCGATCGGCAGGCTGGAAAGGCCCACTCCGGCGTATTGAGGGTAGGGGGTGAGAAGATCCTGGCGGGTGATGGTCGCACCGTTCTTGGCTGCATTAAGAGGCAGCAGTCCAGCCATGGGATTTGGCACCCGCTCGGTGTAATAGCTGGATGCCTTGAAGAGTTCCGAGGTCGGAATGAAACTAGCCGCCGCTCCCACAGGCAGCCTCCGGGTGTAGTTGGCCGAGTAGGAAGTATCCAGCGTCCAGCCGCCCGGGAGCTCCCGCTGGAATCCCAGGGACCACTGCTGCGAGTAAGGCAGGGTGCGGTCCAGATATTGCACGCCCATGCCCAAGCCAAGGTTAGTGGAGGCCCCCTGGGAGCTTCCGATGGGTCTCAGTAACCCGCTGGGGAAGGGATTAGCCAGCGTAACAGCCGGCGTCAAGTCGCCGTCAACACTCGAAATGAGCGGCGTCCGCTGGCTGAAGCCCGTGCCCGGACCTTCTTCATACTGGCCCAGGAAGAAGACCCCGTAGCCGCCTCGCATGACGGTCTTATCGTTCAGTTTGTATGCGAAGCCCACACGAGGCTGCGGGTGCTTATAGTCCCGGTTGTAAGCCTGCCGCGCGTTACCGCTGGTACCCGCGTAGAGCAGGCCGCCCTTGAGGGTCAATCCCTGGACTTTGGAAGCGATCGGGCTGGCCATGTCGAAGTCGAAACCGCGCACCATACGGTTATAGCGTTCGGCCAAAGGGGCCTCATAATCCCAGCGGAATCCAAGGTTCAGGGTCAGCCGGGAGTTCACCTTCCAGTCGTCGTGGAGGTAGGCGGCGTAGTAATAGTTCTTGTACGCCGGATGCATGTTGTCATCGACGCCGCCGCCCGCCGGATAACCCAGAAGGAACGAGGCGATGTCGTTGCCGGAGAACGCATCGGCGCGCAGTGGGTCGGCCTGCGTATAGCCGGTCGAGAAACTATAGGTCCCGGAAATCAGGCCCCAGGGGATTCGGTTCTTTTCGAAGCGCTTTAATTCGACGCCGAGTTTGATCACGTGGCTGCCGCGAACCAGGTTCAAGTTGGGTTGAAGGCTGTAGGCGTAATCCTTCTCCCAATTGGCCGGCCTGCTGCTGCCGATTGGAGAATAGTTGTTCCCGAAGGTGAAGTACGGGAACTGGTAGACCTTGAACTGCGACACCAGACTCTGTGGGAACCCCAGTTGGGCTGGATTGTAATCCTTGCCAAAGTAGTTGCTGTAGTGATCCTCCCAGCGGGTAAGGCCAAAGCGCAGGTTGAAGACCATGGTGGGGTTGAGGGTCGACGTCCAGTCCAGGCTCCAGTTGACGCCGTTGCGGGTCAACGGAGCGTTCCCGCTGGGTTCCGCCTCGTTGGTCCCCCAGACGATCGAGCGAACCTCCTTGAAAGGGGTGTTGGAATAGCGGAAGTGGGCCCGGTTGGAGTTATTGATCTGGTAATCCATCCGCGAAGCCACCTGGTTGATGCCCCAGATGTTCGGGGTGGCCTTAGTGTAGTTGTTGACTTGTCCGGGGCCCTCGCCCGCCCACGTCGGCTGAGGATAGAAGCTGATGACTTTGGACGCGATCGGGCTGATGCGATTTGCCGGCAGCTGGTTGCCGCCGAACGGCGTGCGCGTATAGCCGCCCCTGCCGTTGGGAACGGTGGTCAGCGGGTCGTATATGGTGACCACCTGGCCGTTGCTCGCCAGCAGGCTGGAGAAGTCGCCTCCGCGCTGGGCGGTGGACGGAATCGTGTAACGCGGCACATCGACGCCCCGGCCGCGCCATCCTTCGTAGGAGAACATGAAGAACAGCTTGTTGCGCCCATCGTACGCCTTCGGCAGATATACCGGGCCGTCGACTTCGAACCCGAACACGTTCGTGTTGGCCTGCGGGCGTGGCTGCCGGGCTGCGTTCAGCGCGAATGAATTGGCGTTGAAGATGCGGTTGGCGACGAATTCCCAAGCGACGCCGTGAAGATTGTTGGTTCCGCTCTTGGTGGTAAACGTGATGACCCCGCCGCCGGTGCGGCCATACTGCGCGTCGTAGGGGCTGGCGATGACCTTGAACTCGTCCACCGTTTCCAGGTTAGGGACGTTTTTGACCTGGCGGCCTCCGTGCACGTCGCTGACGCCGTCCAGAAGGACTTCATTCTCGCTGGGCCGTCCGCCGTTGAGCATGAAGTTGGTTGCACCGGCCACGCCCTGAGGACTCATGCCGCCCCAACCGGTGGCGGTCCGGGTGACGCCCATGGCCGCCCAGACCATCTGGAAGACATTCCGGCCCTGGTTGGGAAGCTCGTGAAGTTCCTTGTTGGTAATCACCTGGCCGCGGGAGGAGGATTCGGTTTCGAGCAGGCCGACGCGCTCGGTGACCGTCACGCTATCGGTCAACTGCCCAACCTCCATGACAACATCCAGACCCAGTTTCTCGCCGGTGGCGAGCACGATGTTTTGTTGAATGTACTTCTTAAAACCGGAACGCTCGACGGTGAAAAGGTAAGATCCCGGATTCAGGAAGTTCACAACGAATCGACCGGTATCGGTAGTGACCGCCTCGGTGAGAGTCCTGCGTTCGACGCTGGTCACAACGATTTTGGCGTCGGGGATGGCGGCGCCGGTCGAGTCCTTCACCAGGCCGGAAATAGACGCACGATCCTCCTGCGCGAAGAGGACCAATGAGAATAGGAGGGGCAGGTAGAACACAAATCGCAGGCAGTACATACATCACCTCTCGAAAAAGTGTGCCGCACCAGGTTCAAGAGCAGTTTATGGTGCGGGGCATCGCGTGTCAATGGGAAGTGATTAATTCAGATTTCGCCGTCGGTAAGGCCGTACTTCGTGCGCAGGGCTGTGATCGCGGTACCGAGTGAATCTTCCGGCGCCTTGTAGCCACGAAGCAGCGCATCCAGTTTCCCAACTCCTTCCGGGTAGGTGTCCCCAATGTATGCTTTGCTTTTCCGGTATTCCAGAAACTGCGGGGCCGACTGCTCCAACAGCGCCCGTACGTCCTGGAGCCACCGCTGCCGCTGGGTCAATTGGGTGGTCAACTCATTGCGGACGCTCCCCGGGTACTCTTCCTTGAGAGACTGCCCGGCGATGGCCCGCCGCACCTGACTCAATTGAGAACTGACGGCCACGGCGGATTTCGCCAGTTCGGCGGCCACCACGGCGTTCTGATCCAGTTCGACTCCGCGGCCTGCCCCGTTTACCGTGATGCCGGCGCACCACGCCCGGGCGCTGGTTACGAAGTCCCGTTCGATTGTGTTCGCGCTGGCAAAGACGGCCTTCTTCTCCGCGAGCGTTTTGGCAAACTGAACGGCTTCGATCCGTTCTTGTTTGCCGCATCCGCCGATGAACGCGACCGCAGCCAACAGCAGGCAGCGTCGCGAATTTGCGATGGTCATATCTTTATACTCGTCAGCGCCCCAAGTATAGGCCGTTCCGCCGAGGGTGTCCATGGGCCAACAGGCGCTCCACGTAGTGCTCGCGACTAGCGGCGATTGTGGCGCGGACTGTCGAGTCTGGCGCGTCGAGACTGACCAGTCTCGGTGCCAGGGGAGGGCTCGAGCGCGCCAGGCAGGGTTGGCGCGCACGGAAATCGAGATGTCCGCTCCCTCCCGGTCGCGGCTGATTTCAGGTCACGGCGGCTTCAGAGGGCTTCCCTGCCGAAAAGGGAACCGCTACCGTTTGGGGGGGAACGACCATGACGACTCGCGCCGCCTTCCGGCTGTTGCCGCTGTTTCTCACCATTTGCCACGCGTCGGCCGCGAACCCGCCGGCGACGATGCGGGAACGCGTCGAACTGACGGCGAACTGGCGCTTGCTGATCGATGTCGAGGACCTCGGCGAGAAGGAGCAGTGGTATCGCGAAGGATTCGACTATTCCCGGTGGTCGAAGGTGACGGTGCCGAAGGCCTGGGACCTCCACGACGAGGGACTGTGGGGCTATGAGGGCATCGGATGGTATTCGACGACGATCGCCCCGGCGCTGGCGCGGTCCGGCAGGCTGCAGCGCCTCCACTTCGGGAGAGTCATGTACTTCACCAAAGCGTGGCTGAACGGAGAAGCGCTCGGCGAGAATCTCGGCGGATACCTTCCGTTCGAGTTTGAGGTCACTGGCAGACTCCGAGCGGACCAGCCCAATGTGCTGGTGCTGCGCGTGGACAACCGCTCGCGTCTCGACTGGCTCCCGGCATCGAGGAATATCGAGTGGATGCAGTACGGCGGCATTCTGCAACCGGTGGTTCTCGAGACCACGGCCAACGCCTACCTTGCCGGCGTCACCATTCACGCCGTGCCGGAAGGCAGTGGCGCCATCGTGGACTGCGAGGTCGAGGTGGTGGTCCCGCGAGACGATGGCGCGGGATCTCAGGCTCCGGGCAACCGTGGATGGGTCGTCACACGCCACCGCGGATGCGAACTTCCAACTGCCGCCCGGCGGGACATTGCGTCAGCGCCTCCATCTGAAGCTCGATCGCTCCAATCGATGGAGCCCGCGAACGCCCTTTCTGTACACGCTACGCGTAACGATCGAGAGCGGCGGCAGGGTCGTGGACGCAATCACGTCGCGATTTGGAGTGCGGAAGATCGAGACCCGCGGCCGGCAGATCCTGCTCAACGGCGAGCCCATCCGATTGCAGGGCGTCAACCGCTACGATGAGTACGCCCGCTACGGGCCCAACGCGCCGCGCGCTCTCGTGATCCAGGATCTGCGCACGATGAAGAGCGCAGGGGTGAACCTGGTGCGCGTTCATTACCCGCAGTCGCCTGAATTGCTGTCGCTCTACGACGAGATGGGCTTCCTCATGATGGAAGAGGTGCCGCTCAGCTGGTGGGGCAATGGATTCTCGGGGCAAGGAGACGAGGTCCAGCGTGAGGACATTCTGAACCACGCCATTCCTTTTCTGGAAGGGATGATCCGGCGCGACAAAAACCACCCGAGCGTCGTCATCTGGAGCATGTGCAACGAGTCGAAAACGGATAATGACGTGGGCATCACGGTGATGCGGAAGCTGATCCGCCGTGCAAAGGAACTGGACCGCTCGAGGCTCGTCACGTTTGTCATCAACAACCGCGAAACCGAGGGCCACCGGGCGTTCGAGGAAGCGGACCTGGTGGCCTTTAACGTCTATGTCGGCGGCTACCGCAACCGGCCGGCGCAACACGTCGCCGAAGTCAGGGAACTGATCGGACAGGCGGCCGAGGAGCACATCCGGCGGCAACTCGCCTACTGGCCGGACAAGCCACTCATGGTTGCGGAGTTCGGCACCCCGGGTGTTCCGGGGGTGCACGGAGACGTGACGTACACCGAGGAGTATCAGGCCGCGCTCATCGACGAGGTCGGCGGCGCGATCGCACGCTGCAAGGAGCTTTCCGGCGGAGTCCTCTGGTCCTGGGCTGATTATTATCATCGCCGGAACTACATCAAATACGCTGCCTTTGGCCCCTACGGAGTAGTCACGGTCGACCGCAAACCCAAGGTTGCTTTCAAGACGCTCCTGAGGATGTACGGAGGCAAGCCGGCCGCACCAGCGAACCGTTGAACCATTGCTACGAGATCAGGCGTAGTCCTGCCACAGGGGGCTTGACTTTGATTCTCGCTTGCTTCATCGTAAGGGCGAAGGAAGGCGATCGATTATGATCCCTGGCTCTCTGGAGCAGTGGAGGGGTCGTCAGTGAAGCCTCTCCGTTTTTTTTCCTTACTTCCTCGTCGCAGCCGGTGCGACAGAGTACTTGGACAACGTTCCGAAGCTGTCCTGTCCGCGACGGCACACTTACCTCGTCCCACAGCGGCCCCATTTCGCCCCCAAGACCCAGCATTTGTGCTCACGATTCGATTCCATGTCATTGATTACGGCATAGCCGGCGGCTTCCGGCCGGCGGGATTTCCGGGAGCGGTACCTCTGGAGGGAATACATGAGCCAAGGCGGGGTCAACGGGGGAGAGACGCATCCTAACGGAAACGATCGGCCCCGGATCGGGGTTTTCATCTGCCATTGCGGAGGAAACATTTCTGATGTCGTGGACGTGAACCGGGTGGCGCGGGAGGCCGCGGAACTGCCTGGAGTGGCGTGCTCGACGACACATATGTTTTGTTGTTCGGATCCGGGCCAGGCAATGATCGAACAGGCGATCCGGGAACAGAATCTCAACCGCGTGATCGTGGCCGCGTGCTCGCCGAGTTTGCATGAATTGACCTTTCGGCGCACGGTGAGCCGGGCAGGACTGAATTCCTATCTCTTCGAGCAGTCCAACATTCGCGAACAAGTCTCGTGGGTCGTGGAAGACCACGAGTTGGCGACGCAAAAAACCTCAAGGCTGATCCGGGCGGCAGTGGCGAGGGCGGCACACCTGAAACCGCTCGAGAAACGCCGTATTCCGATTCACCCTTCCGCGCTGGTCATCGGCGGTGGGATCGCAGGCCTTACCGTGGCACGCGACCTGGCGTTTCGCGGGATCGAAGTGACGCTCATCGAATCGAGCCCTTTCCTGGGCGGGCGGATGGCGCAGTTGCACCGGATCTATCCCACCGGCCAGCGGGCGCGGGACTTGTTGACGCCACTGATTCGCGAAGTGAGCGGCCACCCGAAGATCCAGGTCTACACGAACGCCCGGCTCCAATATGCCAGTGGATTCATCGGCGATTTTCGGACGATGATCCGGCTCACGCCGCGAGGTGTGAACGAGGCGTGCACTGATCCGGTGTCCGCCATCAACGCCTGTCCCGAAGAGGCGGTGGACCAGTTCAACCTGGGGCTATCGAAGCGCAAGGCGATCTATCAACCCTATGAAGGATGCTTCCCGGCAGTTCCAGCGATCGACTGGCGAACGTGCACCAGGTGCGGCGCCTGCGTTGAAGCGGTGGGAGGGAAAGGTATCGACCTGGAAGAATCGCCACGCGAGATCGAGATCCGATCCGGCGTCATTGTGCTTGCAGTCGGGTTGAACACGTACCCGGTGCGTCATAGCGAGTATGGTTACGGTGTCTTCCCGGAGGTCATCACGCTGGAGCAAATGAACCGGGTGCTGGATCCGACGGGGCCGACGAAGGGCAAGCTGACGGTCAATGGGAAACCCATAAAGAGCGTGGGATTCATGCATTGCGTCGGGAGCCTGCAGCATAAGGGCGTGCATCAGCCGATGCGCGACGGCAAGATCAACGAATACTGCAGCCGGGTGTGCTGCACGACGACGATGCACACGGCCGAGGAACTGAAAACCCGTTTCCCGGATCTCCACATCTACGACTTTCACGAGGATATCCGGACCTACGGGCGGAAGCACGAGGCTTACTACGAGAAGGTCTGCCAGCAGGGCGTAGCCTTCCTGCGGTTCGACCCGTTGCATCCGCCCAAAGTGGAGCGGGATCCCAGGGGTGAATCGGCCCTGGTGGTGCGGACGGTCGATCGGCTGACCTTTGGCGAAGAACTGGAAGTGCCGCTGGATCTGCTGGTGCTGGCAACGGGTCTCGTGGCGCGGGACATGAGCAAACTGGTGGATTTGTACCGATGCTCGGTCGGACAGGACCGGTTTCTGCTGGAGGTTCATCCGAAGCTACGGCCCGTCGAATTGGCGGCATCGGGCCTGTTCCTGGCCGGGTCGGTGCAGGGACCAATGGACATCGCGGAGTCGACGGCCGCGGCCGCCGCGGCGGCGGCGAAGGCCTCTTGTTTGATCGCGGCCGGGCAGATCGAATTGGATCCGTTCGTCGCCGCGGTGGAAGACACGATCTGCAGCGGGTGCCGCATCTGCCTGAACGCGTGCCCGTTCTCCGCAATATCGCGCGACGACACACGAGGGAAAGCGACAGTGAACCAGGCGTTATGCACGGGTTGTGGAACGTGCGTCGCTACCTGCCCGTGCAACGCGATCCAACAACAGGGTTTCAGCGATATGCAAGTGAAGTCCGAACTGCTGGCATTGCTGGGCGTCGCGCCCGAGGCGATGGCAGTGACTTAGGAGAAACTCGGATGACGCAGCCAGTGACGGCGGGTGATTGCGCCTGGGAACAAGTGGAGACCTTTCAACCGCGAATCGTAGCCTTCCTTTGCTACTGGTGTTCCTATACGGGAGCCGACAGCGCGGGCACGGCCAGGATGAAGTATGCGCCGAACGTGGACATCATCAAGGTGATGTGCTCGGGGAGGATCGATCCCGAGCTGATCACGATGGCGTTCGCCCGCGGCGCGGACGGCGTGTTGGTGCTGGGTTGCCATATCGGCGACTGCCACTACGTGTCGGGCAATCACAAGACGATGATTCGAATGCCGCTGCTCCGGCGCGTGCTGGAGGATGTCGGCATCGAACCGGGGAGGTTCCGGCATGAGTGGGTGAGCGCGGCCGAAGGCGAGAAGTTCAGCCGGCTCGTGACGGAGATGACGGAGCAGGTGCGGGCGCTCGGGCCCCTCAACTGGCCCAAGCAGTTGCACGACCGAGGCGTCGGCCACGGCCACGACCTCGATTCATGGCGAGGACACCAGACATGAGTACGAACGGGAAGTTGAAAATCGGGATGTACTGGGCGTCGAGTTGCGGCGGATGTGACATTTCTCTGCTCGAGATCGGCGCTCGTATCCTCGACCTGGTCGCGATCGCGGACGTTGCCTTCTGGCCCTGCGCGGCGGACTTCAAATACCAGACCGTGGTCGGTTACCCGGACGGTTATCTCGACGTCTGTTTCTTCAACGGCGGCGTGCGCAACAGCGAGCAGGAAGAGGTGGCGCGCCTGCTGCGGGAGAAGAGCCGGACGCTGGTGGCCTATGGCGCGTGCGCGGGTGACGGCGGCATTCCCGCGTTGGCGAATCTCACTTCGAAACAGGCCATTTTCGACGCCGCCTATCACGACAACTCATCGACCGAGAATCCGAATCACCTCGAGCCGCAACCGGAAACACAGACCACCGTGGGGACGCTCCATCTCCCGCGCTTCTACTCCGCCGTGCTGCGGCTTCGGGACGTTGTGCGCGTGGATTACGAGCTTCCGGGCTGTCCGCCGCAGGCCGACCGTGTCTGGGAGACGATCGAGGCGCTGGTCAACGGCTCGGCGGGCAGCCTGGGCGCGCGTGTCGGGTGTACGGATAAGACAGTGTGCGACGAGTGCCCGCGCCAGAAGCAACTCGTCAAGATCAAGCAGTTCCGCCGGCACCATGAATTCCGGCCTGATCCCGACTGGTGCCTGCTCGAACAGGGCGTTCTCTGCATGGGACCGGCGACGCGCGGCGGATGCGGCGCGCTGTGCCTGAAAGCCGACATGCGATGCGAGGGCTGCTACGGCGCTCCGGCCGAAGCGGAAGATCAAGGCACGTCGATGATAGGCGCGCTGGGGAGCCTGTTGGACGCCGCGACCGAGGAGCGGGCACACGAACTGCTTGGGCAGATTGCCGACCCTGGCGGGACGTTCTACCGCTTCAGCATGTCTTCGAGCACGATGAAGGTCCGCCGTGAGAGGCAGGGAGGGGAGAGATGAGTCAAGCGCCGACAACGCCCGCCGAAGGGTACCGGCGGATCAGCATCGACCCGGTGACGCGCCTCGAAGGGCACGGCAAGATCGACATCTTCCTGGATCGCGACGGAGAAGTGGCCGATTGCTACTTCCAGGTGCCGGAACTGAGAGGATTTGAGAAGTTCTGCGAAGGGCGTCCGGTAGAGGAATTGCCGCGCATCACGCCGCGTATCTGCGGCGTGTGTCCGGAGGCCCACATGATGGCCAGCGCCAAGGCCTGCGACGCCGTGTACGGCGTTGAGTTGCCTCTGACCGCGAGCCTGCTACGGGAACTGCAGTACAACATCTTCTTTGTCACCGATCACGCCACGCATTTCTACGCGCTCGGCGGCCCGGATTTCATCATGGGCCCGAAGAGCGATCCGGCTCAGCGCAATCTGATCGGCGTCATCGGCAAGGTGGGCATCGAGATCGCCCGCGAGGTCCTGAAGTGCCGCGCCTGGGGGCACGAGGCAGCCGCCATCTTCGGCGGCAAACCGGTGAATCCGGCCAACGCGATCCCGGGAGGCATGAGCAAAGGGCTGAATCAGGAAGAGCAGCAGAGGCTGGAGGAGATCTGCTGCTTCATGGTGGAATTCGGCAAGCTGACGCTCAAAATCCTGCACGACGTCGTGCTCTCGAACCGGGAATACGTGGACTTGATTCTGAACGGCCCATACCGGAACGAGACCTATTCCATGGGCCTTGTCGACAAGCGGAATCACGTGAACTTCTACCACGGACACGTGCGCGTAGTGGACCCCGAGGGCAAGGAGTTCTGCCGGTATGTGCCTGCCGACTACCTGCAGCACATCGCCGAACGAGTCGAGCCGTGGAGCTACCTGAAGTTCCCGTATCTCAAGAATGTAGGTTGGAGGGGTTTCGTCGCCGGGAAAGCTTCGGGGGTTTACCGGGCCACACCGCAGTCGCGTCTGAACGCCGCCGACGGCATGAACAGCCCCCTGGCGCAGGAAGCCTATGAGGAATACTTCGAGACGCTGACCGGCGACCGCAGCGGGCACAAACCGGTGCACCACACGCTGGCGATCCACTGGGCCCGCTGCGTCGAGCTCATGAACGCGGCCGAGCACGCGCTGGAACTGGTGCGCCACCCCGAGATCACCCATCCGGAGAATTTCCGGGTAGTTTGCGACAAGACCCCGCACGAAGGGATCGGGATCGTGGAGGCGCCGCGGGGCACGCTCACGCACCACTACATCACCGACGCGAAAGGCATCGTCAGGAAAGTCAACCTCATCGTCGGAACCACCAACAACCACGCGGCGATCTGCATGTCGATCAAGCAGGCGGCGCAGGGGCTCATTCGGAAGGGCGTGGACGTCACCGAGGGGGTCCTGAATATGGTGGAGATGGCATTTCGCGCCTATGACCCGTGCTTCGGCTGCGCGACGCACAGCCTGCCGGGACAGATGCCCCTCACCGTGCGCATCCGGGATTGCGACGGAGCGGTGGTGAGCGAGCGGAGCCGGGAGAAATAGCGATGGCCAGGATCAAACCAAGATATGACGGTCTGGTGATGGGGGCCGGCATCGCCGGCATGCAGGCGGCGCTCGATCTTGCCGGTCAGGGATACGACGTCCTGCTCGTGGATCGCGAGCCTTCGATCGGCGGCACGATGGTGGGCCTGAACAAGGTCTTCCCGACACTCGATTGCAGTAGTTGCATCTGCACGCCGCGCATGGCCGAGGTGGCTCACCACGAACGCATCACTCTGCTCACGTACACCGAAGTCGAGGGGGTGAGCCGGACGGAAACGGGTTTCGACGTCTCGCTTCTGAAGAAGCCGCGCTACGTGATCGAAGAGGACTGCATCGGCTGCTCCAAGTGTGAACTGGCCTGCCAGTTCCTCGTTCCGCACGAATTCGATTACGGGCTGGGTGCGCGGGCGGCCATCTACATTCCCCACGGCAACGCGATCCCGCAGGTCGCCGTGCTCGATCCCGAGAACTGCATGTTCGATGGCAACTGCGCCCGGGCGTGCCCGAAGGACTGCATCGACTTCGCCCAGCTTCCGGAGAAGCTGACCGTGGAGGCGCGAACCATCATCATCGCCACCGGCCTTCACGTCACTCCAATTGGCGCCAAGAAGGAGTACGGCGGAGGCAGGCATCCGAACGTCATGAACCCGTTGGCGATGGAGCGGATCCAATCGTCGAACGGACCTTACGGGCACATTTTGCGGCCCTCCGACGGCAGGATCCCGAACTCGGTGGCCTACGTGCAATGCGCAGGAAGCCGTGACAAGTCGATCGGCGTTCCCTACTGCTCCCGGGTCTGCTGCATGTACGCGCTCAAGCAGGCGATCATGATCAAACACCAGCGCCACGAAACCGAGGTCACGATTTACTACATGGATATCCGGGCGTTCGGCAAGGGGTACGAGCAGTTTTACCGGCGAGCGCTGGCCGAGGGCATCCGGGTGATCAAGGCCAAGGTGGCCAAAATCACGGAGCAGGAGAACCACGACCTGCTGCTGCGGGTGGAACTGATGGATGAAGGAGGAAGGGTCGCGGATATTAGGCACGACCTGGTCGTCCTGAGCCTGGGTCTGATCCCGGGGTGGCGCCCGGACGGCCGGCTGCCCGTGCGCGTGGATGAAGACGGATTCTTCGAAATCCCGGAAACTGTAACGCGTCCCGCCAACAGTTCCGTGGATGGCATTTTCGTGGCGGGCGTCGCGACCGGTCCCAAAGATATCCCGGACGCGATCGTGGAGGCCGGAGCCGCAGCCATGGAGGCTGCGATGTATCTCGATCGCGTGCGGGTCCCGCAACCGGCGCCCGCGTAGAAGCAATGGAAACCAGGAGCGTCGCCTACGGTGGGTACACGGAGAGATAAGCAATGAGCGAGACAAAGCCGAACTGGCGCGAGGATCTCAAGGTGTTTCGTCAACGGATGGGCCTGACCGAGGCTAAGAAATCGTGGGCCAAGAACCAGCGCGACACGTTGAAGGCGATTCGGGAAGCGCTCAAGAACGGCCCGCAAACGATTCCCGAGATCGCGGGCCGGGCGAACCTGCCCGGCGACAAAGTGGTTTGGTACGTGATGGCGATGAAACGATACGGCCAGGTGGCCGAAGTGGGGCAAGCCGGGGACTGTTATCGCTACGAATTGAAAGAGGCCCAGTGATGAGTGTCCGCGTCGACCCCCGGATTATGGCCGAGTTAGGACCCTATGGCGGCGAAACCGCCGTCAAATGCTTCAATTGCGGCAATTGCACCGCGGCCTGCTCCCTGACCAGCCAAGGCTCGGTGTTTCCGCGGCGCTATATTCGCTATATCCAACTCGGGTTGAGGGAAAAAATGCTCGGAAGCGTGGACCCGTGGCTGTGCTACTACTGCGGCGATTGCTCCGACACGTGCCCCCGTGAGGCGCAGCCCGGCAAGCTGATGATGGCCAGCCGCCGGTGGTTGATCAGCATGTACGACTGGACTGGGCTCAGCCGACTGATGTACCGCCACGAGTGGTGCGAACTGGCCGCTCTGGGCGTCGTCGCGCTGATTGTCCTGGCGTTGTTCACTCTCCCTGAGCAGTTCGGCTTCCGGTTGCTGGCGTCGCATCCGGAGGCGCGGCACGCCGTCAACCTCGCCTACTTCGCCCCGAAACAGATCGTGCACTGGGGCGACATCGCGCTGGCCACGGCTCTCGGAGCCTTGTTGTTGAGCAATGCCGCGCGCATGGCAGTCTACGTCATCCGCCAAGGTCCACGCATCCCGGCCGCGGTGTATCTCACTGAACTCAAGGAACTCGTCGTGCAGGGCGTGACGCAAAAGCGCTGGCGCGAATGCGCCTCTGGGGCCTCCGCCAAGAACTGGCTGCGGCATTTCCTGCTGGTCACGGCCTATGGCACGATGTTCACCCTCGTGGTTGTGTTCCTCTATTGGTTTCAGGTGGAGGACGCCTCGTTCCACTGGACCAGCCTGCTGGGTTACTATTCGACACTGGTCCTGATGTCGACGACTCTCTGGATCATGCGAGACCGCATGGAAAAGAAGGAACAAATCCACAAGTACAGTGATCTGGCCGACTGGCTGTTTGTCATCCTGTTGTTCATGACCAGCGCCACGGGTATTCTGCTCCACCTTGCGCGGTTGCTTAACCTCGCCATGCCCACCTATTGGCTGTACGTGATTCACCTCATGATCGCCGTGCCGATGCTGGTGGTGGAAGTGCCGTTTGGCAAATGGTCGCACCTGCTGTATCGCCCGGTCGCGCTGTACCTGATGGCCGTCGAACGGCGGTGGCGAAACGCGATGTCAGCAAATCTGGTGGTTGCCGCTTGAATGGCCGGACGGTGGTGCTGGGGTTGGGAAATCCCGTCGTGTCCGATGACCGCGTGGGACTGGAAGTGGCACGCCAACTGGCCAGCCTCCTCGAGCTGGCGCCGGTCGCCGCTGTGGACGTCCGGACCAGCACGAGGGGCGGGTTTGATCTGCTCGACCTCCTCAGTGGCTATGGTCGCGCAATCCTGGTGGACTGTCTCGCCGTCCCGCACCCGATTCCAGGAACGATCCGCCGCTTACGCCTGGACGACGTGGCGGGCAGTGCTCGACTGATCAATGCACATGGACTGGGTCTCGCGGACGTGTTTCTCCTCGCCGAGCGGCTGGGTATCCCCATGCCGGAGAAGTTGGAGATTTACGCGGTCGAGGCTGCGGATACCTCGACTCTTTCTGAAGAAATGACGCCGGCGGTTCGAGATGCCGCCAGTCTTCTGGCGCGCGACCTTCACGAACTGCTTCGGAATCAGTCCCGTTAGCCGGCGCGGCGCGCTCGGAAACCGCGTCGAACGAGTGGATCCGCCCTCTCAGTGCCGCGAGGAGCGCAGCCTTGCGCGGGCTGTCCGGCATCGCCTCCACGACGCGGAGCCGGTACGCGGTCAGCCGGAGATCGTCCTGGATTGTTTCGCAGTCCATCGCTGGTTCACCACGACTACGGGACACTGGTCGTCCGGCTCATCACCGACGACCAGGGAAAGCAAGGTTCGCAGGGGCAGCAAGTCGTTGAGTCTCGGGCGCATTGGCGGGCCGGTCGGCTGGAACCGGGCCGCGCGGGCGGTGTTCCAATGCGCCTGTTTGAGGTTGGATGATCGGGTGCGAGTCGGCATACTCCACTCTTAGACCCTTTGCCGTCCCGCTTCAATAGAGCTAAGGGTTCAATCTGAGTTCGGTCGAACCCCTGATCCCGCGATAGTTCATCTGGTACGTAAGTACGCCGAAGATTTAACAACCTGTTTGGTTGCCTCGGCCCACGGACAAGTAGTGCGTGACGTTCTCCCATAGCAGACGTGGGAAGCTCTTGTCGAGATTGGATCGAATCGCCACGTAGCACTCGTCGCAGCGGTTGTTGCGGGTGAACTCCCAGACCATCCGCGCCTGGTCGCTGAGCGAATAGCGGTGGAACTGCATCGAACACGGCTGAAGGTAACCGTCGGCCGTCACCACCAGGAAGCGAAGCCCCGCTTTGCAGCCCGGCGCGCCCCGCGTCTCGAAGTAGCGGCGGGTCGCTGCGAGGGTAGTCGGCGAGCTGACGACAAAATCTCCGTCGCCCCGGCGCGCTTCGACCCTGCTTAGCTGTTCCCGCAGAACAGCGAGTTGTTCGGGCGAGGCGGGGAATAGTTCAAAGCAGCCCGTCCGGCGAGGGGAATAGGCGCTGTAGCAGATGTTCACGCCCCACGCCCGCGCCTGGCCGGCGGCAGCTTCGATTTCGCGCAGATTTGCCGCCGTGATGCAGGTATTCAGGACAATGTCGTCGAAACCATGCGCGGCGCACTTCGGGATGACATCGCTCAAGTGGTCGTACAGGCCGGGATAGGAACGGAATTCGTCGTGACGCCGGTCGGGAAAATCGAGGCTGACGGAGAACTGGTCGACCCCCGCGCAACGCAGTTCCAGATACCGTTCCACCGTCATCAGTGACCAGGAGGACACCAGGATGATGTAAGGAAGGCCGGACTTGCTCTTGATGTTGCGAACCACCTCCGCCAGGTCCTCGCGAAGCAGTGGCTCGCCGCCCGACACCTGAACCACGCACGGTTTGAGCGTGTCCATGTAGCGCCGATAGTCGGAGGGCTTGAGATTCCGGGATTCGTCGCACGGCCCGCCGTGGTCGCAGTGCCGGCAATAGCAAGTGCAGGAATCGGTGACTTCAAACGAGACCACGATCGGCCGCTCCTCGATCCAGTTGAGAGAACCGCGCCCGATGATTCGCAACGACTCCGCCAGAGGTACCTTGCGCATGAAACCCCGACAGCCTCCCTATGGTCCCAGAGAGAGAAACGTACCATTGCCGTGCGCCCACCGCAACGGGCCCCGGCCCCGGGGCTTCCCGCGGGATCGCAGCGGGCGTAGCATCAAGCTGGAAGGATTTCATGCCAGGAATCACCAATACCCAATGTCATCATTGCCCCGCGCCTTGCGGCCTGACGCGCCGCCAATGGCTTCAGGGCGCGCCTCCCGCGATCGCGGCCGCCGCCGTCCCCTTTTCCGCACCACAAGCTTCGGCCGGCCCCGCGCGCCAGATGCCGATTCGCCGGCCGCTTTCCGTACAACCCATCCTGATTTACGGCCTTCATCCCCGCCGTCCCGCGACCAGCTACCGCCCCTGGGGCGGCCTCATGACCGAAGCCGATATCGCGGAAGAGCGTGAACGCATCGGGCGCGAACTCGCGAACGCGTCCGCAAGAGCCGGATTCCCCCTCGAGTTCAAACCGCTTGCGGCCGTGACTTCGCCGGAGCAGGCTGCCGCCGCGGCGCAAGGCAGCCATGATGCGGTGTTGCTCTACGCCGCCAGCGGTTCGCTCAAAGCCCTGGAGGCCGCCTCGGCGGCCAAACCGTGGAACCTGATGTTCGTCCGTCACCGTTCGGGGCCCGTGTACCTGTGGTACGAGATTGCCCATCCGCGATTCCTGCGGAAGACCGTGGACGCCTTCGGCCAACCCGGCATGGGAGTCGACGACGTGGTGGTCGACCGTTACGATGAACTGCTGAGCCGGTTCCGGTCGCTGGCCGCGTTGAAGAACACGCTCGGCAAGCGAATCGTGGCCGTCGGTGGACCAAGCGGCTGGGGGGAAGGAGGACGGCGCGCGCCGGAGATTGCGCGGAACCTCTGGAACCTGGAGATCCAGACGGTTACCTATGACGACCTGGGACGGCGAATCGCCAGGGCTCTGGAGAACAAGACCCTGGTCAGCCGCAGCCGCGACATGGCCGGACGATACCTGCAGTCGCCAGGAGTCACCCTGGAGACCGAACGTGGCTTCGTCGATAACGCCTTCCTGCTTCGCGAGGTGTTTCAGGACTTGCTGAACGAAGCGCAAACCGATGCCATCACCATCAACAATTGCATGTCGACGATCATGCCGATGTCGAAAACCACCGCGTGCATGCCACTCAGCCTCCTCAACGACGCGGGCTACATGGCGTTTTGTGAATCGGACTTCGTGGTGGTGCCATCCGGCATTCTGCTGCACTACCTCTCGGGAAAGCCGGTCTTTCTGAACGACCCCACGTACCCGCACGACGGCATCGTGACGCTGGCGCATTGCACGGCGCCCCGCCGAATGGACGGCGTGACCGACGAACCGGTCCGGATTCTCACGCACTTCGAATCGGATTACGGAGCGGCGCCCAAGGTCGAGATGGCGCGCGGGCGGACGGTCACCAACCTGATCCCCGATTTTGACTGCAAGAAGTGGGTCGGGTTTCGAGGCGAGATCGTCGACGCTCCGTTTTTGCCCATCTGCCGCTCGCAGATCGACGTCACCATCCAGGGCGACCAGGACCGTCTGCTGCGCGAGACGGGAGGGTTCCACTGGATGACCGGCTACGGCGACGATCTAAAAGAGACCGGGTACGCCTTGGAGAAACTCGGCGTTCACCTGGTGAACCTCAGCCGGACGGCCGCAACGACGGTGTCGTGACGAACCGCTAAGAATGGCTCGCAACCCGCGGCTTCTATAGCTAGAAAACCTTGAATGCGTGAGAAAACCGAGAGGAGACCCGGGTCGCGGCCAACGCGTTCTCGCTTGGGTATCGGGAAGGCGGCATTCACATCCGCTACCGTTTGACCGTAGGTTCAGTGTCCGGTTGACGTGGTCAGGATCATGTGCGATCCGTGTCAGATAGGCTCTCTGCCCTGCGCGCCGAAATGAGGCCAATGCACGGCTCGCGTTCGGCGTAGGCCACGTACCTGGTCTCACCGGCGATCGATCTCCCGGACCAGCAGGAAGGACGGCGCCGCCGGAGACCGGTA
>JBJXGR010000298.1:0-12812 GCA_046160045.1 Bryobacteraceae bacterium
CCAAGGACCTCTGGACTGGAACGTCCTGACGACTGGCCCCGACATCTTGCCCGCAAGGGCCACAGGGGTCGAGCGGAGGGCGATTGGCCGGGTATAAGTTCACTGCCGGTAGGAGTGAGCGAAGGTCGCGGCGGAGCAATCCAGTTTGAAGCCGTGCTGGGGAAAACCCGGCGTACGGAATTTCAGAGGGGGAGAAGGAAACGTAAGCATGGTCTGGCGGCCATTTGCCACGCAGCCCGAAAGGGCGGATACACCGGAAGCTGATCGACCTACACTCGGCGCGCCTTCTCTCTACTCGGAGTCTCTGAGGGTGCGGGACATCGGGAGGGGTGAACGCTGTCGGCAACCCAACTGCTTTACGCCGTGGGCTCCTAGCCGATACGGCGCGACGAATTCTAGCTGCCTTCCACGAGGAGGGCGCCCCAATGAAAGCCGGCGCCGAAGGCGGCGAATACGACCACCTGACCGGGGACAAACCCATATGCCCCGGTCCACTCGGAGGCGGCTATCAGCAGCGACGCCGAGGAGGTGTTGCCGTAACGCTGAATGTTCGAAAAGAATCGCTCCGAAGGAACGCCCAGCGTTTCGGCAATCCGCACAATCAGGTTCTGGTTGGCCTGGTGCATCAGAAACCAGTCGACATCGCCAGGGACATGGCCGGCGCGCCGGACGGTCTCGTCTATGACGCGAGGGATCTTCCGGGACGCCTGGAGAATTACACTGCGGCCGTTCATTTCCAGGCCGCGGCCGAATTCCAGGCGGAGGTCCTCCGCAAACGAGCCGTCCGAGTGAATCGCACTGCCGACAATCCGCGCGGCCCCCGAATCCGGATCCACGAGCACCGCGCCCGCGCCGTCTCCAAACAGGACCGCGGTCCCGCGATTAGCGGCATCGAACTCGACCGCCGACGACATCCGCTCGGATGCGATCACCAGCACGCGGCCGAACGACGCGGACAGGCGGTCGGCCAGGACCATTCCGTAGAGGGAGCCCGCGCTGGCGACCGGAAGGTCGATGGCCGGCGTATCGCCTAGCCCCAGTTTGGTCGAGACCGAAGCGGCCGGACCGGGAAAGCGGCGTTCGGCGGAACCACTGGAGACAATCACGAGGCCCACAGAGGGCGAACCACAGCGCTCGAGGCAATCGCGGCCGGCGCTCACCGCCATCTCGACCACCGTCTCTTCATTCGAGGCAAAACGGCGCTCGGCGATGCCGGAGACGTTGCGGATCCACTCTTCCGAAGTGCCGGTCGACTGACCGATCTCGGCGTTTGAGACGACGCGCGAGGGGAGATAACTTCCAAATCCTCTGATAAACGCCACGAGCTACCGGCGGCCTTCCAGGTAAGCCTCGATTCGCGAGATCGAGTCGAATTTCCGCGGATTGAGGTCAGAATCGGGGATGGAGATCCCGAACGCCGTTTCGAGGCCGCTGACCAGGTCGGGCAAGGCAAATGAATCGATCACGCCTGAATCGAACAGAGATTCGTCAGGATCGGAACCGATGGGTTTCTTCGCGACTTTGCGAAGAATTTCAGTGATCTGAGTTCGGGTTCCCATGCACGAGGGGAAGGGGAGGACTGACGGGCAGGGACTGCCCGATCAACTCCTCGCGGACCTTCAGGTACCTCCCGTAATTGTACATGAGGTCGTGGAACAGGACCTGCCCGATGCGGCGGTAGCCGGCCTGAGTGAAGTGGACGTGATCGCCCTGAGCGAGACCGGCGAGGACCCATTGGCGCATGGCGCCGGGGCCGCCCATCTTTTCCCGCAGGTCCCAGTAGGCGCATCCGCTTTCGAGAGCGGCTTCGCGCTGGGCGGCGATGATGCGATCGACACGCTCGTAGGGGAGCCAACGGCCGCGGGAGCGGAAGAAGCGATCGGGCGGGCCCAGTACGAGGATGGAGGCTGCCGGCGCGGCCTCGCGCAATTTGGCCACGAGCGCAGAGAACATGGCGCGGTAGCTTTCCTGAGTCCAGTCGGAGTTGCCGGCTTCGTTGGTGCCGTAGGCAAGGACGATCAAGGCAGGATTGCGGCGAGCGAGGTTGCCGGCCAGGATCTGCGCGTCCCAGCGAAAGATGATGGAGGCCTGAGCGCCGTTGATGCCGAGGGTCTCGTAGGTGACGCCGCTCTCCTTCTCGGTCACCCAGCCGAAGAGGCGAACGGGCGCGCGGTCGAGCGTCCGCAGTTGGAAATGATGCGGCCCAGGCGTCACTTCGGCGGAGAAATAGCCGGGACCCAGTTCTCCGCCGGTGGAGAACGTGGCGACGGTGGCTCCATTGTCGGCCAACTCGAGGGATCCACCGCCGGGTTGCTGCAGAAAGAAGACTTCCAGCAGGCGGCAGTCGGCGTCGAGGGTGACGGACTCGTTCGGTCGCGTGGTGTTGATGCTGACGCCGCCCAAGCCCCACAGGCCGTCGCCGTCGCGGGAGAGGAGGCCTTCCGACTTCCAGTTGCGGGAAGCACCGATTTGCAGGTCCCAGCGGCGATAGCCGGCGAACGGGCGGCCGGCGAGCGAAAAGCCGCCGCCGCCATCTCCGAACTGCGACTGAAGGAGTTCGCGCAGGGAATGAGTCCAGTCGTCGGCGGCAGTGTGGGAATCGCCATAGTGGAGAATCCGCAGAGGCTGCGAGGCGGGATCGCGGCGGGCCCGATAGAGTTGTTCGAAGAACGGAACGAGCGCGCGCGGGTTCTCGATGGTGATGCTGTCGGTGGTGCGATCGAGCGTCGCGCTGACCAGTCCATTGGCCTCGCTGCGGACCGCCGCGCTGACCCGAACGATGGCCGGGTACCTCGAACGGACGTTACGGGCCTTCTTAATGGAAGTGGTTCGGCGGACAGGCTGTTTCGCCGCGGTCTTCTTGCTGGAAGCAACCTTTTTGCCGGAGGGGGACCGGCGCACCTTCTTGGAACGAACGATGGCGTGAGCGCTCGACTGAACGAGCAGAGCCAAAACCGCCGCAATCAAAGGGATAGCCAGGCGGCTTCGCGGGATCGCCATCTATCTGCGGACCTGCCTTTCCGCCGGAAGCGAGGGGATGGCCTGGGCAAAGCGCTGCTGCATGTGTTGAATCTTGTAACGGTTGAAGCCGTCGAGCAAAGCCTGATAGAGCAGCGTGCCGACGATGCGAGCGCCGGCGGGCATGGGATGAATAAAATCGCCGCCCACCAGGCGGGGTTCGGCCTGATACCAGCGGCCCATGGTGCCGGGTCCGCCCATGGCGAGGTAGGTATTGAAGAAAGCGCAGCCGGTGTCGAGGGCGACCTGCTGCTGGATAGCGACCAGCTTCGGGATGCCGGGCACCGTGCCGATGTCGCCTCCCGTCTCGCGCCGGCCGCGGTCCATCGGGCTCATGACGAGAATGGAAGCCTGCGGCGTGGCAGCGCGCACTCTGCGGATAATCTCCTTCAATTCCCTAGTGTAGTACTGATCAATATACGACATGTAGCCACTCTCATTGGTGCCGTAGTTGATGATGACCAGATCGGGATTCGCGTGCCGCAATTGTTCGGCCCAATGGTTGCCTTCGAAGATCCGGGACAAGACGTTGACCGACGCGCCGTTGAGTCCAAGGCTGTCGTAGACGACTCCGGGCCCGGGCTTGAAGAAAACGGCGCCGAACAAGCGCACCGGGCCGTCGGGGCGAAGTTCGAACGTGCGGGCGAGGGAGGGCACCGGCAGGCGCTCGAATCCGGAACCTGCCGCCGGTGAACTCGTCTGAACTCTGCCGATGATTCTGCCATCCGCCAGCACGCTGACTGTCCCCCCTCCCGGTTGGCCGAAGTAGGAGATCTCGACCGAAGTGTGGCCCGGCTCCTGAAAGGTCCACTGGGCGACGGAACCCGCGCCGCCGCGAAAGCTAACGCCGCCGAGGCCATAGAAGCCGTCGCGGGTCCTCGACATGGTAGACGATTCCACGACGAATCCGGACGAGCGGATGGAGACGCCAAAATGGTCGTACCACGCCCAGGGCTTCTCGATCAGGAGAAAGCCGTGGCCGGCATCGCCGAACTGCCGGTGCAACAGGCGCCGGCTGTCCCCGGTAATCAGATCGGCCGTAGTGGGGGAATCCCCATAGTGAACGATGCGGCACACGGAGCCCGGCTCGCGCATTTCCGTACGCCACAGAGCCTCGAAGAAATGGTCGAGCGCTCCTTCGGACTGGCTGAGACGGAAGATCTTGAAGCTGGCGGCGTCGCGTTCGGGGTGGAGACGGAGTTCCTCATCCTGGACGGTGGCGGAAGGCTGGTTGCGGGGGAGGAAGTCGAGCACACCCGGAATGCCCTGCCAGTCCATCACCTTATAGTCCTTAAAATAATTAAGGTGGTCGGGGACCGCGAACAAGACGAGCAGCGTCAGAAGAACGAGCGCCGGCTTGAGGGGCAGGTGCATGTATCTGCTCGCTAGAACCTGGTGTAGATGAACGGGGCGGCCCCGGTGGCCGCGACGTATTGCAGTGCGACGGCCAGCAACATCAGGGTAGCAGCCTGGGCATAAAACGGGAGTGAGGCGTAGCGCTGCTGGGACCAGAGATTCCAGGCGGTGGGAGCATAATGGCCGGCGATGGCCACCAGCAGGATGAAGGCCAGAGGAGGCGAGATGTTGGCGAAGGAGACGCTCCCGGACGCGATGCGCTGAAGGATCGTCTCGGCAGCGGTGGGATCGGGCGAGCGGAAGAAGATCCAGGCAAAGCAAACGAAGTGGCCGGTGAGGACGGCCGCGCCGAATTTGCGCCAGCGCGCCGGCGGGGCGGAGGCGCCGCGCAAGGCCTGCCAAGCCCGCTGCAGGGCGAGGGCGGTTCCGTGCATCAGGCCCCACAATACAAAGTTCCAGCTAGCGCCGTGCCAGAGGCCGCCGAGCGTCATGGTGACGACCAAGTTCAAGTACGTCCAGATCTTCCACCGGGAACGCAGGCCCGGCAAGGAGAAGTAAAGATAGTCGCGAAGCCAGTTGGAAAGCGAAATGTGCCAGCGCCGCCAGAAATCGGCGATATTCACCGCCGAGTAGGGCTGATTGAAATTGGGCGGGAGTTTGATTCCCAGGAGTAAAGCCGAACCTAGCGCGATGTCCGTGTAGCCGGAGAAGTCGTAATAAAGCTGGAGAGCGTATCCGTAGACGCCGATCAGGACTTCGGCGCCGGTGTAGAGTTTCGGCAGGTCGAAGACGCGGTTGACCAGGTTATCGGCCAGGTAATCGGCGATGAGCAATTTCTTCATCAGGCCGACAGCGATCAGAAACAGCGCTTTGCCGCTGTCGGCGGAATCGAGCGTGCGGTTGGTCTTCTCCACTTGCGGCAGCAGGGTGGCGACCCGCGTGATGGGGCCGGCGAGGGTGGTGGGAAAGAACGAGACGCTGGCGAGATACGCGAGCAGGCTGGCCGTGGGTTTGGCATCGCGCCGGTAGACATCGATCGTGTATGTGAGGGACTGGAAGCAATAGAAGGAAATGCCGAGGGGAAAGGTCCAATGCCAGGCGGGGGCGGGCTGCCCGGTGGCTCGCGTATAGTTGTCGAGCAGAAAGGGCATGTACTTGAACGACGTCAAGATGCCCAGGTTGACCAGAACGCTGATCGACACGAGCACGCGGCGGAGCCAGGGGCGTTGAGCGCGGCCGAGAGCCAGGCCGACCAGGTAATCGCAGGTGGAGGCAGCAGGGATCAGACCGAGATAGAACAGGTCCCATTTGGCATAGAAGAAGTAATTGGCGAACAGCAAGACGGCCAGTCCGAGCGCGCGGACTCGTGACAGCGGCCAGTAGAGGAAGAACGCGGCCGCCAGAAAGATGAAATAGGCGCTCGAGGAGAGGACCATTCCGGGCAGGAACTCCCATTATACTGGGATCGTCGCTACTCCATTGTTTCAGAACAGCTTTCGCAGCCTGAACCGCATCAAGCGCCGGATCGGGGCAATGATCCTCGCGATCGGGGCTACTTTGGCCTTTGGGACAGCGGGATTCATCCTGCTGGAGAACTACCCCCCGTTCGATGCGTTCTACATGGCCATAATCACGGTGACGACGATCGGGTACGCCGAGATCCACCCCCTGAGCCATGTGGGGCGGATCTTCAATTCGGTGCTGATCCTGCTAGGCGTGACGATTGTGTTTCTGGCGATTGGAGCGATGGCCCAGACGGTGATCGAACTGGAATTGGGCGAGTTCTTCGGGCAGCGGCGCACCAAACGTATGATCGACAAGCTAGAGGACCATTTCATCGTCTGCGGGTTCGGCCGCGTGGGGCGCGGCGCCGCGCTGGAATTGCAGCGCACGGGCGTGCCGTTCGTCGTTGTGGACAAGGAAGACGAACGGGTGGAGCGCGCCATACTTTCGGGCATGCTGGCGGTAGTCGCGGACTCGACCAGGGACCAGACGCTGCGCGACGTGCACGTCGATCGGGCGCGGGGCCTGGTGACGGCCCTGTCGACGGACGCGGATAACCTCTTCGTCGTGCTCTCGGCGCGGAATCTGAACCCGAAGCTGTTTCTGGCGGCGCGGGTGTCGGAGGAAGAGGCCGAACAAAAGCTGCGGCTGGCGGGGGCGAACCTGGTGTTTGCGCCGTACACGTCGGCGGGGCATCGGCTGGCGCAGGGAATGGTGCGTCCGCACGTGCAGCAGTTCCTGGACTTCGCGAGCCTGGGGATGAACGTGGCGATCGAGCAGGTGCGGGTGGCGGATTCGAGTGCGTTCGTTTCGCAGACCATCCAGCAAATGCAATTGAGGCGGGACTTCGGGGTGATCGTGCTGGCGATTCGGAAGGCGAGCGGAGAGATGCAGTTCAATCCGCCGGCGGAGGCCCTCATTGGGGCCAGCGACTATTTGATTGTGATGGGAGAGCCGCCGAACCTGCGGAGGCTGGAGGAGATTCTCACGTAAGATGGAGGACATGAGCGATCTCGACTCGTTGAAAGTGGACCGAACCGTCTTCGAGGTATGTTCTCTTTCAGAGTTGACCGACGATCGGGAATACTGGCGATCCAGAACGCCGGCCGAGCGGCTGGAAGCTCTCGAGATCATGCGGCAGATTGCTTATGGGTACGATCCAGCTACCGCAAGACTTCAAAGAGTTCTTGAGGTTGCTCAACTCGAACGGCGTTGAATACCTGTTGATCGGCGGCTACGCGGTGAACTACTACCGCTATCCCCGGACGACTGGGGATATGGACCTATGGGTGAGTAGCACTCCCGAGAACGCCCTCAGGGTAGCGTCGAGCCTAAGTCAATTCGGTTTCAGCCAGGCCAAGCCGGAGCTGTTCACGAATCCAGACAGCGTTGTCCGGATGGGTGTCCCTCCCCTGCGGATCGAGATCCTGACCTCCATCAGCGGTTGCGAGTTCAGCCAATGCTTCGCCCGGCGACGGGTTGACGACCTCGACGGCGTGCTCGTCAACCTGATCAGTTTGGAGGATCTACGGACCAACAAGCGAGCGTGTGCACGCGTGAAGGACTTGATGGACCTGGAACACCTGGAGTAGGCGCACCCGGAACGCGCGACTCGGAATCATGACGAAGACCAATGCGGTTCGCGTGCTCGACCGGCTGAACATCCGCTACGAACTTCGCGAATACGAGGTCGACCCCGAGGATCTGAGTGCGGAGACTGTCGCCGCGAAGATCGGCATGCCCGCTGAGCAGGTGTTCAAAACACTGGTCGCCCAAGGGGACCGGAATGGCGTTTGCCTGGCCGTCATTCCCGGCAACGAGCAACTGGATCTGAAGGCTCTGGCGCAAGCCTCCGGAGACCGCAAGACCGATACTGTTCCGTTGAAGGACGTACAAACGCTGACGGGCTACGTCCGAGGCGGGGTGACGGCGCTGGCCTGCAAGAAGGACTATCCTGTCTACGTGGACGAGACGGCGCAGTTGTTCGAGATGATTTCGATTTCGGCGGGAACGCGGGGGATGCAGATCGTGATGACGCCGGACGACTATCTGCGGGCGGTAAATGGGGTGTGGGCCGCGATCTCGAAGGCGAAGGGTTCGTAGTGTCGGGCGGCGGCGCGAAACTAGTCGGGCACCATAGGTTCATAGAGGGGGAACTAAGGTTCACCAGGGGCGGTAAAGCGCGCTTGGTCGAAACAGGTCTCGACCCTGCGGGCTAAAGACAGGGCAAGTCAAGGCTCGCCCTGGTGGTGCCAGGCATCGCCCAGCCGGATATGCCAGGTCCGCCATTGGTTCATTCCGGCACACTTTCATGGTGCCAGGCACCGAGCGGCTGAGTCGTCGCAAGGGCGCGGCTGTTCATTTCCGGCACACTTTCGCGGTGCCAGGCACCGAGCGGCTGAGTCGTCGCAAAGGGCGCGGCTGTTCATTTCGGCACACTTTCGCGGTGCCAGGCACCGGGCGGCTGAGTCGTCTCAAGGGCGCGGCTGTTCATTTCGGCACACCTTCGCGGTGCCAGGCACCGGGCGGCTGAGTCGTCTCAAGGGGTCCAGACGGACCGCCTCACATCAACCTATTCGAGCGCACCGGGCACCGCTCGCAAAAGCCCCAAAAAGGCAAAACTAAAAGGGCGCGCTAAAGCGCGCCGCAGCCTGAATGGCCGCCCCACACGGGTGAGAAAAAGGCCAAACTCGAGAGGCACTCCCGAGCGGAGGGCAAGTGAAACGGAAGAACACGGAAAACATTTTTGACCTATAATGTTTTTGGAATGCCTGTAGCGATTCGCCCGCCGCGCCCGGTCTTTATGAGTGTGCGGCGTCCGCGTCTCGCGGTCTTCAACGTTCCCCCCATTGATGCTATACTGCGGGTCTCCCCCGTAACGGCGCCTCCTGAGCGGTCTATGCGCATTTCCCAGATTCCGAGGTTCGAATGATATCCCCCAAGAAACTCCTGCTTCTCGCCGTGTGTCAACTCGGCCTTTCCGCGGCGATTTCGTCCGCCCAGACCCTGACGATCGTGTCCGGACAAGGGCAACTTGTCCGGCCGAACTTCATCACAAAGCCCCTCATCATCGAGCTGAAAACGGCGGCGGGGGCGCCGGCTCAAGGCATCGAGATCCATTGGCAGGTGGTCGCGCCTGGACTGGGCTCGGTCACCAACAGCATCACGTTCACCGATGCGATTGGCCGGACCGCCAGTACCTTTGTTGGCGCGAACGTTCTGAGCACACTGTCCTTTATCCAGACCACGGTCAACGCTTCCGTGACCGTGAACCCATCCATTAACACGAACTTCACGGTGACGACGATAAACCAGGATACGGCCAGCGGTGCCTTGAACGTGGACATCACCCTACTGTCACCGGGTCTCGACCAGTTCCCGGTCAGCGGGGGCGCGGGTACGACCGGGACGGTCCCGGTTCGCGTCCTGGTTCAGGCCACTCGCGGAGGGACGCCCGGTCCAGTCCCGGGAATCTCGGTGGAGGTCTCGGAACAGACCGGCTCGTCGAACACTATCCGATGTCAAGGGGGCACGGTCTATACGGATTCCTCCGGCATCGGGCAGTGTACGCTCCTG
This sequence comes from Bryobacteraceae bacterium, assembly GCA_046160045.1. GTDB lineage: Bacteria > Acidobacteriota > Terriglobia > Bryobacterales > Bryobacteraceae > CAZGUX01. The sequence goes on from JBJXGR010000298.1 coordinate 9,454, forward strand.
TTTGGCGGAAAGCTGGGCCCGGGGCTGTTCACGATTCTAGTGGGGGGCAACACCGAGTTCCCAGGAAGCGTCTTCAACGACAAGATATTCAGAGTGGACGTGGGTCCGCTGGCCGCTTTCCGGATCACGAACGGCAACAACCAAAGCGTCAATGGAAACCAGTCCCTGCCCGCGCCGCTGGTTGCGGTAGCGGAAGACGCCTCCGGCAACCCGATCCCGAATGCCACTGTCGTTTGGGAGGTCGTTACCTCCGGCACCGCATCGCTTTCGAACCTGACGAACACGTCCGATGCCAACGGGCGCGTCTCGGCGCGGGTCACGGCCGGCGTTTCCCCGGGCACCTTCCAGATACGCCTGCGGAATACGGCGGGGACCATCCAGGCCCTTTACACGTTCACGGTCAACCTGACGTTGACCGGCATCGTCAAGAACGCCGGCGACAACCAGGAAGTAGTGATCAATACAGCGTTCCCCACAGCCCTGAGCGTCACCGTGAACAGCACAACCGGCCCTGTTCCCGGAATTCAGGTAGCCTTCGCGGTCTCGAGCGGCAGCGCGACACTGAGTTCCGCAACGGCAACCACCAATGCACAGGGCGTCGCCACCGTCAATGCGACGGCGGGCCCCAACGCCGGGCCGATCGTCATCACGGCCTCCGTCAGCAATCTCAGCACGCAGTTCACGCTCCGCAGCCGCCTGCCCGGTCCCTCGCTCTCGCTCAACGGACTCGTGAGCGCAGCCGGCGGCCAGCGCGGCGGAGTTACCCCCGGCGGGTTGCTGCAGATCAATGCCAGCGGACTCGCCCCTGGACTTCAGGGCTGTGTGACGGCCTTCCAATTCCTGGGACCGTTCTCGTTCCAGGTCGCGCAGGTCCAGGCCACCTTTAATGGAACCGCCGCGCCCATCTACTCTGTCTGCAACCTGGGGCAGGACCAGGAGTTTGTGGTTGTCCAGGTTCCCACGGACTTGGCGGTGGGCGGCGCAACGCTCGCGGTCACCGTGGGCAGTGGTTCGTCGACTCTGACCGGTCTGACGGTGACGCCGGCATCGCCGGGCATCTTTGAAACCCTGATGTCGGACGGCCGGCGGCGAGCGGTCGCTCTTCGCGCGGACGGCAGCTACGTCAGCCTCCAGAATCCGGCGCGCCGCGGGGAGCAGATCCGCGTGTTCCTCACCGGTATGGGTGCGGCCGTGACGGCGGACGGGTCACGGGTGGCCAGCAACCAGGCGGCTTCCGCAACCTCGCCGGCCAGATCGCCTTGGGGCGTGGTGGTCGGGCTCAACAATGAAGGCGTTCCAAATACGGGTGTGCCCACCCTTTCCAACTACCTGATCGGGGTCTACGAACTGACCTTCGAAGTGCCGGCCAACGTTCCGGCCGGCACCTCGATTCCGTTTGCCGTCGCCTCGGTCGTCAACGATCAGTTTGTGTTCAGCCAGCCGTCTTTACTGCCGGTCCAGTAGGGCCGCTGGGCTTCCCAATGAAACCGCGCCGGGCGACAAAGAACGTCGCCCGGCGCCACTTTCGGTTAAACGCGCTACCTCCGTGCCACGTCAATCCTTAGCGTGAGGCGTCTTCTGCTTGCCGTGTTGGTGTTGGCGCCGCTGGCGGCGGCTCCGATCAACCTATCCCAACTCCTGACCGGGGTCGAGAAGCGGTATAACCGCGCCAACTCCCTGTCGATCCAGTTCCAGGAGACCTACGCCGCGCCTGGGCGGTCCCGCCAAGCCGAGTCGGGCGTCCTCCACCTTCGGAAGCCCGGAAAGATGCGATGGGATTATACGGCGCCCAAGGGAAAGCAGTTCGTGTCCGATGGGAAGCACTTCTACTTGTATTCGCCCGGGAACGACCGCGCCCAAAAGCGTCCCATGAAGCAGTCCGAAGACCTGCACGCGCCCCTGGCATTCCTACTGGGCCGGCTGAACTTCCAGCAGGATTTCGAGAAGTTCGAATCCCGCGCCGAGGGCGACAATACCTGGATCAACGCCTTTCCCAATAAGAAGGACCTGCCGTACACACACGTCGAGTTCCTGGTGAATCGGGACTACCAGATCCTGTTCGTCCGCGTCCACGGCCAGGACAACTCCACCCTGGAATTCAGGTTCAATGGCGAACAGATCAATCCCACCCTCGACGCGAAGCTGTTCGTCTTTACGCCGCCCACCGGCGTACAGTTGGTGGAGGCCACCGAATAAGCCATGGCGGAATGGGTGATGAAGTACGCCGACCCCCGGGGTCAGGTACTGCAGCAGACCTTCAACGCCAACAATGAACAGGAGTTGCGGGACCGCTATGCGGCTCAGGGCTACCTGGTCTATTGGGTTAAGCCGCGGGCTGGGGCCCTGCGCACCGGCCTGTTCGGGGGGACCAGGAAGCTCAACGTCGAACGCTTTCTGATCTTCAACCAGCAGTTTGTGACCCTGATCCGCGCCGGTTTGCCGATCCTGAAATCCCTGGACCTGCTGGCCGATCGCCTGGCGGACCCGAGCCTGGTGCGCTACATCAAGGCCGTCCGCGACGAGGTGAAGAACGGAACCCAGCTTTCCGATGCTTTCCGGATGCAGGGCATCTTCCCGAAGATCTACGTCACCACCGTGATGGCGGGTGAAAAAGCCGGATCGCTCGTGGACGTCCTCGACCGGTTCATCACCTATCAGAAGCTGGCGCTGTCGGTCCGGAAGAAGGTGCTGGTTTCGCTGATGTACCCTTCGGTCCTGATCTCGCTGACGCTGCTGCTGATCGTGTTCCTGGTTACCTACGTGGTGCCGAACTTCGCCGAACTGTACAAGAACATGTCGGCGGAGTTGCCTGCCATGACCCAGGTCCTGATCGCCGTGGGCACGACCGCGCGCGCCTATATCATCCTGGCCGTGGCAGCGATTCTCGGCACGGTCGTGATGCTCCGGCTGTGGCTGCGGACCGATGCCGGAAAGGAGGCCTGGGACCGTGTGCTGATGCGGCTTCCCGTGGTCGGTGACATCTGGACCAAATACCAGGTGGCCCAATTCTCGCGAGTGCTCAGCACGTTGTTGACGGGCGGCATCCCGCTGGTGCAGGGGCTCGACACGGCGGCCGAATCGCTGGGCACCATGGTCCTGCGCCGGGCCCTGGACAAAGCCGGCAAACTCGTGCGGGAAGGACAGCCTCTCTCTGCCTCTCTCAGCTCCACGAAGATCTTTCCGCCGCTGGCGGTCGACATGATCGAGGTCGGCGAGTCGACCGGCGCCCTGCCGACCATGCTGACGTCGGTGGCCGAGTTCTACGAAGAGGACGTCAACACCCGCATGGCCGCGGCGCTCTCCCTGATTGAGCCCGCCATCATGATCTTCATGGGGATGTTCGTGGCGTTTGTGCTGGT
>JBJXGR010000299.1:0-64183 GCA_046160045.1 Bryobacteraceae bacterium
GGGCCTTGGAAACCAGGGACACGGTCGCCAGCATCCGCGTTGTTCGTCGTATGCAAGTGGTTGACTCGATTCAACTATCGATGACGGAAAGCGGGAAACGCGTTGGACGGCCCCGGTTCTCCCGGCCAAACAGAGCTGCGACCGTGGGGGAGCGGTGGTGAGCCTGAAGCGCCGCATGGGGCATCAGGTCTTGCACCGCATGCTCACGCATGGCGGCTCAGAAACGCGCGTAGGGTCCGCTGTTAGAAAATTAGCCGGATTTCGTACCGCATCACCCGGCCGCCGCCGTCGGCAAACTCAGGCGCAAGAAATCTGCCGGCCGGAGTGCCGAAGACGTTTGCCGAAATGGTGCCCTGTCCCGGTGAGAACGGGCTGATACTCGGGAAGCCGTACTGCGGATGGTTGAACACGTTGAACGCGTCGGCGCGGAAGCGGAGCATCACTTTTTCGCGAACCTTGATGCTCTTGGTCAAAGAGAAATCAAAGTTGTTGATGCCAGGCGTGAACTCCGTGTTGCGGCCGGCATTGCCGCCGTCGGCCGGATTGGGCCCCGTATGGGCTGATAGGCCGATGTAGCGGGCTTGTGCCGGATCGATGGGCACGAAAGCGGGGCGGCCATTCACGATGCCGTCAGTGACGTGGCCGGTGGGACTGCTTGCATCGGGCCGGGCGCGGACGCCTGCTCTGCCAGCAGGATTCACAAGCGGGCGATCGACGGTGGATCCTCCCAATCCGTCCGCATCCTGGCCGTTCAAAACGTTGAGCGGCACGCCGGACTCGAAGGTGGTCAAGCCGCTAAGCTGCCAGCCGCCGAGAACGCGGCCCGCAAGTCCGGCCTGGTTTCTGAACATCGGCAGCTCATAAAGATAGCTGACGACGAAGCGGTGCTTTCGGTGAAACGAAGAGAGGCCGCGGTCCAGCGTCAGCCCGCCAAAGGCCGGGGGCTTCACCTGGTTAGTGGTGTTGTTCAGGTTGGCCGTGGAGAAAATGTCGCTCCCGTTGTCGATGAAACGGCCAAAGGTGTAGGAAGCCATGAACTGCATGCCATGGCTGAAGCGTTTTTGGGCGCTCATTTGCATTGAGTGGAAGCTGGAACTGCCGCCATTGGTGCGGATGTTGCGCGATCCTTGCAGGCTGTCGATGCGCCCCTGAAGCCGGTTCGCGGGAATCGGCGGATTGGTCGAGGGGACGGTGCGCAGATTCGCCGGAACCAACGGGTTCGAATCCTCACTCATGAAGAGCCTGGTTCCCTTGGAGCCGACATAGCTGAGGTCGTAGAGGATGTTGAATGGCAGCTCGCGCTGAATGCCGAACGACCACCTCTGAATGTAAGGGTTTACGAGGTCACCCGCCATGAGCGACTGTGAGTCGAGCGCGTTTGGCACCCGGGCCGACGCCGGCACGCTCGCCAACGCATTGGGCAGTCCGCGAGGCTGCGCCGCCGACACAACGCTGGGAACGCTGGTGGCAATCGTGTTCGGGGTCGACACGTGCGCGTTCGAGGCGATGTTGTTGAAGAACGATTCGTAGCCAATCTGGTAGCCGGTACGCACCACGGTCTTCTTGTTCCCGAACAGCGTCCCCATGAACCCGTCGGTGAACGAAGGCGACCAATTGAAGCCGACGCTGGGGGACCAATTGTTCAAGTCTTTTTTGACCTCATTGGGAGCTGAGAACGGACCAGCAAAGGTCACAGGATCGATGTTGAACAGGCCCGTCCAAGCCGGCGTCACCAGCGAGTTGAACGGCGTGCCGAAGTATTCATAGCGGACGCCGAGCGTGAGGGTGATGTCGGATGTCGCCCGCCAGCGGTCCTGGAAGAAAAAGGACAGGCGTCTCATATCGGGGTAGTAAGCGGCATCGCCGAAATCCCTATCCACCGCGCCGCCCGATCCGGCAAAATCGTCTACAAAGTTGGCGAATGCGCCGAATCCGCCTCCGGAGCGGTAAACCAGCGAGCCCCGCTGCGCCGCCGGTGCGAACTGTTTGGACCGTTGGACCAGGAAGTCGAATCCGCCGCGCAGGCTGTGCGTGCCCTTGATGAACGTCATCGTATCCTGCAACGAGTAGTTGTTACCGAACCGTCCCTGCGGAATGCGTGTGTCGAGCCCGATCTGCGTTTGCGACGTATTGGTCTCGAACTGAATCTGCGGCGCTAAAACCGCTCCACTCGCCAGCGGGTGCGGCGCGTCGTTGGGGAAGAGCGGATTGAGACGAAGATAGTTCAGCCTGAGCTCGTTAGTGAACGTTGGCGAGAAGATGTGCGTGTGCGCGATCGAAGCGCTTTGATTCTTCGTCACGACGCTTGTTTCAAATCCCGGGAACTGGTTGGTCAGGGCGTTGCCGGGGTTCTTGTCGTCGTTGTAGATGTAGCGCCCGGAAATCTGATCGCGGTCGCTAATGCGATGGTCCACCCGGCCCAGAATTTCGTAGACGGTCTGCGAAATGGAAACGGGGGCTATGGCGGTTCCGAACTCGATGGCGGGGCGGCCCGCGCCCAACTGCTCGAGGAACGGCTGGCTGTTTGCATTGATCGATCCGGTGATGTCGTTGTACAGGTCGACTCGCGGGTTGCTTCCCTTGGGGAACACCGAATTCAGCGTCGCGCGCCCATTTGAGGTGAGTGTCACAAGGCGGCTGGTGCCCTGCTGGCGGTTCCGTGTCTGCTGGAACGAGCCGAAGAAGAACGTGTTGTTCTTTTTGATGGGACCGCCGAGCGTTCCGCCCCACCATTGTTCGATGCCGAAGGGCGGACGGCCCCGTTCTTGAATGGAACTGCTGAGCGACTGGGTGTTGGTGATGGCGTCGTCGTAAGTGGAATCCAGCACATAAAGCGCCGACCCGTGGAACTGGTTTGTTCCGCTCTTGCTGATGACGTTTACAACGGCGCCGCCGGCGCGGCCGAACTCGGAATCGAAGTTGGATGTTTGGACGCTCACCTGGGTCACCGAGTCCGGATTGCGGATTTGCAATCCCTCGCCCGCGACGGAGATGTCGTTGTTGTCGGCACCGTCGATCATGAAGTTGTTGGACCGCTCGCGCGCGCCGTTGGCCACGAATCGGTTGAACAATCCGCCGCTACCGCGCCCGAACCGCGATGTAACGACGCCTGGCATTGTCAGAGCGAGTTGCGTGACGGCGCGATTTGCCAGCGGCAGGTTGACGGCTTCCCGCGTGCCGACGGTCCCGCCGCGCCCGGGCGCCTCGTATTGAAGTACGCTCTCGGTTTGCGCCACGATCTCGATGGTCTGCTGCGTGCTGCCGATTTCAAGGCTCACGTCGGTGGAAACGGTCTGCGCCGCTGCAACAGGGATCTGCCGCTTCGTGTATGTCTGGAAACCTTCGGACTTCACCGTCAGCGAATAGCTGCCAGGATCAACCGCGTCGAAGCGGTACAAACCTGCCTCGTTCGTCACGGTGGACCGCGCCACGTTGGTCTGTTCGTTAGTGATAGTGACCGGTGCGCCGACGACGGACGCAGTTTGGGCGTCGGTGATGATTCCGGTCATTGTGCCGCGGCTGGTTTGACCCCATGTCAAGCCGGGCAGAAAACTGATTGCGAAAACTGCGAACGCGAGCCTGGTAAGGCTCGATCCCACGTATCCCTGAGTTGGGGGTTCCATGATAGTTCCATGATATAACTCGCACCCATGGAATGATCCCAACCATCCGATGATCAAATGCGCCTTTAGCTGGGATTTCCAGTTTGGTCTCCCGGACGATTCGAGTACACCTCAAACCAGCTCCGCTGATGCCGGGGGTTCTTGAAATACTCCATTCTGAGAGCGTGCCGGAGTCTCTGGATGGCCGCCACGGGCTTTCGCGCGCAAAGGAAGACCGGGAACCAACTCATTTTCAACAACACGTTCCACACGAAGCACCGGGTCTGGCGCGAAACGTGGGGCGGTCCCCCCGGACCGCGGGCCGGCCCCCTGGCCGGCCCACCGGGCGAAGCCCGGCAAGGCCCAAGGCGATAGTCGCGCAACCTTTTTCATCCGTCCCGGTGACGGACCCTCAGGGCCGTGTGACGAGGGCCGTTATTTTCTAAGTAGCTTGAATCCATAGAGTTGCCGGTTTCGAAAGTTGGCTCCCCTTGACACGGCGGTATCTTTGGCCGATCTCCGGGACAAAGGAGAGCAGAAAGCCGATCCCGGAACGGGAGGGGAACACGGTTCCGCGATGAAGGGGTCACAGGTAGAACGGCTCCGATGGGCGAGGCAGCGGATCCACTGGACCTAGCTTGGCCGCGGCTCCACAAAGCGCCGGCCGGGGGGCCGGCGGCGGGCGAGGGCGCCCGCCCTACCAGGATGTGACTGAAGGGAAACACGGGAGTTATTTCTCCTTGTCGGGAGCCGGGTCGAGATCGTCCAGGTCCTGAGTTGTGAGGCCGAGTTTGGCGGTGAACCCGCGGGAGGCGGCGTCGAGCGTGGCAACTGGAGTGTCATTCAGCAGGCGGCCCGTACCGGCTGCTGCTCCGGGCTGAGAAAAGGTGGAAACGCGTTGGAAGTCCCCGGGCGACACGTCCCCGGGCGTCAGTGTCCCCGGGCGTCAGTTGACAGCCCCCCCCCAGGAAAGTAGAATCGCTTCGCGGGAGAGGAACAAACCATGCACACGCCCATCGTTTTCACGGTTCTGACTCTGGCTTGCGTGCCAGCTATGTTCGCCCAGGGGCATCGTGCCATCATTCTTGGGCGAGTGACTGATTCTTCGGGTGCCGCAATGCCAGGCGTTGCTGTCAAGGTCGTTCGGACCGACACCAACGTGGCGCGTGAGACCGAGACCAACACCGACGGCATTTACGAAGTCCCTGGCCTGCTGCCCGGAGCATACCGCGTCGAAGCGTCGCGACCCGGTTTTAAGACGGCAATCGTGGACAGCATCCCCGTGACGGGGGGGAAACACATCGAAATCAACCTGGTAGTGCAAGTGGGCGAGGTCAAGGAATCGGTCACGGTGAATTCCGAAACGCAGATCCTGGACACAGTAAGCGCCGACGTCAACACCGTGGTCGATCAACGGAAGATCACAGAGTTGCCGATCGGGCAGGGCAACGCTCACATCTTCCTGCTCCTGGCGCCGGGCGCGGACATGGCGAGGCAGGGCGCCGGCATGGACATGCAGCCGCTTCAGCGCTCGCTCCAAGGCACGACTCGATTCAACGGCTCACCGGCTGGCACCAATGAGTACACCCTGGACGGCACTCCAAACACGCAGCGCGGCAATGGACCCGCCGGCGGGGGAGCCTCCGTTCTGCCCAGCACGGAGGTGGTCCAGGAAGTGCGGGTGCAGACGGCAACCTTCGATGCCAGCATTGGCCACACGGGCGGCGCAACGGTGGACATGGTGCTCAAGTCGGGCGGCAACCAGTACCGCGGAGCGGCCTACGGATTCATTCGCGACCCGGGCTGGAACGCGAACTCCTGGCAGGCCAACCGCGGCGGCACTCCCCGACCGGATTTCACGTTCCGGCGTTGGGGCTTTCACGGTGGCGGGCCAGCGACGATTCCCGGTTTGTACAAGGGAAAGGACCGGACGTTCTTCTATTACGGGTGGGAGTCCTGGAGCTCGTTCTCGCCCAACCCGCCGTCAGTGATGAGCGTGCCGCGGCCGGCGCATCTCAACGGCGACTTCTCCGACCTGCTGGCGTTGGGCGCCCGCTATCAGCTTTACGACCCGTCAACGGCCAGGGCCGCGCCGAACGGGCGCATCCAGCGCGATCCCTTGCCGGGCAATCGCATTCCTTCCAACCGCCTCGACCCCGCGGCGCAGGCGTTCAACCGGCTCTGGCTGGCCCCCAATACGGCGGGAACGGCCGACGGGCAGAACAACTTCACCTATAACGGCAGCAACCTGCCGCGCGATATGTGGACCTCACTCGTCCGGATCGACCACAACCTCGGCGTTTCACACAAGCTCTTTGGCCGCATGGTGATTTCCAAAACCGGCATCCCGTTCAACAGCCAGTTCGGCCGCACCGACATCAGCAACCTCACCTTCACCGGGCGGAACCGGGACTTCGCCGTGACCGACGTCTGGACTATCTCGCCGGCCTTTATCGCCGACTTCCGCGCCGCCCTGACACGCTTTCACTGGGACACGGACCCGATCGGGTTGGGCATCGACTACGGGAGCCTGGGCATGGATTCGCTGTCGCGCCTGATCAATACGACCCGGATCGGGATCCCTCGGGTCAACGTCACGGGCTATCTCTCGGGGGGAGCCACCTTTGGTCAGAGTCCCGGCTCGCGGCAGATGTCGGAGATCCGCACCGGCGCGGTGCATTTCACACGGGTGATCGGCAGCCACAGTGTGCGCTTCGGCGCCGACATCCGCTGGTATTTTGACAACCGCGGCCGCGAAGATCAGTTGACCCTTGCGTTCGCGCCGCGGTATACCATCGGCCCCTTCGACAATTCCGAAGCCCCTCCGCATGCCGCGGCTTTCGCGGACTTTCTGTTCGGACGGTTCAGCCAGGCCACCCTCAACCAGCCCGTCAAGCCGGCTAACCTCGCCACCTATCAGAGCTTCTATCTGCAAGACGAATGGAAGATCACGCCGCGGCTGACCTTAAGCATGGGGCTGCGCTATGAGCGGGAAGGGCCCGCGACCGAACGCTTCAACCAGGCACTGGCCGAGTTTGACGGCGGCGTGGACAGCCCGATCGCGGAGCAGGCGCGGGCCAACTACGCGCGTGATCCAATTCCGGAGTTGGCGGTCGCGCAGTTTCAGGTGAAAGGCGGCATCCGGTTCGCCGGCGTCAACAGCGCGCCAAGAACGATCTATGAGGCCAGCAACCGGAACTTCGCGCCACGCATCGGCGTCGCCTACCAGGTGAACCGGGAGACCGTCATCCGCACGGGGTATGGGATCTTCTTCATCCCTAACGGACAGAGATTCATCGCCAACGAAGGAGGTGTGCCTGGTTTTGATGTCAATACCTTTTCGTTCGCCACCAACGATGGCGGCCTGACATTCAACCGGGCGCTGGCCAACCTGTTCCCAGGCGGGCTGGACAAGGGGACGGGCACGGCGCTCGGCCTGGCGACCAACCTCGGCCAAGGGATCTCAGTGCCGGCACCGCGGCGCAACCCCAATGCCATGAATCAGCGCTGGCAGTTCTCCGTCCAGCGCCGCCTGGGAAGCGCGCATCGGCTGGAAGCGCGCTACGTCGGCAATCGCACCGTTCGGATGCCGGTCCCACGAAATCATGGCGCGCTCGACAATCGCTGGCTGAGCAACTCGCCGGAGCGCGACCAACAGGTGATCGACAACCTGAGCGCTCTGGTGTCCAATCCATTCTTCGGGGTTTCGGGCGTCAGCGGCGGGATCGGCAACAGCCGGGTCATCGCCAAAAGCGAACTATTGCGGCCCTTCCCGCAATTCGCGTCAGTGACGGTGCCGACTTCCCAGGGCGGGTCGAGCTATCATGCCCTCCAAGTGGAGTTCGAGCGGCGGCTGGCCGGCGGCCTCACCCTTCAGACGAACTACACGTACGCCAAAACAATCGACGCCCTGAGCTACCTGAATCCCGCTGATCCGTTGCCGGAACGCGTAGTGGCCGATGCGGACCGCACTCATCTCTGGCGGATGCTGGTTCTTTACGAGTTACCATTCGGCAAGGGCAGGCGCTGGGGCGGTGGTGGCGGGGCGCTGGCCGATCGCCTCATTGGCGGATGGCAGATTCAGGCCATTCCCATCCTGCAAGTGGGCCAACCGTTGGTTTGGCCAAATGTTCTGTTCAGGGGCAACATCAAGGACATCGAAGTTGACCGGCAGACACCCGCGCGAATGTTCAATCCCGACGCCGGCTTCGAACGGGTTCCGGCGCGGCAGCTAGCCGCCAATCGGCGCGTCTTTCCCACGCGTCTCAGCGGGGTCAGGCTGCCGACGGAAACCAACCTTGACTTTTCGCTGCTCAAGAACACCACCATCACCGAGCGGTTCACGCTTCAATTCCGCGCCGAGGCATACAACGCGCTCAACCAGCGGTTCAATCTCAACGCGATCCTGGAGCCGGTAAATCCTGGATTCGGCTCGTCCACCACCGCCAACGTTCCGCGCGCGGTGCAATTGGGCTTCCGGCTTATCTTCTGACAATGAACCGAAGACATTTCATCCAAAGACAATGAACCGAAGACATTTCGTCCAGCTACCGGCCGCCGGTTTGATGGCCGCGGGCAACAGCGCCAGCGCGATCGATGTAGGAGGCCGCAAGCAGCTCTTCATTGACCGCCGATTCATCGCCGGCTCGCGCGGCATTCGGCTCGCGGTGCAGCCGCCGCGGAAGGCCGGAGTGGTCCTGCGCGGGGAACGGCCCTGGGAAAAAGGCGCCTTCGGGTATCACTCCGTGGCCGACGACGGCGGGACATACAAGATGTGGTACAACTCGACCGCCTCCAAAGGGCGGAGTTTCCACGCCTACGTGACGTCGCGGGATGGCGTCGAGTGGACACGGCCGTCACTGGGAGTCATCGAGTTCGAGGGATCCAAGGACAACAATCTCGTGCTCCAGGGATCGGTGGAAGGCGCGGTATACCTGGACCCGGCCGCTTCTCCGAGGCAGCGCTTCAAGGCGCTGGCTGCGGCTGGCGGAAACCGCAAGAGCATCCTCGGGACGCACAGCAGAGGCACGCTGGTGCTGATTACCTCACCGGACGGCATCCATTGGGAGCAGGAGTACTCCGTTCTGCCGTTCATGCCGGATACTCAGAACAACCTCTTCTGGGACCGGCGGATCAACAAATACGTCGCCTATCTGCGGAGCTGGAATCCGCAACGTTCGGTCGCCCGATGCGAGATCTCGAAAGAGGATCTTTTCAAGGAGTGGCCTTACACCGCCTCCGCCAAGCCCAACTATTTGTGGGGGCGATTTCCCTGGGGCGCTGCGTGGCCGCCGGCCATCAGCACCGAGTTGCCGACCGTGCTGGCCACCGATGAACGCGATGATCCCCATTCCGACGTCTACACCCCGAACGTCGTCGAGTATTCTTACGCGGACGATGTCTATCTGGCGTTTCCTTCGATGTTCCGCCACACAGCCTCGCCAGGATCGGAGAAGGTCCCGATGGCGGGTCCGTTGGACGTGCATCTGGCCGTGAGCCGCGACGGCATCGCCTGGGACCGGCTCGACCGCTCGCCGTATCTGGGTCTCGGTTTAGACGGAGAGGTTGACAGCCAGATGCTGTATTTGGGTCTGGGCATGCTGCGCCGCGGGAACGAATTGTATCAGTATTACGCGGGATATGGTTCCGAACACAACACCTTGCCGCCGAAGGAGAGTGCTCTGCTGCTGGCCGTGCAGCGGCTGGACGGATTTGTTGCGGCGGTGGCGTCCTACGATGGCGGCGAGCTGGTCACGCCTCCACTTCGGTTCCAGGGCGGGCGGCTGCAACTCAACATCGACACGTCGGCGATGGGGGACGCGCAGGTCGAGATGCAATCCGCCGTCGGAGTTCCCCTCGCCGGTTACGAGTTGCGCAATTGCAAGCGTATCGTCAGCAACTCGGTGGCCTTCACGGTGAACTGGACTAACGGTCCCGAATTGACGCGGCTGCAGGAAACGCCCGTTTGTATGAGGATTCGTATGCGAGGCGCACGGCTGTTCGGCTTTCAATTCGTGTAGGACTAACCCGATTCGCGAGTCCAAGCGCCAGATCAAATCGCCTTCACCGGCGCAGGGGAGGACGGGGGAGGACCGGGGCCGTCCAACGCGTTTCCCGGTTTCCATCAACGACACTGGAATTCAATCAACCACTTGCACACGAGTGACGACACCCACAACGGTTGCCCTGTCCCTGTTTTCAAGTTGGAGGACTACCCCTTCTCCCCGCTGGCCCCTCACCTCGGAAGGAAACTCCTTGGGCCCCCGCGCTCACGTGAAGACAGAAAAGGAAGATGGGACATCCACCTGCGCTGAAGCGGTGTAGGGGGATTCATGCTTCCCTGTCCGATGGGTGGCGATTCGCTGAGCGTCGCGTCTGGGGGAAACTTCTGGTTTCGACAGGAAGAAATCGGGTCTATTCGAGGAGCCGCCCGCAGATTCCTTCGAGGAACAGCCTGGTAAGCACCAATCAAGTCAACACGTTCCACAGAAAGCATCGGGTCTCGCGCGAAACGTGGGGCGGTCCCCCCGGCCCGCGGGCCGGCCCCCTGGCCGGCCCACTGGGCGAAGCCCGGCAAGGCCCAAGGCGATAGTCGCGCAACCTTTTTCATCCGTCCCGGTGACGGACCCTCAGTGCCGTGTGACGAGGATTGTTATTTTCTAAGTACCCTGAATCCATAGAGTTGCCGGTTTCGAAAGTTGGCTCCCCTTGACACGGCGGTATCCTTTGGCTGGACATGGCGACGATCGTCTTCGGATCAATCCCAAAGGATGTACGCAACGGGTCCCCAGGAATCAAAACCCGGCCTGCTTCCCGGTGCATTGGGTCCGCCGGGCCCTCGGTGCAACCGCCAGAAAAGTCGACTTCCCGGCGGCGAAGCAAAGCCCCTCAAAGCCAATCGAACCCGTCGGCAAACCCAATCCCTACCTCGGGAAATCAATCACTTCCGAGCAAATTGGCTTCGTTCTGCAAGGTTTTGCTCGAGGGGAAAGCAGGCTCTACCATCTCAGCGGGCAGCGCTTGACCACGGCCTATGCGGATTCACGCTTCTGCCGCACCGCCTCGCGGTAACTCTCCACCAGCCGGCGCGTCAGCACCGCCATGTCCCAATGGGTCACGACTTCCTGCCGCGCGCGAGCCGCCATTTCCGAAGCCACGCGCGGGTCGTCGAGCAACTCCAGCACCCGCTCGGCGAACTCGCGCGGGTCATCGGAAAGGCGGCAGAACTCGCCGTCGTTGCGCGCCAGGCCTTCGGCGCCGATGCGTGTCGAGACCACCGGAATGCCCGCCGAGAACGCTTCCAGCAACTTCACCCGCACGCCCGAGCCGCTGAGGATCGGGCACACGAACAGGGCATAGCGATCGAGCGCCGTGCGGACGTCCTCTACGTAGCCGGCCAGCTCCACGGCCGGGCCGAAATCGGCGTAGGCGTGGGCCGGCGGCTGATCCGGGCCCACCACCACCAGGCGCGCGTTGGGCCGCCGCTTCAACACGTGCGGCAGCACCTGCCACACAAACCAGTCGAGCGCCACTTGGTTTGGGGTGTGCCGGAAGCTGCCGAGAAACAGCAGCGTGTCCGGTTCGCGCCGCACGGTGCGTGCCCGCTCGAAGTCGTAGCGCCGGGTATCGATGCCGGCGCGCAGATTGTCGTCGATGCGCCCTTCGAGCTGCGGCAGAAACGAGAGAAGAAACCGGTGATTCTCCCGCGTGCAGGTCTGGACGCGGTCGCAGCGCGGCAGCATTCCGAGTTCATAGCGCAGCGCCCGCACGTATTCGTAACGCGCCATCATCCTGTCCAGGGCCCCGTGCATGTGCTCGAGCCCGCGCGCGATCGACTGGAAGTAAATATCGTGCTCGAACAGGATCGACGCGATGCGCCGGAACGGGAAGCCGTATTGGCCAAGCGGCGTGTACTCGAGTTGAACGACATCGATCCCGCGAAGGTGGATCTCGCGGTGAATCAGCCATGCCAGATCGTCATTATCGAACTCCCGCACCGCGTGCGGCGTCATGGAGCCGAACGTCTTCACCCGCCCTTCCATCCGTACAATGTGCCCGGCCGACGCGCAGAACTCCGCCAGCTCCTGATGGGCCGGAATCTGATCGGGGTGGTCGAGCAGCGCCAGCACGTGGACGTCGGCGAGCTTCGCCAGTTGGCGCAGCGTCTGGTACATAAACACGCCGCCGCCGTGCACCGGCGGATTGATCGGATAGGGCGAGACAAACAGCACCCGCAGCCGTTCGGGCTCCGGCGTCATCGTCCCGAAGCGGTCCTGGAACCAGCCGCCGAGCGGCCGCCGGAAGGCCTCGGTGTCGTCCACCACCGCCAGCGAGCGGGCACGCCAGCGGGCACGTACCGCGGCGGGCAGTTGCGTAAACGCCCGCATCCAGCCGCCCAGGCTCGCGCGGGTCGGCTCCTCGCCGAAGAGCACGCTCACCACGGCCGACGCGTAGCTGTACAGAAAATGCGACCCGAGCCTCGGAACCTCGTGGATGTTCTTCCAGCAGAACAACAGGAAGTTCTTCTTCAGCACGGATTGGATGTACGCGTCGCTGAAGCGCTTGCCGATGGTGCCCCGGTGCTCGTGATACACCACGCTGCGCGGCTCGTAGAAAACCTTCCAGCCCCGCTTCCACGCCATGTAGCCGAGATCCGTGTCTTCGAGGTAGAAGGGTTCGAGGAGAGGATCGAAGCCGCCCAGGTCGAGAAATTTGCCCCGGTCGAACGCGCACGAGCCCCCGCCGCCGTAAAAGCACGGATACCGCTGCTCGATCGCCGGGTCGATGCGGTGCCGTACCCGCAGGCTGCCGTCTTCCCACCAGCCTTGGGTCAGTCCTGTCTCCTCGCGCACCTTCTTCGGATCGCTGAAGAAGATCTGGCACGAGACGGCAAACACCGTCTCGTCGACGAAACCCTCGACAAGGGGGGCCAGAAAACCCGGTTCGACCCGCATGTCGCTGTTCAACAGAACCACGATGTCGTGCCGCGCCGCGTGGAAGCCGGCGTTCGATCCGCCGCCAAAGCCCAGGTGCCGGTCAAGCGCAACCACGCGCACGGAAGGAAAGCGCTCCGCCAGGAACTGCCGGCTGCCGTCCGACGAGCAATCGTCGACGACGATCACCTCATTGGCGGCGTTGTGCTTTTCCGCAGCCGCTACCACCGACGGCAAATACTTCTCCAGCAGATCGCGTCCATTCCAGTTGGGGATCACGATGCTGACGCTTTTCGTGGAGGGCCGCGCGCCGGAGGGTGGCCGGCGGCTCCCCGCCACCTTCCACACAAGGTCTGTCAGGATGAGCGAGAAGTACGAAATCGCGGCCACGAAAGGGGAGACGACAAGTCCCGGCAGCGAGCGGAGAACCCGAATCAGCAACGCCATCCGTCGTGTCTACACGCCTTCCTGCCGAATGTCCGGGCCGAGGCCCATCCTGCGTCCGAGTTGGAACCACCGCGACGCGCGGACCGCCGCCACCTGTGCGTCAAGCTGGTTGACTTGCTCTTCAAGCGCCTTGGCCCACGCCGTGCGCTGGTCCAGTTCGGCTTCGGTCTGGTGCAACAGTTCGACCGAGCGTACCAGCTCCTGGGTCCGCTCCTCGACTTCCGCGGTCAGCCGCCGTTCGGTCTCGAGGGCCCACTGCGTTTTGGCGCGGTTTTCGGCATCGAGCTGCGCGATCTGCTGTTCATAGCCGGCGGCCACCTCCCGCCCGGCCGCCTGTTCCGCCGCCAGCTCCGTCTGCAGTTGTTCTACACGCGCGCCGGCTTGCGACAGCTCTTCGTTCAATCGCGCGGCCCATTGGTTGCGCGCTTCCAGGTCTTCCTGCTGCTGCCGGAACATGGCGAGCAGCTCCTGATGCTCGTCATTCAGAGCGGCCAGATCGCCCTTGGCCTTCTCCAGCCAGACATCCTTGGTGGCGAGCTCTTCTTCCAGCTTCCCGATGTGCTGCTCGCGTTCGCGCAGGATGTTGGCGGTGCTCGGCACGTATACGAAGGTCGGCGCGCCGGTCTGCGGCCGTCCCGCGCACACCGCGACGAAGAAATGGGAATCCGCCGGCGCGGCGGCCCCCTCCACGCGCACATCCGCCGCCCGTCCGGAATCGGCGCAGGCCGGCTGGAACACCACGCCCTCGGAATGGTTCTCGACGAACAGCATCACGTGGGGGAACACTTCCTCCAGCGCGCCGCGGAACTCGTCGAACTCGAACTCGTGGACGTGAAACGGATTCGGCCCCGTCTCCTTCCGCGACTCGGCGTAGTACAAGCGGTTGGGCGTGGAGACGATCAGTTGCCCATCCTGCGCGAGCACCCGCCGCGCTTCGCCCAGGAATCCGCGCCAATCTTCCAGGTGCTCGATCACCTCGAATGCCGTCACCAGGTCGAACGCGCGATCGGCAAACGGCAGCGCGGTGCAGTCGGCCTGTTGAAAGGTCAGGTTGGGCAACGAATAGCGCTCCGTGGCAAAGACAATGGCGTCGTTCGCATTGTCGACACCGGTCACCTGCGACGCGTAACGCGCGAGTTCGGCCGCCCCATAGCCGGCGCCGCAGCCCGCATCCAGCACGCGCTTGCGCCGGCACAGCCTTGCCGCGAAGGCATAGCGCGCGAAATGTTCGTTCAGAAGGTCGGCGTTCACCTCGCCGGGGATCACCCGCTCGCCGGTAAACTCAGCCAATTTTCCGCTCCGGTACGCCGCTCGACGCGTCCAGCCGCGAGTTCACTTCGACACGGCAGGGCATGTGGAGGAAGCCATAGATGTGGCCTTCCGAATGCCCCATTTCCAGCGCCAGCGCGTTCTCGATCCAATCACACATGGTATAGCAGTGCAGCGTACCATCGGCAATGGCGGGAGAAAAGGAGAAAGTCCCCGGATACAACTCGGGCAGCTCGATATGGAAGTCGACCGTCACGACGTCGCCCGGTTGCAGGGGTGGGAGTTCGTGCCCTTCCCTGGCCGTATTCGTGCCCGAGAAGTCCACACCCAGATGGTTGCGCATCATGAAGCCGACAATGGGCAGAGGGATGTCCTGTCTGGCCCGCACGGAGATTCGCAGGATGATTCTTGCGGACGGCTCGAGCAACTGCAGGGGATGCCCGTCGACGTCGTAGGCGGCGACCCCCATCACCTCCGCGCGCCCGTCGCCGTAGCGGTGATCGATGTTGGGAATGCGATCGACCACTTCCGGGGCCTCGATTCGCCCGGCGGACTCGCGCGGCGCGGCCGCCTTGTGTGTCAGGTAGCGCGCGTCTTTCTCCACCATCGCCGCCAGATATTTGGCGATCACCCGGTCCGGCGCACCGATCTCGATGACCCGGCCCTGGTTCAGCCACATCGCCCGGTCGCCGATGGCCTTCACGTCGCCGGCGGCGTGCGAGACGAACATGATGGTCACGCCGCGCGAGCGCATCTCGTGCACCTTGCGCAGACAGCGCTGGCGGAAATAGATGTCGCCCACCGCGAGCGCTTCGTCCACCAGCAGGATTTCCGGATCGACGTGGATTGCCACGGAGAACGCCAGCCGCACGACCATGCCGCTCGAATAGGTCTTGACCGGCTGATGGATGAAGGTGCCGATCTCGGCGAATTCCTCGATCTGGCGGAACCGCTCGTCGATCTGCTTCGTGCTGAATCCGAGAATCGATCCGTTCAGGTAGACATTGTCCCGCCCCGTGAATTCAGGATTGAAACCCGCTCCCAACTCGAGCAGCGCGGAGACTCGTCCCTTGACTTCGGCCGTCCCGGACGTAGGCTGCAAGATGCCCGCGACAATCTGCAGGACCGTACTCTTGCCCGAACCGTTCTCCCCCACGATACAGAACGTCTCACCGCGTTGGACCTCGAAGCCGACATCGCGCAGCGCCCAGAAATCCTCATGGAACTTGAAGCCGCGCGGGGTAATCAACTCCTTGAAGCGGTCTCCGGGCGACTCGTAGATCGGGTAGCTCTTGGAGACGTTGTCAAAGAGGATTTGCGGCATTTCACGAACTTGGAGACAGGGACCTTTTTAAGTGTACATTGCCGGATCGGTCCCGGAAGCTGATACATTATGGGGCCAGAGATGACACGCCGCGAACTTTTGGGAGCCTTACTGGCCGCACCCGGCAGCGCGCTCGCCGCCGGAGAGAAGGTCAGGATCACCCGCGTCGACGTCCTGCGCGCCGACGTTTATACCTACGTCAAGATCCTCACCGATTCCGGGCTGACCGGGATTGGCGAGGTGCATCCGGCCAGCAATACCTCGGGCGTACAAGTGACGCCGATGGCGGCCGTCAAATATTGCGAGGAGTACCTGATCGGAAAAGATCCGACGCAGGTGGAACGCCACTGGGAACACATGTTCCGGCGCAACATCTTCCGCGGGGGCGCCGACTCGATGGCCGCGCTGGGCGCGGTCGACATGGCGCTGTGGGATCTCACGGGCAAGCTGGCTGGACTACCCATCTACAAGATGTTGGGCGGGCCGCATCGCGAGAAGGTTCGCGTCTATACCCATCTGGACGGGATGACGCCGGAAGTGCTGGCCGACGAAGCTCGCAAACGCGTGTCGGAAGGCTACACGGCGGTTCGCTTCTATCCGCTCGGCGAGCGCCGGATCTTTGCCGACCAGTCGTACCGCGCGATCGTCCGCACTGCCGAAGCCAACATGGCCGCGGTGCGGAAGGCGGTGGGCCCGGAGATCGACGTGCTCATCGATGTTGTGTGCCTCCTGACTCCTCCCGAAGCGATCGCGGTTGGCCGGGCACTGGAACCGTACGGTCTCTATTTTTTCGAAGATCCGATCGAGCCCGACAACATCGACGCCCTGGCCCACGTCGCGGCGAGTATTCCGGTCCCGGTCTCCACGGGCGAGCGGCTGTATACCATTTATCAGTTTCGCGAGGTTCTCAACAAGAATGCCGCGGCGTACCTCCGTCCGGATCTCAGCCTGGCAGGGGGGATCACCAACTGCAGAAAAATCGCCGCCCTGGCCGAGGCCAGTTACGTCGGCGTTTCCCCCCACAATCCGCTGAGCTGCGTCCTCACGGCGGCCTGTATCCAGGTCTGCGCGTCTATCCACAACCTGGCGATTCAGGAATATCCGTCCAACGATTCCATCGCGCCGAAGAGTGCGTTGGTCAAGCAGCCTCTCAAACGCGAAGGAGGCTACCTGTTGCTGCCCGAAGCTCCCGGGCTGGGCATCGAACTGAACGAAGAGGCGTTCAAGCATTATCCGCCGAGGCCCTATACGCGTGCGCCGGTGGTGAGCAGGGACGGAGCCTTGCGAGACTATTAAACCGCAATTCTTTATATATTTGCGTCCTTTTACATCTGCGCGGTTTACGATACCGGCACCGCGGGCTATAATAGTACCCATCACAGCCTGAGGGGGCGGTGTCCAAACCATGAAGAAACTTCTCGCTCTGACGCCATTCCTGTCGTTGTGCCTCGTCGCGACGGCAATCCTGCATGCACAAGGCAACCTCGGTGGCCTCACCGGCACCGTCGGCGATTCTACAGGCGCGTCAATCCCGGAAGTCCGGGTCACTCTGCGCAACATTCAGACCAACGCGATCTATCGGTCGACTTCCGACGAGCGCGGGTACACGTTCTCGGCCGTCGTTCCGGGCTTGTACCGCCTGGAAGCCGAGAAACAAGGGTTCAAGAAGTTTGTGCGCGAGCAGGTAAGCATTTTGACCGCCACCACCATCGATTTGCCGTTGATCTTGGAGGTGGGCGCGGTCAGCGACTCGGTCACGGTCTCGGCGGACGTGATTGCCCTGCAAACCACCTCGCCCGAAGTATCGACCGTCCTGCAGCGCCGCCAGATTCTCGATCTGCCGATTCAGGTGGGCACGGGGTCCATCACCACGGCCGCGTCGGGACGCCGGCAGCCGGAAGCATTTGTGTTCCTGACCCCGGGGGTGACCGGCAGCCAATGGGGCAAGAGCGTGAACGGCAGCCCCGAGTTCACCCAGGAAATGCTCATTGACGGCATCTCCGCGCAGTTGGCCGGCAACCCGGGATTCCTGGCGCAGTCGGCGCCGCCCTATGAGGCGATCGAAGAGTTCAAGATGCAGAACACCCTGTTCCCGGCCGAGTACGGCCGCGGATTGGGCGTCATCAACTTCACGCTGAGGTCTGGCACCAACGCATTCCACGGCGGCCTGTTCGAGTTGTTCCGCAACGACAAACTGGATGCCCGTCAGTTCTTTGCCGCTCGCCGCGCCATTGTCCGGTTCAACGAAACCGGTGGTTCGCTGGGCGGCCCGCTGCTGATCCCCAAGGTCTACAACGGCAAGGACAAGACCTTTTGGAACTTCAACTACACGCTGGTGCGCAATGCGCCTCCCATTAACGGGTCGCTGACCAGCGTGCCGCCCGCGGAGTTCCGCAGAGGGGATTTCTCGCGCTATGTGGATGGGGCCGGGAACCAGATTCCGATCTTCGATCCTCTGACGACCGCCGATGATGGGACGCGCCAGCCTTTCGCCGGGAACCTGATTCCGCAGGGTCGCGCCAGCCAGGTTGCGCAGCGGGCGTTCCCGTTGATCCCGCTGCCCGACAATCCCTCCGCCTATGTCAACAACTTCATCAACCGCACCGCCAATCGCACCGAAGACGACATCTGGTCCGCGAAAATCGATCACATTTTCAATGAGCGGCACCGGGTCAGCTTTGCCACCTGGCACTCCCTGAACGACGGTCCTTCAACCAGCGAATTCGGCCTTGCGGGCGGTCCGTATGGCCTTTGGTACTACTCCGTCATCAAGGGTCACAACTATCGCGCCAACTACGACCAGACGATTTCGCCCAACCTGCTGCACCACGCGGGCTTTGGATACACTTACTCGAACCCGACGCGGCAGCGGGATCCACGCGCCGGCAACGAGATCATCCAGATGCCGGGCGTGGCGAAGGACGCGCCGGGCTTTCCGGCGTTCTCGATCGCAAACCCGTACGGCAGCAGCACGATCGGCAACTCCAACCAGCAGCCCAACGATCCTTCCGCCAACATCAGTTGGGTGTTTCAGGACAACCTCACCTGGATCAAGGGGAAACACCAGATCAAGTTCGGCGGGGAAGGCCGGCTGTTGCGGTTTGATAACTTCGCCGGTACCGACACGGGCGGGCTGAGCGGCCTCTACAATTTCAACTCTCTCAGCACCTCGAACCTGACCAGCGCGCAGTCGAACACGCTCGGCAACGGGTGGGCCAGTTTCTACCTCGGCCAGGTCTTCAGCGGCCAACGGCTGATCCCCGCGCCGGAGCGCAAGATGCAGCACGAATTCTACGCGTGGTTCGCCGAAGACGTGTTCAAGGTCACCCGCAAGCTGACGGTGACCCTTGGCTTTCGCCACGAGATCCCGACAGTGGTCTACGAGCGGAACTACCGGCAGTCCTATCTCGACCTTGGCCTGGCGAACACCGGGGCGGGCGGAAGGCAGGGCGCGCTGGCGTTCCTGAAGGACGGCCAGCGGTTGTTGCCGACCTACAGAACGGCGTTTTCGCCGCGCCTTGGCCTTGCCTATTCCATCAATCCCAAGACGGTGATCCGGACGGGATACGGCATCTTCTGGTCGCCGACTAACGCCACCAGCATCGGCCGTCTGTCGCGGTACTTCAACAGCGGCTTCTCGTTCACGCAGGACTTCCCGAACCAGACCACCGGCCGCGTTCCGGCGTTTATCCTGGATAGCGGCGTTCCCGCGTTCACGGGGACGTTGCCGAACACCTCGCCGACACTGCTCAACAACAACATCATCGATTTCATCAACCCCGGTTCCAACAAACCCGGCTATACCAATAGCTGGACCTTCAACGTCCAGCGCGAACTGCCCTTCCAGTTCCTCGGCGATTTCGGCTACGTCGGACAGTTCAGCGTCGGGCTACCGGCGGGACTCGAGAACATCAACCAGGTTCCAATCGCGAACCTGCGCCTGGGCAATACGCTGAACGCCAACATCAACTCCGACGCCGCCCGCCAGGCGGGTATCGGACTGCCCTACGCGGGGTTCACGGGCTCCGTCGCACAGGCGCTGCGCCCGTACCCACAGTTCACCGACATCCGCAATCTCTTGCAGCCCACCGGCTGGAACAAGTACCACTCACTGCAGGTCCGCATGCAGCGCCGGTTCTCGAACGGCCTGTCCACCCTGATCGCCTACACGTTCTCGAAGAACTTCATCCATGGCTCCGGCTACACCGGATGGGGCGATGACGCCTCCGCCGCCCGGCCGCTCGATACCGCGAACCGCAGGCTCGAAAAGCGTCTCGCGCAGTTCGACACGCCGCAGAACTTTGTTCTCTCGTGGACCTACGAAATGCCCTTCGGGCAGGGCAAGAAGTTCGTGGGCAGCCCAAGCCGGGCCGTCAACCTGCTAGTCGGCGGCTGGCAACTCAATGCGATTCATCAATATAATACCGGCACTCCGTTTGGGGTCGGCGGCGGCGGGCCGATCCCGCTGTTCGCCGGAGGCAACCGGCCGAATCGGGTCGCGGGCGTAGCGCCGCTCACCGGCATTTCGCATGGCTCCTTTGACCCTGGCCGTGACCGTTACCTCAACATCGACGCGTTCTCGCAGCCGGCAGCCTTTGCGCTCGGCTCCGCCGCGCCCAACTACGGAGACATGCGCAACTTCGGGACGCGCAACGAAAATATCAGCGTGCTCAAGAACTTTCAGGTGCTGGAAGGCCACAACGTGCAGTTCCGCGCGGAGTTCTTCAACGCCTTCAACCGCGTGAACTTCGGCGGAACGGCCGCCAATCTGAACGCTCCGGCGACGTTCGGACGCATCACCAGCGCCGCGCCGCCGCGCAGCATCCAACTCGTGCTGAAGTACGTGTTCTAGTCTAGCCGCTCCTTGCGACGCAGGCTCGGCGGTAGTCATGGCTGAACCGCCACGATAACTTCCGAGAGTAGAATAGGGAGATTACAGTACGAGAAGGCCCTCCCTATGCGGAAGAGTGTCTACGTTGGCCTGACCATCGCGCTCGGCGTTGCTGCGGTTTCGCTTGCCCAGCGAAAAGAAAGAGAAATGGAGCGCCCGGCAAAATATGCCGTGCGTGGGATACGGGGCGCGGTGGGCGCCGGCAGCGAGGAGTCGGCGCAGGCGGGAATGCGCCTGTTTCACAGCGGGGGCAACGCCGTCGATGCAGGCGTGGCAGCGATGTTCGCAGCCGCCATGGTCGAGTTCTCGCACTTCGGTTTCGGAGGCGAAGCGCCGATTCTGATCCGCACCCGGGACGGCAAAGTAAAAGCCATCGCGGGCGTCGGCACCATGCCCAAGTCGGCTACCGCCGACCTCTTCCGGCAGCGGCGTCTGCAGCCGGGTGAGATGTTGTCGCCGCCGGAACCGGGCGGGTTGAAGGGGTTCATCCCGGTCGCCGGGCTGATGCCGGCGCTGACACCCGGCATGGTCGAAGCCGGCTTGGTCGCGCTTCGGGAATTCGGTGCCAAGCCGTTCGCCGAAGTCATCCAACCGGCCATCGAACTCGCCGACGGGGCGCCGATGGATGAAATGCGGGCGATGTACATCGACCGCAGCCGCCGCTTTTTCGATCTGTGGCCGACCTCGCGCGACGTGTTTCGACCGGGCGGCCGCTCGCCGCGCACGGGCGAAGTTTTCCGGCAACCCGATCTGGCGCGTACGCTCCGCGCGATGGCGGCGGCGGAAAAGAAGGCACTGGCTTCGGGCGGCAGCCGGACTTCCGGCATCGACGCCGTGCGCGACTACTTCTATCGCGGGGAGATCGCGCGCAAGATCGATCAGTTCAGCCGCGACCACAAAGGACTGCTCCGCTACGAGGACATGGCCGCGTTCCGGCTTCAGCCGGAGGACGCGGTGAGCGTCAGCTACCGCGGCTATCAGGTGTACAAGCCCGGCTTCTGGACGCAAGGTCCGTCGATGCTGGAAGCGCTCAATCTGCTCGAAGGCTACGACCTGCGCGCGATGCGGTTCAACTCGTACACCTATCTGCACACCCTGGTCGAGGCTCTGAAACTGGCCTACGCCGATCGCGATACCTACTACGGCGATCCGCAGTTCGCGGCGGTCCCGGCGGACCGGTTGCTGTCGAAGGAGTACGCCACCGAGCGGCGTTCGCTGATCGGGCCGTTTGCCTCGCTCGAGTTCCGGCCGGGCAAAATAGGCGCGCGTCCGGGCATCCATCCGTCGGAGGCAGAATCGCAGCACGTCCGGATCGATGACATCCTGCTGGCGCGGGACACGACGTGCATCAACGCCGTAGACAAGGACGGCGTGATGTTCACGGTCACGCCCTCAGGATCGTGGCTGCCTTCCGTGATCGCGGGCGACACGGGTATTCCGCTGACCCAACGCGCCCAGAGCTTCCTGCTGATTCAGGGGCATCCCAATGAACTGGCCGGCGGCAAGCGGCCGCGAGTCACGCTCAGCCCGACGCTGGTGACGCTGCAGGGCAAACCGTTTCTGGCCTTGTCGACACCAGGCGGAGACAACCAGGAGCAATCGCTGCTGCAGATTCTGCTCAACGTGGTGGAGTTCGGCATGAACGCCCAGGAAGCGATCGAGGCGCCGCGGATCCAGACCAGACACCTGGTGTCGAGCTTCGACAATCATGCGATGAATCCCGGCGACCTGCTGCTCGACGAGCGCATCGCGCCGAGCGTGGTTTCCGAACTGGCGGAACGGAAGCACAAGATCGGCATGCGCTCGCGATGGGCCAGCGGCGCCGCCCCCACGGCGATCCGCATCTATCCCGATGGCGTCCTGGAAGCCGGCGCCGATCCCTGGGGTTACCGCATCGCCCATGCGTGGTGAACCGCGAACGTGATTGGAAGCCTGTTCGAGCCCGAGCCGTCGTTTGACCGGGAGAGGCTGCGCGAGGCGCTGACCCGGCTGGCCAAAGAGAATATTCTGATCGGCGGCAGCTCGTGGAAATACGAAGGCTGGATCGGCCAGATCTATTCGCGGTCGAATTACCTCACGCGCGGGCGCTTTTCGCAGAAGTTATTCGAGGCGGAGTGCCTGCGCGAATACGTGCAGTACTTTCCCACAGTCTGCGGCGACTTCGCGTTCTACCAGTTCCCGAGCGACGTGTTCTGGAAGAAACTCTTCAGCCAGGTTCCCTCGGAGTTCCGGTTCGCATTCAAAGTGCCGGAACAGATCACGTGTAAGATTTTTCCGCAGCACGCCCGCTACGGAGCGACGGCAGGGATGGCGAATCCGTCGTTCCTGGACGCGGCTCTGCTGCGGGACGCGTTCCTCCGGATGTTGGAGCCGTACCAGGAGAAAGTCGGGGTTCTGATCTTCGAGTTCGGCGCATTCTCGCGGACGTCGATGCGCGATGGGTTCGAGTTTCTGGAGGTCCTGGACCCGTTTCTTTCGAAGTTGCCAAAGACGTTTCGGTACGCGGTGGAGATCCGGAATCCCGAGTTCCTCATGCCCGAATACTTCGCATGCCTGCGCAGCC
This sequence comes from Bryobacteraceae bacterium, assembly GCA_046160045.1. Taxonomy (GTDB): domain Bacteria; phylum Acidobacteriota; class Terriglobia; order Bryobacterales; family Bryobacteraceae; genus CAZGUX01. The sequence goes on from JBJXGR010000299.1 coordinate 23,030, forward strand.
ATGGGGCGGCGCACGTGTTCAATGCCTGGTCGAAGATGCCGGAGTTGCAGACGCAGATGGCGCTGCCCGATTCCATCACGGCGAATTTCGTGGTGAGCCGCGCGCTGTTGCGCCGGGGCCGCCAGTACGACGACGCCGTTCAGCTCTTCTCGCCCTACGAAACCATCCAGGACCCGAATCCGGAAGCGCTCGAGGCGTTGAAGAAACTGATCCACAAGACGCGGGAGCAGCGGTTGGAGGCGTACGTCTACGTCAACAACCGTTTGGAGGGCAACGCGCCCCAGAGCATCATGGCGATCGTCGAGGATTGATGCGCGGCGCCGCGGGCTAACCAGCCAATTCGCGAAGCAGCCGGATCCCTTCAGCGACCACTACGTCCGCCGCATCGGGAGAGAACGGACTGCCGCCCAGCACCTCGTAGCCACCTTCCGCGTACGCTTCGCGCGTGACGATGTACCCGAACGCGCCGTTCGTGTAGCCCGAGAAGAGGGTATGGGGGAACGGGGATTCGGAGGCGATCCGCAGCCCCAACTCCACAAAGGGCTCCCCTTGCACGGACAGCAGCGCCGTGTCGCCGATCCGGATGCCCATCATCTGCCAGGGCACCGACGTCTTGTTGTAATACTGGCGGGCGGCTCCGGCGGCCCAACCGGCCTGGGTGGCGCGCGCCGTCGCCTCGCGGATCTCGCCCTCTGTTCCTTCGCCGCGCAGTCGATTGAGTTCTGCCCGCAGACGCACCGCTTCGGCTTCGAGCGGTTCGGGATCCCCGAACTGCCGCAAGGGCATTTGAATGTCACGCGTGATCACCCGCAGGACCGGCGCCGGCGGCTCCACAGGCTCGTCCTCATAGATGGCGATGGCGGCGCCCGATTGCTGGACGCGGAGAAACTTCTCGTGACGCGGCAGCGTTTCGAGGGAGTGCGCGACGCGCGCGGCCTCCAGCCCGATCGACTCGCCGATGCGGCGATACACGCGGAAGTCGCCGGTGAATCCGCGGCGCGGGGTCAGGTTGCCGGTCGGTCCCTGCAGGAACAGGCAGGCGCCGCCCAACTCCCTCTCCACCACCGTCCGGATGGGGCCCGGATAGTCCGGAGTGTAGTGATGGCTCTGCCACGCGATCGTCGTGGGGTGGCACGCATAGTGGACGATCGTGGCGATGGGCGTCTCGTCGAACGCGTCGAACCGCACCACCCGCACGGTCGGATCGGCCACGCCCTCCCAATTTCGCCCTACGGCCATACCGCCGCCGGGCGGGTGGAAACGGCGGTTAACGTTCATCTCCGAGCGGCCTTCTCCGGCCGCGACTCGGGCCGGCCGCAGATTCTGCTGCGCCTGCCAGACGGCTCCCGCGATGCGGTGCGGCAGGCTCTCCAGGTAGCTCAACGACATGTCGAGGCCTTCGCTGATCGTCGCCAGGCGAAATGTGTTTGGCCCCGAATGAGTGTGGGTACAGGAGAAACGGATGCGATCGCGCGGCAGTTTCGTCTGCGCCACAATCGCATCCATGATCTTGTTCGTCCACTCCATGTCGAAGCCGATCGCATCGACGTCGGCGATAGCCACCATCTCGCCGCCGTCTGAAAGCACCATCGCGGTCGCATAGAACGGCATGTCGGCGCCCAGACCTCGCTGGTGCGTCTGCGCGCCCCATCCGCCTTGCGGCGTCCCGGGCGCGGGAGTAATGTCACAACGTCCTGTCCCAATCAGTAACTGACCCATCGCTTGTACATTACACGATTTCACTTCGGCGCGCGGGAGGACTTCCCGATGGCCCGCAACTGCTCGAGGAACGCCTCAGAGATCAGGCCGTCAGGCACGGTCGGGACGTCCCACGTCACCACTCCGCCCTCGGCGATCAGCTTTCGCGTCCTGGCGGCGGCCTGGCTGGCATCGAACCGGGGCTCTCCCCGGCTCCAGTTCGCGCCGAGATAGCTCAGGACGTGGCACTGCGCACCATCTCGCCAGAAGGTGGCGCATCCCGCCTTGGCCGGATCGTCCGCCTCGCCGGCAGTGTAGTCTTCGTGCTCCGAGATCGAGATGATCGGATAGACGACGCCTCGATTGAACGCCACGATCGATTCAGGATTGCCCTTGCGCGCCGCGGCGGCGAAGCTCCCGAAGTTGGGCGGCCGCGTCGAGCGGTACATCGCATTCGGCCAATAGCAGCCGTCGAACCACCAACCCGACACACGCTTGCCCCAATGCACGGACCACTCCTCGATCACTCGCTGCCATTTTTGTTGGAACTCCAGATTGCGGTGAGGCCCTATCCGCCATTCCAGTTTCGCCATAGCGACAGTGTCTTTGTCCGGCGCTCCGGCGGGAAGGTAGACCATCATCCGGATTCCGCGCCGCTCGAGTGCCGCGGCCAGATCGGCAACCAGATCGCGACGGGAACACTTGCTCGGACGGATCCCTACCAAGGAGTCGTAGGTCCGATTCGGCGAAAGATAGTGGCCGGAGTTCTGGCCGAGCGTCAGGATCAAATAGCCGGTCCCGGCCGATTCCAGTTGCCGGGCAAGACCTTCGGCGTTGAAGCCATCGACCAACCGGTTCCACTCGTCAACAGGGACCTCGGGTCCTTTGGCCAGGTAGTGAATGAACACCCCCCACTCGGCCTTCCGGAACCAAGCAGCGCGATCCGGCGGAGCCGCCAGCGCGGGCATCGCAAACAACAACAGGGAGCAAAGAGTGCCCATGGAACACCTGCTCCAATCCTGGAGGAGTGGGGGGTGGGTGGCAAGCCGCGCCGGGTCAGGCGGACCGCTGAGGCGGCGACCGCCCCGCCACCGCTCCCTCACGGTCGCGGCTCCGAACGTGTGAGGGAGACGCGGGCAGCGCGCGGATTTACGGCCGCTGCTTCAGCCAGTCGAGAGAGAAACGCGCAAACGTGATCGTCTCGTACGGGCCCTTGTCGCCCCGCTCGTACAAGCAGGCAATGGCCCCATCGCGTAATTCAGCCAACGAAGAATACGCGGAAGGCCCTTCGTGCAGAACCCGCTGGGCCACCCAACTCCGCCCGCCGTCTTCGCTCAGCCGGACCGTCATGTTCACCCGCTTCATCGCGGCCGGGTTCGAAAACAGCAGCCGGTCGCCCTTCTTGCCGTACCGGATCAGGCTCGCCTGGCAGACAGGCTCCGTCAGCGCTTCGTCAAAGCCCGCGCCGGTCCAGGTCAGGCCGCCGTCGCGGCTGCGCGCCGTCGCCTTCAAGCCCCGCCCGTAGTAATTCCGCATGTTCAACAGCAGCGATCCGTCGGCAAGTTCGGCCGCGGCGCATTCACCGGTCTTCGGCTGCGCGTTGCCGCCAAGTTTCCACGACCGGCCGCCGTCATCGCTGTACAACATGTGCGAGAAGAAGTACGGCGCCAGCAATCGCTCCACGATGTTGCCGATCTTGCTATTGTCGTCCGGGCCGTCGAGTGCCGACCTCGCCTCCGGCGGTAGTCGGCGAACGTGGTAGGAAGGAATGACGAGCCGCCCCGAACGAAGCTGAATCCCGTTGCCCGGCCCTGTCCAGTAAGCGGTCATGTCCGGCAGTTTCGCCGAGTTCGTGATCTCTTGGGGCTTCGACCATGTACGGCCGTCGTCCGTGCTTCGCGTGACCCACACCGTACGGGTTCCGCCGCCGCGCTCCCGCACGAAGTCGGGCAGCGTCAGGTGGCCGGGGTTTCTCGTCAGAACCAGGATAATCGTCCCGCTCTTTCGATCGACCACCGGCGTCGGGTTGCCGATGGTGTCCTCGCCGAAATCGAACACCACCTGCAGCGGCCCCCAGGTTTTGCCGCCGTCCGTGCTTCGCTTCAAGACCATGTCGATGTTGCCCGAGTCCATCCGCGAGTTCACGTCCCGCGCCTCGGCGAACGCCAGCAGCGTCCCTTTCGCGCTGGTGATCAGGGCGGGAATCCGGAACGTGTGATAGCCGTCGCCAGAACGGTAAACGGCCATTTGCGACAGTTCGGCGCCCACCGCGGTCAGGGCCAGCAACGCACCAAGTCCTGCCGGAAGAAAGGTCTTCAACATCATCTAGAAAATCAATTTCAGCACGAATTGAGAAATGCGCGGAAAGTCGGCGCCCGTGATCCGGCCAAACACCGCCGGCGCTTCCGCGTTGCTCGCCGGCGCCAAAAAGTTCGCGTGATTGAACGTGTTGAACGTCTCGTAGCGGAACTCGAGCCGCTTCGATTCGGTGATCTGGAAGTTCTTGAAGACCCCGAAATCCCAGTTGATCAGGCCCGGTCCGCGGAGAATATTCCGGCCGGACGTCGTGTGCCGGGGGGCGGTCGGAGGCGGCAGCACAAAAGCGGTAAGGTCCCAAAACCGCTCGATGGTCCTTTCGGACTTCGGAACGTTGCCGTCGGCGATCCGGTCGGGCCGCGCCACGCAGGCGGTCGCGCAGAAGTTGGCACGGTTCAGGTTCATGGTCGGCGTGTAGGAAAAGCCCGACTGCGCCACAGTGACGCCCCTCACGCCCCATCCACCGATCAACAGGTTTGCGGCACGCGACGCATCGCTCGCGAACCGCTTGCCTTTGCCGACCGGAACTTCAAACTGATAGCTTGTCACAAAGCGGTGCCGGACGTCGAAGTCCGACAGCCCCTTGGCTGACTTCCAGAAATTGTCGACGTTGTTGAACACCGGCGACTGGTTCAGCGTCGATCCCGTGTCCATCGCTTTCGACCACGTGTAGGCCACCGAGAACATCATGCCGCTCTTCAGACGCTGCTCGGCCTTCAGCCCCATCCCGTGATACCAGCCGTCAAGGCCGAAGTGATAGCCCTGGATCCGCGCAAAACTGGGGTACGGCAACCGGTTCTGTATCGCTCCCGGCGCAGGCTGCGCGTAGTTGGTGTTGTGGAAACCCATCAGGTGGTTGGTGCGGGACCCGAGATACTGTGCCTCCACCAGCAGTGACGACGTCACCTGCTGCTGAATGCTCGACATCCACTGGTAGTTCTCGCTGTACGGCAAATGCCGCGAGTAGATGGGGAAGATCGTGAGGGGGCTTGGGAATCGCACGGTCGCCTCGAGCCCTCCCGAGCCCTCCGGATTGTACCCGGTCGGGATCTGCGTGCCGCCCGGCAGCACCAGCACGGGCCGCGTCGGATCGCCGCTCCAGATCGGACGGTACGTCAACGGCGGGTAGTCCTCGCCCGAAGTCAGCGAAGAGACCTGCGGGCCGATGAAGAACGTTCCCATCCCCGCACGCAGCACCGTCCGGCTCCGTAGTTGATAGGCCAGCCCGATCCGTGGCGCAAAGTTGTTCCGGTCCGCATTGTACATGGTGGTCTGCGGAATGAATTTGATCTTGATGTCCGGCCGCACCTGGGTATAGAATCGCTCGATCTCCTGCTTGTTTTCGATGTTCTGCGAGAGCAGCGTCTCGCCCGTCCGGTGATCGAAGCCGACCAGGGCGTTGCGCGGCGATTTGATCGGCGTTTCGATTTCCCACCGCAGCCCGAAGTTCACCGTCAGGCGAGGCGTCACTTTCCAGTCGTCGTGGAAGTACAGAGCATAATACTGCTTGGTGTTGTTCCACACCACGGCGCGCGCCGTCTTGTTCAGGCTGGACGGCACTCCCAGAAGAAAGTCCGCGAAGTTGTCGCCGGAATACCGGTTGGCAAACTCGTGGCTGGAGTTGAACCCCAGGTAGAACATCTCCGTATCGACATGCCGCGCCGCGCCTCCGAAGCGCAGGCCGTGCCGCCCGACCTGCCATGACAGGTTGTCCGTGACATCGAGAGTGTTGGTGGAACGGTAGTTCACTCCCTGCTCGCCGGGATTGAGGTAGCCCGGAATCGAGATCCCCGGGTATCCCGTCATCAGCGGGTTCGTGTACGCCAAAACGTTGAGAATGCCGACCTGCTCGAAGTAGTTCGTGCCGTTTGAGTTGTAGGTCAGGTTCCGGTTCCTGTAGAACATGTAGCCGAGGCCGAAGTCGTTCACCAGTCGAGGGCTGAACACGCGGTTGTAGTGGCCGCCCAGGGTCCAGGCCCGGAGGGAGAACTTCCGTCCGCCGGCATTGTTCGGGAAGTTGGGAGGGGTGTCCGACTTGTCGTCGTTCAACACCCAACGCACATACAGGTTGTCGGCGCTCGTTACGTTGTAGTCGCCCCGCACGGTTGCGTTGTTCCGGTCCGTGGGCGCGCTCGGCCGGTCAAACCGGTAGTTGCGGGCCACAACGTCGTTGGTGTTCGCATTGGGCCAGAATGGGACGATCTTCGCAGAAGTCGGATTGAAGCGCGAGGCGGGAATCTGGAACCGCCCGTCGGTGGAAGAAAAGGGAGTGCCGGTTACAGGGTCGCGGACCGGCACCGTGAAAATACCTGTCCGCTCGTCGGCGGTGGGCACTCGTCCGATCGTGGGGTTGCCCGCCGACCGCTGCCGGAAGCCTTCGTAGTTCCCGAAATAGAAGATCTTGTTGCGAATGACGGGGCCGCCCAAGGCGCCTCCAAACTGATTGCGCTTCAGCGGCGAGACGCGGGAGGCGAAGAAATTCCGCGCGTCGAAGTTGTTGTTGCGCAAAAACTCGTAGACCGTGCCGTGGATCTGGTTGCTCCCGCTCTTGGTCACGACGTTGATCATCGTGCCCGCGCCGTGGCCGAACTCCGCCGAAGCCGTGCCCGTCTGGACTTTGAACTCCGCGATCGAGTCCACCGGAGGCGACACCGAGAACCCGTGCCGGCCCGATTCCTGGTTGTCGAAGCCGTCGATCTGGTAGTTGTTGTCTTCCGGCCTCGCCCCGCCCCCCGAGGCGACCGCCGTGTCTCGCGCGATTTCCGTCGAGCGGAAGTCGCGAGACGCCGGGATCGCGAACGGTGACAGGAACACCATCTGCATGAACTGGCGGACGTTCAGCGGCAGGTTGGTCACCTGTTCCTGCTTGATGACGGTGCCGGTGACGGTGGATTCGGTCTCGAGTTGCGCCGCCTGCGCGTCCACGGTCACCGTCTCCTGCACGCTGCCCAGTTCAAATTGGAAATCTACTCGGACCACCTGCTGGGTCTCGAGTTTGACGTCTTTGACCGCACGGCCCTTGAAGCCCTGCCCCGCGGCATTGATGGTGTAGATTCCCGGCGGCAGCAGCGGCACCCGGTATTCTCCCGCCGTATTGCTCGCCGTCTCGCGCGTCAGGCCCGTGGACTGGTTGGTGACCGTGATTTTGGCATTGGGAACGATTGCCTGCGACTGGTCGCTGACCAGCCCGGTGATGCTCCCGGCCGTGATTTGTGCCAGAAGGCCGGACGTTGCCAAAGGCAGCGCCGTCGCGATGACAAGAAGTCTGTTCAGCATGCGATTCCACCTCGAAATCGAAACCGTCAGTGCGGTGACTCTATCACTGCTTTGTCCTCATGTCAACTGCATTGTGTATACAGTTGACATAAGGCCGCCTCCGGTATTAGCGTTGAAGGCGGTGGCCACCCGAGCCCTTCCAGCCCTCAAGACCCTGTCCATGCGCGACAATGTCGCCGCAACCTTGCGTCAGGCCTTGTTTGACGGCTACTTCCAGCCCGGTGCGGACTTGTCGGAAGTCGCGTTGGCCGGCCAGTTGAACGTCAGCCGGGGCCCGGTGCGCGAAGCCCTCCTCATGCTGGCCCAGGAGGGACTGGTAACCCATTCGCAGAACAAGGGATTCTCCGTTTTTCAACTGGTGGAGGAGGATTTCACGCTGATCATCCTGGCGAGGATGCCGCTCGAGATCGCGGCCTTGGAAGCAGCCCGGGAACGGGTGACGGCAGAGGACCTGGCGGAACTGACCGGCATCAAGGACCAGTTGCTGGGCGCCTATCGCGACGGCGACTTTGCGCAGACCACCCGCTTCGATAAGCAATTCCACTCCTGGCTGTGGGAGAAGGCCGGAAACCCCTGGTTGGTGCTGGCGCTGAACCGCATCATGGTGCCCTACTTCACCTTCACCATGATCTACAAGCGGGAGCACCCGAAGCTCACCGAAGACCTGCTTCGTAAGCAGCACGAAGTCTATTTGAGGTACCTGGAGCGCGCTACCGATTGGACCGCTACCGAATGCGTGCGCTTTCACCTGCAGTTGTTCTTGCCGGACCAGGGCCAATCGCCGGCGGGTGGCTCGCTTTAGCCGGCGACCGGTCCACGCCGCGAATCTTCATACCCCCGGAGGCGGCTGTTGCTGCCTCGAAAGCCGTGACTCAGATGTCCATTCTGGAAGCTACTGGATGGAGTACCCGGTCCGCAGGTCGGCAATCGCCCGGCGCAGCAGCGGCAGCCCCTCCGCTTTCGCCCTCGGCGTCATCGATGCCTCTTTCGCGTTCAGCCGCCGCTCGATGGCTTCGAGCCTCGGTTTCAAGAGGCGGCCGTGGCCGCGTCCGTCCACCGGGTTCGTCAGCTCCCGGAACGAACCGTGGATCGGCCCCGTGCGCATGAACTCCTGCAGCGTGTAGGTGAGGTCGAACAGTTCCGGGTCCGCGCCCTCGCCGAAGAAGTGCGTCAGCACGCGCTTCTTGAACTCCGGCCAGGACAGGTTCGGCTCCCACGTGTATTGCTTGTAGGCGAACCGCGTCAGCCGGTACGGGATCGCCTCCACGGGGAACGGGATCGCGCGGCCGAAGACCGAGTGGCTGTTGAATCCCGGTTCGAAGGCCACAATGTAGCCCGCCAGTTGGTCCTCGTAGACGCGCCGCGCTTTCTCGCCGATCTCCCGCAGTGAGAGCCGGTAATATTGATCCCAGTGCATGGTATTGCGCGAGATCCCCCGGATCGGCTTCAACACGCCTTCGTGGTCCTGCAATTCCCAGTTCTGCCTGACTTCCAGGAAGTGATACCGCGGGTCGCTGAACTCGCGGCGAAGCGTGTCGTAATACTTCACGTCCCAGGCGTGCGCCTCCGGGTAGCCCATGCCCCACACCAGCTTGACGTGCGGGTGCTTCGCCCACAACTCAGCCGAGAATTCCTTCAGGAACGTCGGGGTCACCTGCCCCGCCTTCTTCGAGCCGAACTCGTCGAGCGGCTGCTGGCAGACGGGATCCTTGCATGCGTAATCGCCTTCGTCCCCGATCTCGAGCCACATTCCCTTGGCCTCCGGGAAGGCATCGAACAATTCGTGTAGATATTGTTTCATCGCAGTGCGCGCCGCCGGCCGGGTCCGCGACATGTAGGGGATTCCCACGTCCCGCAGGTCGGCGCGATACTTCGCGATCTCGTCGATGCCGAACCAGGCGAAGACTCCGGTTCCTACGTAGAAGTCCACGCCGCGGCTGTTCGCATGCCGGATTAACTGCCGGATATCTTCGGTGGTGAGCGGCGTCTCGGGATAGATGATGCTCTCCGGGAACAGCTTGGAGCGGAAGATGCCGGAGAGCCAGAAGTAGATCAGGTTCATTCCGTCCTCGGCCATCGCGTCGATCACCTTCTCCCAATCCTGCCGCGTGTAGCGAGGCGCCAGCCCCCAGCAGACCAGGTTGTACGTGCCCCGCAGCCGGATCGGCGATTGCCGCGTGACCGGCGTCGCCTGCAGGTAGACAATGCCTCCCCGCGACTGCAGCGCGAACTCGGCCAGGTACATCGCCCCCTGAAACACGCCGGCGGGCGTTTTGGCGGCCACCGCGAAGAACTCTCCCCGGGCGCTGCGCATCGGCCGCGCCACGAAGCCGTCTCCCTCCAGAGCCGCGACTTCGGCCGCCAGCGGCTGCAGCAGGGGCTGGCTTGCGGGCGTCCCGAGGACGATCGCGTTCCCGGCGTCGGTGGTCGCCGGCAGCCGGTAGCCGTGAATTCGCTCCAGTGTCTCGTTGATCCGCTCGATGCCCAGCCGCTCCAGTGCGGAGGGCTTCGGCGGCGCGACAATCCGTCCCTTTATTCCGGTAGAGTCCGCGAGGACGAAGGCGGGCTCGGCAAGCTCAGTGATTTTGACCGCATAGGCTGGAGTCATCGCCGCGGTCGCCAGCAGGCTCAGGGCAATCCATCGGGTTGGCATAAGGCACCCGATATTATCGGTAGGCCCGGGTGGGGTGTCAATCCGGCGTCCTCAGAGGGATTGACCCACACAACCGCCGATGCTCTTCTTAAGGAAGTGCCCCGGGCGACGTTACCAACTCCGCCCATCGGAGCGGGAGCCTGTACTTCACCACGCAGAGCTTCACCAAGTTCCACCAGATCACCGAAGCCGAGACTGGCGCGTCTCACGGATGCGTCTGCCCGAAACCCAACACCCTGTTGTATCTCGACAACGGCGCGGTCTGGTGGCTGAGCCTGGATACGCTCGAATCGCGGGAAGAACCGCCTGGAACAGGAGATCCCGGCGGGAGTGACGGCGGAGGTGCCGCTGGCGTCCCTGCGAGTCAAGTCCGCGCCGCCGCACGGCGCGAAGAAGGGCAAGGCTGGTTACCTGCTCTCCCGGCCGGGGAAGTACGTGTTCGCGGTGTGGTGACCAACGGCCAGAGCATCAACAGCCTCAGGCAGTCCGCAGAGTCTAGCCACTCCGATCCGGTTCTGGTATCGTTCTGGTGTGCTGCCGGCTTTCAACGCCAATGGAGATCTGCCGGCTGGTGTTCACGGCGTCGGCTGGCAGGAATTTCAGTCGCATTTCGGGACATCCAGCTCGAGACGTGTGTGGCTAGTTGACCGCCTCCACGCGCTGGTGGAATTGGCGGCTCCGACCGGTGCGCTGCGACGGGTGTTCGTCTGGGGCAGTTTCGTTACGACCAAACCGGCGCCGGGTGATCTTGATGTTCTGCTCATCATGGCTGAGGATTTCGAGGTCGAGCAAACCGCCGTTCCCGCGCAGGTCGTCTTTGATTCGATCAGGGCCAAGCTTCTGTTCGAATCTGATGTATTCTGGGCGCGAGCCTCCATCGGCGAAGAGGTGCTTCGATCTTGGTTGGAAACTTATCAGATTTCCAGAAGTTTCCGGAAACGCGGTATTGTGGAACTGGAGTTGGTGTGATTCAGACCGATGAACAAATGCTGGTCGCCCAGCAATGCATTAGCAATCTCAGGAGCGTCCTCCTGCAGGCGCGCAAAGTTCACTCTCACCGGGATTATTTGCGACTTGCCGAACCAATTCTTCTGGAAATCCAGCAGCGCGAGCAGGAGATTCTGGTTTACCTGAGTCGGGACTTAGAGCAGCCGGTCGCGAGCTAGGCTAGCGCGACAGCAAGGACCACCTACTTCCGGACTAGCGAATTTCGATCTCGGCGCGCCAACTCTGGTAGCCTGATCTGGCGGGTTACCTCTCGTCATGACGACAGCCATCAGAACCAGCCTCCTCCTTTTCTTGATCGCCACCTCAATTGATGCGCAGCCACCCTACGATCTCGTGCTCAAGGGCGGCCGCGTCATCGACCCCAAGAACAAACTCGACGCCGTCAGCGATGTCGCCGTCGCCAAGGGACGCATCGCCCGGGTCGCGCCGAATATCCCGCCGTCGCAGGCCAAACAGGTCGTCAACGTCACCGGACTCATCGTCGCCCCCGGCCTGATCGACATTCACGTCCACGTCTACCAGCGGCCCGAGAACCCCGCGATCAAGTCGGATTCGGATGTCCAGGCCGATGCGCACTCCTTCCGCAGCGGCGTCACCACCATGGTCGACGCGGGCACTTCCGGCGCGAGCAACTTCGCCGACTTCAAGGCCCGCGTCATCGACAAAGCGCAGACCCGCGTGGTCGCCCTGCTCAACATCGCCGCCTCGGGGATGGGCACCGGTCACGAGGATGATCTCGCGGGCCTCGACGCCGCTCTGGCCGCTCGCACGGCCAAGGCCCACCCCGGCGTCATCGTCGGCTTCAAGTCCGCCCATTTCGGCGGGCCAGGATGGGAGTCCATCGATGCCGCGGTCAAGGCCAGCAGGATGACCGGCCTCCCCGTGATGGTCGACTTCGGCTATCTCAACAAGGTGCGGAATCTGGGCACCTTGCTCGAAGACAAGATGCGGGCCGGCGACATCTATACTCACTGCTATTCCGGCCATCGCCGCGAACTGACGGAAGACGGCAAGGTGAACCCCGCCATGATCAACGGCCGCAAGCGCGGCATCTGGTTCGATGTCGGCCACGGCGCCGGAAGCTTCTACTGGTACGTCGCCGTTCAGCTTTTCAGCAGGGCTTCCTTCCCGACATCATCTCCACCGATCTGCACACCGGCAGCATGAACGCCGGAATGAAAGACATGGCCAATGTGATGTCGAAAGTGTTGAACCTGGGCGCGCCGATCGCTCAGGTCATCGCGATGTCGACGTGGAACGCCGCCAAGTCCATCAAGCGCACCGATCTCGGGAACCTGGACGCGGGCGCGGAGGCCGACATCGCGGTGCTGCGCATCGACAAAGGCCAATTCGGTTTCATCGACTCGGCCGGGGCCGGCAATACCGGCGCGAACAATATTGTCGCTGAGTTGACCCTCCGCCAGGGCAAGGTGGCCTGGGACCTCAACGCCCGCGCCGCGCAGAATTGGAAGGCCTATCCCTACAAAAAGGAATCCTGGAAAAAATGACTCAATTCGGCCGGGCCGCGTACCCGGCCCGCGTGCGCACCCGCGCTCCCGGACGATTCACCCGAACCTCCACCGGGCGCCAGCGTCCATCGAAGTTCTGGTCCTTGGGGTAGTAGGCGACCGTGTACACGCTTCGCAGCTCAGCGGCCAACTGCGGATAAACCGGATCGAGTTCGCGGATGGAGTTCGCGCGAAACAACCGGCCTCCCGAAGCCGCGGCCAGTTCCTGCATTCGCTCCTCCGCCCGCCTGGCCCACCCGGGCGGAGGCACCTTGTCGAAAGGGCTGAGCACGATCGGATAAATGAGCGTGTCCATCAGGTCGGCTGCCCGGCGCAGCTTTCGGAAACTCACCTCCGACGGCGTAACGACCCCCTGGATCTGGTTGTCCACGCCATCGCTCAGCACCACCAGCGCGTTTCGCTCTCCCGGCCGTTTACGGAGTTCCTCGGCGTAGGACATCACGATCGCGTCGTAAACAGGCGATCCGCCGCTGACATTGGGCAGGTGTTCGATGGCCGCCTGCACCCTCCGCCGGTCGTTGGTCAACCGTTGTACGACGACGAACCGGTCTTCGGCCAGCGCGTAGGCCGCCACGCGATCGTGCGCCCGGGTCAGTTCGATCAGCTTGCGCGACGCCTCCTTCATGGCGTCGCGATCCCGGCGGGTGCTTCCGCTCAGGTCCATCAGGAACGCCAGGTTGAACGGCACCTCCTCCGCGCTCGCGAAGGTCACCTGCTGGGGCGCCTTATTCTCGAAGACTTCGAAGTCTGCCGCTTTCAACCCCGTCATCGGCTGTCCGCTGGAATCGAACACGGCCACGCTCAGGTTCACCAGGCGCACATCGGACCGGAATACCGCCAGGCCATCGTCGGCGCCTTTTGGCTGTGACGGCGCCGGCGCCGCCGCGGGATGCGCCCGCGTCGCCGTGAGGATCCCTTCCAGAATCTCCGGCGCCTGCCAGTGCATCTTCACCGGCGAGTCCTCCGGAATGGGCGCGTCGCTCAAGGTCAGGCTCTTCGGCGCGGTTGCCTGAATGAGGATGCGCCCATAAGCAATCCGCCCCTGGGGCAAGGTGTCGCGCAGAAACCAGCCCTCTTCGACCTTCTTGTGCGAGAACTTGAAGCCCGCCGGCGTCATTACCGAAGCCGGTTCCTGCTTCGCGAGCATCTCGATCCGGGTGCCTGCCCACGGCGCGGAGATCTGGATGCCCCCCTTTTCGGTGATCAGTGCCGCTTGGAAAAAACCGGAGACGGTAATATCTCCCGTGTCCGTCTTGGCCTCCAGGGCAAGACCGTAGGGCAACTCCAGTTGAAGGTCGACGCGCGCACCGTCGCTCGGCCGGCACTCCACCAATACGAACTGCTCTTTCCGCGTCACGGAAACGTCATCGTCGCGGGCAGCCCGGTCCGGACTCGTTCGCGAGATGCGCAATTGGGGGCTTGCCGTCACCTTGGCGCTGATGTTGCCGGTGGGATTCACCACGCGCACCGTGGCGGCGTCGGCGGCCTGGCCGGCGATCCATGCCAGAGACAAGACAATGACAGGCCCGGGTCGCACCTAACCGCCGATCATAGCACCGGCGCGGAACCCTGCCACCTGCGATAACGATAGCCGGAGGATTCGTTCCGTTCATAGCTCCCGTCCTCTTCATCCGCCCGGCAGGACGACGGATCGGATCTGGCTCATCGTGTACCGGCGGCTTCCCTCGCGAGCCGCCGGTACACCTCGCGGGCTTCTTCGTACTGCGAGAAGATGTGCCGCTTCTCCGCCTCCGACCGCCACAGCGTCCACTTCTGGGTGTCTTTTTCCAGGATGTCCATCCAACGCAGAAAGTATTCGGCCGCCGTACGGTCGCGGATCTTCCGCTCCCCCACGTAGACGCGAACGGCGTTCGTTCCGGCCAGTTGATAGCGCGAGTCGAACCATTCTTCATGCGGCCCTTCAGCCGAGAGCGAGAACCAGTCGCTGTCGGCGACGCGGATCGTTTCGCGGAACCGCGTTACCGGCAAAGTCACCGGGATCTCGCGAAGCACGCCCTTCCGCGAGTACAGCACCACGCGCGAGAGCGGCGCGATCGAGCGGGCCGAGCCTTTGAGCACCACCTGGCCGCCCGACGGCGGCAGGTGAATCCGCTCCCCGGCAATGCGGCCGTTCACGCGGAACTCGAGCAGCGGGCCCGTCGAGAAGAACGTGTGACCCTTGCGGACGCCCTCCACCCATGCTTCCGCCGTGAACGGCCCGTCCAGGTGCACGAACGTGCGGATCAGGCCGACGATGCGAAACCGCTGCAGGTCGTTGATCGAATCGTCGCCGCCCACCGGCGTCAGGGCGATGCCGTTGTTCAAGACACGCTGCCAGACGGCCATCTGGCCGCTCACCGCGTTCGACCACTCCAGGGCATCGAGCGTTCCCAGCGCGACGTCCACTGCGAAGGCCTTCGTGCCCAGCCCCCCGCTCTCCACCGGGTCGCTGTCGCCAAACGGATGCACGTAGGCCGTAATGCCGCCTTGCGCCCTGGCCTTGCGGAACATGTCGACGTTGCTGGGGTACAGGCTGTCGATCGCCGTCCCTTCGTACCCGTTGGCAAACGGCGCGATCAGATGGTCGCGCAATCCCATCAGGAACGAGTGGCCGTGATAGGCCGGCCGGTATTCTTCGCCGAACAGCACTTCGACTCCGGGCACGGGCCGCTTGAGCGGCCAGGCGCGCCCGCCCTGGCGAAAGTAGCCGACGTCGTGGATGCGGTGATCCTTATTCGAGATGGTGGCGTGCGCCAGGTGCACGTCTTCGGCGGCGGCCATCGCCGCCAGCGACTCGGGAGTGTTGCGGACGTTGCCGCCGTAGTTCATGTGCACGTGGGTCGACCCGCTGTACCAGCCGCGAGCGGGCATGTCGATCAGGCGCCTTAGCCTCAGCGTCACCCGGTTCACCTGGCCCGCGCGCACGTCGATCTCCTGCCGTGCCGGTACGTATTCGTACCCGTGCACCGCTTCCACCGTCATCCGGCCCGTGGGAACATCCACTCGCGACTCGCCCGCCGTGTGAAAGCAGTGCCGCCCGGCTTGTCCGACACGCGAGAACGCCTCCGGCGGCGCGTAAAACTTGCCGTCTGGGGCTTCTCCCATGATGCGCGCCGGAATCGGCCGGCCGGCGGCATCGGTCACGCGGATGACCAATTCGCCCATCGGGCGCCGCCACACCCGCCTGGTGATGGCGATCTTCTTCCGCGCCCCACCGTAGGTTTCGAGCACGTACAACCAGGGCAGTCCGTCCTCGTTCGAGATGTACGCAATCTGTTCTCCGTCCGGCGACCAGCGCGGGTGGAAGTCTTCGAATTTCCCAAACGTGAGTTTGTAGGGGTGCCCGCCGGTGACTGGCACCAGATACAGGTGATGCCACTCGTCGGCCGATCCGCCCGTGGACGAATAGAGGACCCGCCTGCCGTCCGGCGAAACATGAGGGCGTGTCCGGTACAGGGTCTGCTCACGTAGGATCGGCCGTCCCGCCTCCATCGCATCGGGTCGGGCCGGTACGCGCCACAGGTCGCCGGACCCCAGCGACACGCCGCGATTCGACACCAGGTACAGTTCCTTGCCGTCCGGGCTCCAGGATGGCTGCGTGTGCATGTCCCAGCGCCCGAAGTACGGCCGCTCGCCGCCGAACTCGTGATCGCGCGTGATCGCGACCTCGGGACCGGCCCAGCGCCCGTCGCGCATCTCCCGCACATAGACGTTGAAATACCCGCGGGGCGCCGTGGAGACATAAGCCAGCCTTCCGCCATCCGGTGAAAAGACCGGGTCCAGGTAGATCTGATCGCCGCTCGTGAGGTGGCGCGATTCGCCCGTCGCCACCTCGACGATCTTCAACTGAATGCGCTGCCCGTCGTCGTCCGCCGTGTAGACGATCCACCTCCCATCGGGCGACCACGTCGGCGCCGAGGCGTACTCACGGTCGACGGTGATTTCGATCGCTTCCCCGGTGGCGGGGTTCACCTTCCAGATGGCCCCCTGCATTCCCACGGCGATCCACTTCCCGTCCGGTGACCAGCACGGCGCCCACGGTCCCGAGGAAGGCGCCGGTGGGAAATAGTAGTTCCACATGTACGGCGTTCCGTGTCTGGAACTCGCGTAGTTTTTCGGGTCGTGAGGCACAATCGCCGGCCCCGCGGCCAAGGTCAGAGCCTGGAAGATCCAGAGTGTCAGGTACCGCATTCTCACCGAAGCTATCACGTCGACCATCTCGATTGGATACCCGATAGGGTGCGGTCCCCATCCCCGCGATAGAATCGCTCCATCACCGATGAATCGACGCTCCTTCCTCGTCACCGTCGCCGCAACACCGCTGGCCTCCGCGCGCGAGCGCGCCCTGGTCGCCCACTGGCCGCTGAAGCAGGATGCCCAAGACCTCTCCGGGAACAACCTTCACGGCGCGGCGCGGCACGTCGCGTTTTCCCCCGAGGGCGCTTCCTTCAACGGACGCGACTCCATCATCGAAGTGCCCGACGCTCCGGCCCTTCGCCTGGGAACCGGCGACTTCACCCTCTCCGCGCATTTGTTCACCGAGCCCGATCTCGACGACGTCGTGGGCAGCATTGCGTCCCAGTACGATCCGGCCACCCGCCGCGGGCTCACCCTGAGCGTAAAAGACAACTGCGTCACGACCGCGCAGTCCAACCATCGCAACCTGCACTTCGGCATCGACAATGGGCGCCACGACCAACAGTGGACCCCTTGCGGCCGCCCGGGCAACTCCGTTTACGACATGGCGCTGTGCGTCCACCGCGGCGAATTGTTCGCCGGCACGTGTGAGCCCGGTCCGGGCGAGTCCGGTCACGTATATCGGTACGCGGGCGACGGCCGCTGGATCGACTGCGGCCGTCCCGACGCCTGTAACGCCATCTCCTCGCTCGCCTCCTGGAACGGCCACCTCTACGCCGGCAGCGCGAAATACCGGCTCGCCGGCTCATCGCTTGCTGAGTCCGAAAACCCCCACCTCGGCGGCAAAGTCTTCCGCTACGAAGCAGACGGACGATGGGCCGACTGCGGAAAACTGGGCCAGTCACCCGCCGTCGCCTGCCTGACGGTGTTCAAGGGCAAACTCTACGCAAGCTCGCTCTACGCTCCCGCGGGCACCTTTCGTTACGAGGGCGGCCGGGAATGGGTGGACTGTGGAACGCCGCAGGGATTGCGCGTCGAGGCGATGGCCGTCTACAACGGCCACCTGTTCGGCACCGGATACGACAAGGGCCAGATCTACAAGTATCTCGGCGGACGCGAGTGGGCGATTGTCGGCACGCTCCCCAACACGACGCAGACCTACGGCTTCGCGATCTACCAGGGCCGTCTCTACGTCTCCACCTGGCCGGGTGCGACGGTCTTTCGCTTCGAGGGCGACGATCGTTGGACCGCGGTCGGCAAACCAGGAGACGAGAAGGAATCGATGGCCCTGGCGGTGTACAACGGCAAGATGTACGTCGGCACGCTGCCGCTCGCCGAGGTCCACCGCTACGAAACCGAGGGCCGCTGGACCCGCATGGCGCAACTCGACACAACCCCCAACGTGCGCTACCGCCGCGCCTGGTCGATGGCGGTCTTTCAGGGCAAGCTCTTTTGCGGCACCCTGCCTTCCGGAGGCGTTTTCTCGATGGAAGCCGGACGGAACTCGACCGACGACCGGGAACTGGCTCCAGGCTGGCGTCACATCGCCGCGGTTCGCGCGGGCAACCGTTTGCGGTTGTATGTCGGCGGCGTCGAAGTAGCCGCCTCGTCAACCTTCGCTCGCGCGGACTACGATCTCACCAACAAAAAGCCCCTCTTGCTTGGGTCCGGCGACCACGATCATCTCCTCGGCCGCCTGCGCGACGTCCGTCTCTATCGGCGGGCGCTCAGCATTCAGGAGATCGGCTCGCTCGCCTAACGCTGAACAGTCCTCCCAGATCCGAACCGCGGCCGGAAGGCCGCGGACAGTCGGGCCGCCGACAGTCGGGCCGCCGACAGTCAGGCGTCCGCGCGCGGTTCCGCCATCGCCCGTGCCATCGCTTGTTTGGAATCCTCGGCGAAGCGTTTCTGCAACGAACGCGCAATCAGATAAGCCACCTTCGCCAGCGGATGCCTTGGCCTTGAAAACGACACCAGATCGTACCAGACGGAATTGTCGTCGACGTGCAACTCGATCAGGAAGCGTTCTTCCCCGCACATGGCGTGATCGGGCAGCGTTCCGTACGCGAACCCGTAGCGCCGCCGTATCTCCGTTTCCTCGTCCAGGACGTACACGATTCTGGCCGGATGCGTGGACCAGATGCCGAAATGCCTGGCGGCCACCGCGACCACCAGGCCGGCCTCGATCCCGGCTGCCGGAGGGATCACCTCCGTCCAACCCGTGGCGAACATGACCCATCGGCGGAGGGCTTCGCAAGCCCACGTGTAGGCCTCAGGCCCCCAGCCAATCCGAAGGCGGTGATGGTCGCCACGAAATCCGGGCGGCACGCGCTCTACCCGGGTTGCCCCCTCGTCACGGTAGGAGAGGGGCGCCTCGCGCTGGGATTTCAGAAACGATTCCATCTGCTCATCGGTCGAACGGGTCAGGCTGAACATGGTCGGTTGGGGGGAACGGTGTCTCTTCGAGCTTACGACGTGGGCAGGTGAACCGGGAACCGCCCGGTGCGCGGCGTCACGGCGGCTGACGGCGGGAGGAGGCGCGAATCTCGCTATAATCGACCAGTAGATGACCTTGTTGCCGTGCATTCTGAGCCGTGGGCTGGGCGTTTCCCTACTCGCGCTGACATTGACGCTCTCGGCTTGCTCCGGCCAGGGGTCGGGAACGGGCCGGGCCCGGACGGCGTCCAAAGTTAAGGCTGACAAGGACCGCAAGGACGCGCCGGAGTTTTCGCTGAAGGACGCCGACGGCAGAGCGGTCCGGCTTGCTGACTACCGCGGTAAGGTGGTGCTGTTGAACTTCTGGGCGACCTGGTGCGGGCCCTGCAAGATCGAGATGCCCTGGTTCATCGACTTTGAGCGGAAATACAAGGATCGCGGATTCGCCGTGATCGGGATCTCGATGGACGAGGAAGGTTGGCAGGTGGTCAAACCGTTCATCACCGACATGGCGGTAAACTACCGCATCCTGCAGGGTGACGACAAGACGGCCCAGTCGTATGGCGGCGTGGACGCGCTGCCGACTACTTTTCTCATCGATCGCGAAGGAAAGGTCGCGCACACGCTGGTGGGCTTGCATGGCCGGGACGAATTCGATCATGGAATCCAGGAATTGTTGGAGAGCCGCGCGGCTGGCGACCGTTCTGATGGCGGCCGCGGGCAACTTGCCCGCGCAAAGTAGCGGCGTCCTCACGGTCGCTCCTCCCGCAAAACTCACGATCAAGCGCAACACGACGGCCGAGTTGAAGCTGACGTGCACCTTGCGCGACGGCTATCACACCAACAGCCACACGCCGAGCGATCCGTACCTGGTTCCGCTCAAGCTGACGTGGGACTCAGGCGCTCTGGAAGCAGGTCAGACCGTCTACCCCAAGCCGCTGATGGAGAAGTACGACTTCACACCGAAGCCGCTCTCGGTGTTCACCGGGACGTTTGAAATCTCGAGCAGGTTCAAAGCGGCGGCGAACGCCGAGACGGGCCCCAACCAGATCAGCGGGAAACTGCGCTACCAGGCCTGCACCAAGGAGATGTGCCTGCCGCCCAAGACGGTGGAAGTGAAAGTCCCGGTGATCATCCAGTGACAGTCAGCCGGAAGACGGTCCACAGGATCTTGATACCGGCGCGAACGCTCGCGCCCAGATTCCCGGAGACCTTGCTCACGCCGATGCGGCGGGCGTAACTGACGGGGACTTCTTCGACACGAAGGCGGCGCTTCAGCGCCAGGACCTGCATCTCGATGGTCCAGCCGTAGTTGCGGTCCCGCATGCCCAGGCGGTCGAGGTCGCAACGCCGGATGGCCCGGAAGGGACCGAGATCGGTGTACCGAAACCCGTAAAGAAGCCGGATGAGAAAGGTCGCGAGCCAGTTGCCGAAGCGCTGGTGAGGCATCAGGGCGCCTGGCTCGGCGCGGCCCAATTCGCGGGAACCGATGACCAGGTCGGCGCGTCCCTGAGCAATGGGTTCGATCAGGCGTGCGGCTTCGGTCGGGTTGTCGCTCGAGTCGGCGTCCATGAACACCACAATGTCAATGTCCGGGGGTAGGGCGGCGATGGCGCGAAGGCAGGCCGCTCCGTATCCGCGCTCGGGTTCCCGGACCACGGTGGCGCCGTGGGAGCGGGCGATCTCCGCCGTCCGGTCGCGCGATCCGTTGTCGGCCACCAGGATGATTCGGTAGAGGTCGCGCGGTATCCTGGAAAGAGTCACGCCGATCGCTTCTTCTTCGTCCAAAGCGGGGATAATCAACGCGGGGCTTGCCTGAGGATTCGCGGTCATGATAAAAATCGAGTTCCAGCCGTCCTTCGCCTGGAGCCGTCGAAAGTCAGCGAATGGAAGAAACCAAATCGTCCACAACCTCTAATCGCACTGCGGCCTTGCTCGCCCTGTCGTGGCTGCGCGACCTGGGAGTCTCCTTCCTGTTGGCCATCATCCTGGTGGTGTTCATTTATCAACCGGTGAAAGTCGAGGGTACCAGCATGATGCCGGCGCTGACCGACCAGGAGCGGATCTTCATCAACAAGTTTACCTATCGATTCGGCATCGACGAGGTGGAGCGCGGGGACATGGTGGTGTTCTGGTTCCCCGGGGACCGGTCGAAATCGTATATCAAGAGGGTGATCGGGCTGCCTGGCGATTCGGTGGAGATCCGTGAAGGCGCGGTCTACGTCAACGGGCAGGCGTTGCGGGAAGAATACGTGCCGGAAGAGTATCGGGACCACCAGTCGCTGCCGCTGGTGACCGTCCCGGCGGGTCAGTATTACGTGCTGGGAGATCACCGCACCTCGTCGAACGACAGCCGTTCGTGGGGCACCGTGGAGCGGCAGTTCATCTACGGGAAGGCCGTGTTTGTCTATTGGCCCATCGAGAAGATGGGTCGGGTCCGGTAGCTCAGCGGCGGAACAGCCACAGCACGAAGGACAGGATCACACTCAACAACACACAGGTCGTCAGCGGGAAATAGAAGACGCCGTTCTTTCCGCGGACCTCGATGTCGCCAGGCAGGCGGCCTAGGCGGATCGGCAAACGCTCCCCGAGACTCCACAGGACCCCGGCGACGATCAGGGCGATGCCCAGGTAAATGAGCGTCCTACCCATGATTCCATTGTAGAAGCGCGGCCGTGAGACAATAGCGGCTTCATCCCCAAAACAGAGAGGAAGTTTCAGGTTCAATGGAAGCAATTGTGCGGTTTCGCTCGAGCGGATACGAAGGATACGGGATTCAGTCGGGCGAAACGGTGGTGGAGACCGGGTCGCTCGAGGCCGAAACTCGAGGCGGCACGCACCGGTTGGCCGAGGTGACGCTGCTGGCGCCGTGCCTGCCGTCAAAGATCGTTTGCGTCGGGCGGAATTACGTCGACCACGCAAAGGAACTGGGCAACCAACCGCCGGCCGAGCCCATGATCTTCCTGAAGCCTCCGTCCTCGATCATCGCCGGCGGCGAAGCGATCGTCTATCCGAAGCTGACCACGAACCTGCACTTCGAGGGCGAGTTGGGGGTGGTCATCGGCAAGCGCGGCCGGCATGTCGCGGAGGCCGACGCGATGGACATTGTTTATGGCTACACGTGCGTCAACGACGTGACCGCCCGCGATCTCCAGCGAAAGGATGGGCAGTGGACGCGAGGCAAGGGATTCGATACATTCTGTCCGTTCGGACCGGTAATCGTCCCCCGCGATCGGGTGCGTCTCGAAGACGTGAGGGTACGGACGCTGCTCGACGGCGAGGTGAAGCAGGACGCGCCCGTCTCGGACATGATCTTCTCGGTTCCTTTCGTCATTGCCTTTGTCACGGCGTTTCTGACCTTGGAGCCAGGCGATCTGATCGCCACGGGCACGCCGGCCGGGGTGGGGTCGATGTTTCCCGGGCAAGTCGTCACCGTCGAAGTCAGCACCGTCGGAACGCTCTCCAACCCGATCGTGGCCGAGTAGGGCGCAAAAGGCCCTTTGCTACAATGGAGGGCACTTCAACGCCGGCAACTCTGGAGCATACGGAGGCATAGATGAAGTTCTTTCTCGACACCGCCAATCTCGACGAACTCGCGAAAGGTGCAAGCTGGGGCATCCTGGACGGAGTCACGACAAACCCTTCGCTGATCGCCAAAGAGGGACGGCCTCTCGAAGAGCAGGTGCGACGCATCTGCGACATCGTCGACGGCGACATCAGCGCGGAAGTGCTGGCCACGGACACGGATGGCATGTTGCGCGAAGGGCGGATCCTGGCGAAGATTCACCGGAACATCGTGGTGAAGTGCCCGCTGACGCGGGACGGCATCAAGGCCACCCGCATCTTCTCTCAGGAAGGCATCCGGGTCAACGTCACCCTGTGCTTTACGGCGGCGCAGGCGCTGCTGGCGGCCAAGGCGGGCGCCTATATCATCAGCCCGTTCATCGGACGGCTCGACGACATCGCGGCGAACGGAATGGACGTTATCCGGGACATTGCGTTGATCTACAAGAACTACGGATTCAAAACCCAGATCCTGTCGGCATCCATTCGCGGACCGCTGCACGTGGTTGACTCGGCAAAGGCCGGGGCGCATATCGGCACCATGCCCTTCAAAGTGCTGGACCAGTTGTTCAACCATCCGCTGACGGACAAGGGCCTGGAGCAGTTCCTGAAGGACTACGCGAAGGCGTTCCAGGAGACTTCGGTCGGTTGAACGAATGGGCCTGGGCGGAGTGGTTCCTGAAATCGTTCTCGCGGCCGCCGGAGTGGCCCTGGCCCTCGCCGGGGTGTCGATTCTCTGGAACGCCCGGAGGGACGTTTCGGGACGGGAGCGCAGGCGGGTCACCCACGTGAACCGCGTGGGGCGGATGGGGGAGGCCACGGTCACCGAGTTCCGGGATCATACGATTTACTACAGGTACGAATTGCGAGGCGTAGCCTACGCTGCGTCGCAGGATGTGTCGGCGTTGGAACGGTATCTGCCGGCCAATCCGTCGATGCTGATTGGAAACACGGCCATTAAGTATCATCCGCGGAACCCGGCCAACTCCATCGTGTTGTGCGAAGGGTGGAACGGACTGCGGACGATGCCGCGCGAGAATTCAGCGGTGAAAGAGGAGGAGGAAGTGATATGAAGGTTTTGTTGACGACCATGTTTGTGATGGGCCTGGCGCTCAGCGGAGCGCAGGCTGCCAACAAGTACGGAACGCCGAAGTCCATTGTCCACGTGGTGACGATTCTGTGGACGGAAGATTCCACGGCCGAGCAGCAGCAGGCGGCGCTCGACGGCGTCAAGAAAATGGCGGCCGAGATTCCGGGCATCAAGAACGTGTGGATCAAGGCGACGAAGGTGCAGGGCCGTGGGCCGGCCACAGGCGGCAAGCCCGGCCGCGCCTATCAGGCGGCCTTTGTGATCGAGTTCGAGGACCAGGCGGCGTTGGACCGGTACGCGGACCATCCGGCGCATCGCGATTGGGAGAAGATCTACCTGCCCATCCGCGTGCAGAGCACGTCACACCAGATTACGAACTGACGTGATATCGGAGCCGCGACCGTATCGGAGCCTCGACCGTAAGGGAGCGGTGGCTCTCCGCCCCGCTTTGTTCACAACCTCTGGGGAGCGGAGACCGGGTCGAACGACAGCGTGAAGGATATCGCTGACCTGGATGGAGGAAACGATGCGCCGACTAATCCTTTCGCTCTGTTTGCTGCCGCTGCTGGTGGCGCAGGAGAAGAAAGATCCCGAGAAACTTGCGCCGTACTATCCGACGCCGGAAATGATCGTACAGAAGATGCTGCAATTCGGCAGCCTGAAGGCCGGCGAAAAGATGTTCGATCTGGGCAGCGGCGATGGACGGATCGTGATCATGGCGGCGGAGAAGTTCCATGCCAACGCCGTGGGCGTCGAACTGGACAAAGATCTTTTCCGGCAGAGCATGGACCGGATTCAGGAACTCAGGTTGCAGAAGACGGCGCGCATCATCAACGGCGATATCCTGACACAGGACTACAGTTCGGCCGACATGATCACGGTATATCTGCTGCCCTTATCCAATGACAAGGTCCGGCCGGTGCTGGAGAAGCAGCTCAAGAAGGGCACGCGGATCGTCTCGCACGACTTCGAGTTCCGGGAATGGAAACCCGTGAAAGTCGAGACCGTCGACGACGACGGCGAAGGCCGAAGCCACACTCTGTACCTCTACATTCGATAAGATCAACGGCAGGAGCTTACCTTGCTCATGCTGCCGGAAATCCCCTTGAACCGCGAGACGATGCTGCGGTACATCTCGCTCACGCGAGTCGTACTGGCTGTGTTGTCCCTCATCGCGCAGGTGGCGTTCTCGCCGGTGAGCAATTGGCTGGTCATCGCGGCCATCGTGCTCTATGTATCGCTGGGCGTGTTCCCGTTCGTCCAGAAGAAGCAGTTTGAGGGGCGCTTCGGAAACGGCGTCCTGTTCGTGGACACGGTTTTCTTCATGCTGCTGGCGCGCTACGGGTCGGCGGAGACCCTGTGGCTGGCGCCCGGATTCTACCTGTTCCTGTTGGTATCGGCTGTATCGCTCTATTCTCCACGCGAAGTCATGATCGTGTGCGCGGGCTGCATTGTGTTCTTTGCGACGTCGCATCCCGGCCCGGCCTACGTGCTGCGGGAGACCATTTTGGTGGCGGGCGCCTTCGCCTGTGCGTTCTCGTTTCAGAAGCGGCGCCTCGAGATGCGCGTGCAGGAACTGCTGGAGCAGGCGAACCAGGCCGACGATATCGGCAAGGCGGCGCGGGAAGCGGAACAGCAGAGGATCGCCGCGGATTTTCACGATGGCCCCCTTCAGAGCATGATCAGCATCCAGATGCGCCTGGAGATCCTCCGGAAGCTGTTCGAGCGAAACCAGGACGCGGGCCTGCGCGAGTTGGAGCAACTGCAGGACATGGCCAAATCGCAGGTTCGCGAGATGCGGACGTTCGTTCGCAACATGCGCCCCCTCGATGTCGATGGCGCCGGGTTAACTGCGGCGATCCGCCGGCTGCTCGACGATTTTCAGAAGGAAAGCGGAATTCCGGTCACGTTCATCGGAGGGGACCGCACCTTTTCGGCCGCGCCCGAGACCTGCACGGATGTGCTGTACATGATCCGGGAGGCTTTGCACAACGTGCAAAAACACTCCAAGGCCACGCGCGTGGCAGTCTCGATGGAAAAGGTCGGCAAACTGCTTGAGTGCTCGGTGGACGACAACGGCGTGGGCTTTCATTTTTCCGGGAACTACTCCCTGGACGAACTGGACCTGCTGCGGTTGGGTCCGATCAGCCTCAAACGCCGCGCGCGCTCGCTGGGGGCGGATATGCTGTTGGAGTCGCGGCCGGGACACGGAGCGGGGATCAAGCTCAAGGTGCCGGTGTAGGGTGACCCGTGCCGCGACCGTCAGGAGCCGTGAAGAAACAGGGACGTTCACCCCGTTTCCCGACCACAAATCGTTGATTCTCCTCGAAACGTTGATCGGGAAACGGGGGGGATGTCCCGTTTTTTCACGGCTTCTCTCCGTCGCGGCTCTGCTTGGACGGGCCCTGCTCGTCACGGCTCTGTGCTGCGCCGGATGCGGCCGTTATTCGGACTTTGTCCTGCCCCAACCAACAGGCGGTCCAGCCGTGTCAAGTTACGAGTGGACGGCGCAACCTGCGCCTGTGATGGCGCGAGGCTCAGCGGGCGAGTTCGACAGCGTCGATGCGCTGAATCCTTCTGTCATTCGTTTTGGCAAGGAATACCTGAACCTCTATTCGGGGTTTGACGGAAAGACCTGGCATACCGGCCTGGCAGTCTCGCTCGATGGAACGGCCTGGACCAAGAGGGGGGCAGTGTTGTCGCCGGATCCCAAGACATGGGAGGGGGACTACATTGCCGCCAACGGCTCCGCCCTGGAGGTAGGCGGGCAATTGATGTACTGGTATCATGCCGGACCTCGGGAAACGCCCAGACTGGGGCTGGCGACGTCTCGTGACGGAAAGGTCTGGACCCGGCGTCCAGCTCCGGTGGTCGAGACCGGGCCGCGAGGGAGTTGGGATGAGCGGGGCGTCGCGGATCCCTACGTGATTCGCGAGGGCGGCCGCTACTTCCTGTTCTATCTTGGACAGGATCGGGCCCGCCGGCAGCGGCTGGGAGTCGCGCGCTCGCGGGACGGCGTTGTCTGGGAAAAGCTGCGCGCCAATCCTGTCCTCGAACTTGGAGGGCCCGGCGATTTTGACGAGAACGGCCTCGGCGAGCCGGCGGTGTGGCAGGAAGGCGGAGTGTATTGGATGCTCTACACCGGCCGCGACCGCTCCGAGAACCGGCGGCTGGGATTCGCGCGTTCAAAGAATGGGGTGACGTGGGAAAAACTCGCCCGTCCGGTGATCGCGGGCGGCCAGGCCTGGAATCGCACCGTGGTGTGCGACCCCACGGTGCTGGCGGGTCAGCAAGGCTGGATGGTGTGGTTCGGTGGCGGCAATGCCCCGCGGCCGGACGAGCATCTCAATGGCCAGGTCGGCTTCGCTGTCTTACAGCCCATCCGCTAGCCCGGCGTGGCGTAGCTCAAGTCCCAGTCGCCCACCTTGCGTAACATGCTGTGCGGACGTTCCAAGGGCTTGCCCACTTCTTCTCGATGTCCCAGCCGGCGCAGGGCGCTCCAGGAGGGACTGAAGTCGTTGCGCTCGAAGGTATCCCAGAAGAAGAGATTCTCGACGCCCGCGTCGTAGTGCATCTTCGCGCGCCGCCGGTATTCTTCCGGGCTCATCTTGCGCGGCAGCAGGCTCAACGCCATCTTGCAGGACGTGCCGCGAGTCACCCGCAGGAAGAACTCGTAGTCTTTCGGATCGAGCCACGAGTCGGCGGCGCTGTCGATACGCGGTGCGTTGGTGTAGGGAATGATCGTGTCCACCAGCCCTTCGCGAACCCAGCCTTCAACATCCAACGCGTTGTAAAGGTTCTCCTGTGCGCCGGCCAGAACGATGGCCGAAATCTGAACCTTGCGCGGCAGGGCCGCCCGCAGGTCGCGGTGGAATTGCGTCATCACTCCTGCGCGATGGCGGAGCCAGCGCTCATCACGTTCGTCGAGCTGGCGCGGATCCTGGCCGAACTGCTTCTTGAAACTGTTGACGACAGGTTCTTCGTATTCCAGAAATGGCGGACGCCGGTTGTAAAGCAGGCAGACGCCATCGACCGGATAGCCGGCCACTTCGCGAAACATCGACAGAGCGAAGTTGCGCACGCCCGGATACGCATACGAGAGCCGCGGTGTCGGACGTCCCAGGCGG
Source organism: Bryobacteraceae bacterium (assembly GCA_046160045.1). Lineage (GTDB taxonomy): Bacteria > Acidobacteriota > Terriglobia > Bryobacterales > Bryobacteraceae > CAZGUX01. The sequence continues at coordinate 50,864 of JBJXGR010000299.1, forward strand.
TCGCGGCTCCTCCATTCCGGGTGCTGGTCATAGAGGCCGTTCGGATTGCGATCTTCGTGCGGCGGCGGATAGTGGAACCCCGCGGGACGCCAGCAGGCGTGGAATTCCAGCCCGAGCGAGTGCGCGGCCTCGATCGCCACTTTCGCCGGGTGGATTCCGTTTCGTTCGTAGGCGACATGCGATTCCTGATGCAGCTTGTCGGCGAGGCGGTGGGGATCTTTCATCAGCGCGCCGGTGATCGCGGGCGCGAGTTTGCTCGGGTAGTAGAGGTTGTCGCCATCGCCGACTTCCCAATACAGACGGGAGAAATCCGTATCGCGCAGCGGTTCGATCTCGCGCGCAATCTCGCCGGCGGTGCTGGTGCCGACCCGCGCCGCATAGGTGAACGCATCGTTGTGCGCGTAGAGCCGCCTGGTGTCCTTGCGCGCCCGGTCGCGCTTGACCTCCGCTACTTCCGCCTCCGAGAGCGGCGTCAACTTGAGATACGCGATCCAGGCGCCGTCCCACACCGGACCCCGCTTCAGCGTCCGGATGACGAGTTCTTCTCCGGTGACGTCGGCATACTTCCAGAAGAAATCGTCGATACGCCGCCGCGCATCCGGCTTCGAGTACTGTGTGTGATTCAAAACGCAGAACGTGCGGTCGGACTTCAGGCGGATTTGGACGCTCGTGTGCTCGAGGTGCCCGAGGGTGCAGAGGCCGATCGAGACCGCATGCCAGCCTTTCTGTGAGAATCGATACCGGATCTCCGGCGCGTCTGTGTTCTGGCCGGCCACCAGCAAAAAGCCTCGCGCGTTGTCCGACTCGTAGCTGAGCAGGCGCCAGCGGCGCGGCTGCGGTCCCCGGGCGAGGGCCGATGCCGGAAGGCATTTGTCGAAGTCGGCAAGATAGACAGATTCGGCGGCGCGTGCAAGGGGCGCTGGAAACGCCGCCGCCGCGGCTGTCTGGAGAAATTCTCGTCGGGAGGCCATCGTTTGGCCAGTATATAACCCGCGCGCGTCGATCTCCCCTACATCACTTCCGCCATCTTCTCCGACACGACCGCGCCGATCGCCAGCGACGCGGTGGCGCCGGGACTCGGCGCATTGATCAGGTGTACCGCCCGAGGCCCGAGGACGAACTCGAAGTCCTGCACCAGGTCGCCATTCGGTGCGAGCGCCTGCGCCCGTACACCCGCTCCGCCGGGGCCCAGGTCATCCGGCTGGATGTCCGGAACCAGGCGCTGGAGCGACCGGCAGAACAGCTCGCGGCTGAACGAACGGCGCAACTCGGCCCAGCACATCGCCGGATAGCGGCGCAGAAAGTTCCACATGCCGGAATAGGTCAGGGCGTCCCAAAGGTCGCCGGGACGGATGTCGGACTTGCGATAGCCTTCGCGCGCAAAAGCCAGCACGGCGTTCGGCCCAGCCTCGATTCCGCCATGAATCAAGCGCGTAAAGTGCACGCCCAGGAACGGAAACTTCGGGTCGGGCACCGGGTAAATCAAGTGCCGCACCAGATGCTGCCGTGGCGGCTTGATTGTGTAATACTCGCCGCGAAACGGAACAATGCGGGTCCGGCGCGGAATGCCCGCCAGTTCGCAGACGCGATCGCAGTGCAGGCCGGCGCAGTTGACCAGCAGATCTCCCACGAACTCGCCGGCCGGGGTCTCCGCAATCCACTCGTTGCTTCGGCGAGTCAGGCGCCGGACCCGGGCCCGGGTGATCACGCGGTCTCCGTTGGCAGAGATCTTCCGGACAAGCGCTTCGCACACCTTGGCGTAGTCCACGATGCCTTCTTCCGGCACCCGCAACGCGGCCACGCCCCCGGCGTGCGGTTCGATCTCGCGCATTTCGCCGGGCGGGAGCCAGCGCAGGCCGGACAGGCCGTTCTCCGTTCCGCGGGCGTGGAGTTCCTTCAGCCGCGGTACTTCTTCTTCGGTCGCGGCCACCACGAGTTTGCCGCAGATCTCGTGGGGAACCTGATTCTCCTGGCAGAAGGCAACCATCTGGCGGATGCCCGAGACCGCCAGACGGGCTTTGACGGAACCCGGCTTGTAATAGAGGCCGCAGTGCAGCACTCCGCTGTTGTGCCCTGTCTGGTGCTGCCCGACGGCTTCTTCCTTCTCCAGCACCGTCACCGATGCCTGCGGAAAACGTTCGCGCAGCCGAAACGCGGCGGCCAGTCCGATGATGCCCCCGCCCACAATCAGAACTCGCACTACCGGAAACCCTTTCGATAAAGAATATCCATACCCAGGATCCCATTGTCCTCGCGCACGACCAGCACCGAGTACTCCTTGTTCACCGACCACTCCATACGGACGATCTGCTGATTGGTGCGCTGAACGTCGGTGATGTAGGTGAAGGTGATGTTCCGCGTCACCTGCTGCTCGATCGTGACCCGAGCCTGCGGGCGATTGTCGACGCCCGTCAGATTGGGATCGAATTTCAAGCGGCTGACGCCAAAGAAACGCTGTAGCCGGTTGGTAACAGGGGTCGCGATCGCCTGCCCAACCAGCGCGGTCGCCCCAAGCTGCGTCAGGCTCTGCGTTTGCTGTTCGCTGCGAGCGGCCAACGTCGGATTGCTGGTCGGGGTGCGCCCGGTCGCCAGCAGGGCGATGACCTCGGAGAATTGTAGGGGCGGGTCCGCGCGATGCGTGATGCTCACCTTGTTCACCGGACCCGACAGCGTCAGGATCACGTCGATTCCGCGCACCCGAGTTTCCAAGTCGATGTTGAGCACCGGTTCGAGCTTCAGCGGATTGAGGAAATCGATGGTCCCCTGGTTGATGTTGTACCGGGTCCCGAAGAACGACACTTCGCCCTGCGTGATGGCGATGCGCCCCAACAGGACCGGATTGAAGGGGGTGCCTTTGAGACGAAGTGACGCTTCGGCCTGGATATCCTGCGCCAGCGCGCTTTCCAACGTCAGGTTCGGCGCCGAGTCGACCAGAACGTCAAACTGGACGCCCGCCGCGATGCCGGTTCGGGAGGATGGGGTCCGTACCGGCTCCGCGGACTTGGCGAAGATAGAGGACAGATCCGTGCGCGGGTTGAAACTGGCGCGCAGCATCGTGACCCGTCCGGAGAGGAGGCTGTTCTTGGTGGTGCCGGACCAGGTGAGGTTTGCGTCGGAACTCGTCGACACTCCCTCCGGGTACCGCACGCGGATCTGTTTCGCCTTCGCTTCCAGCCGGAAGGCGTATTCGTCTTCCAGGAATTCCACGAAGCCCGACGCTTCCAACCGGCCGCCGCCGGCTTCGGCCGTCAGTTTCTGAATGTTTGCCTCGCGATCATTGAAGACGATGAGAGCGTCGACATCGGATAGTCCGCCGGGACTATCCTCCAGGCCCAGCGCGGCGCCCTTCATTTCAAGCCTTCCATTCAACGCCGGCCGCCGGAGCGTCCCGCGGATCGAAGCGTTGACCGCGACCGAGCCTCCCGCTGTCAGGTCACGGCTGAACTCGTCAACCAGACGAAGATCGAGGCCGCCCTTCACCTGCAGATCGAGTGGGCGCCGTTCGTCAAAGCCAAACGTCCCGGCGGCCTCCAGATTGGTAGCCACGCCCGTCATCCGCGCGCGCACCAGGCGCGCGACCGAGCGATCCAGCGTCAGTTCGACTGGGCCATCGTTCCGGATGGTCAGCCGCTCCGGGGGGAGATCGCCTGTTCGCCCGACCGGAAAGATGCGCAGCGCTGGAATCACCAGCCGGCCCTTCCATCCTTCCCAACGGGCGGTTGGGCCGGCGATTTCCAGCTTCGCGTCCGCCGAGCCATCGAACTCCAGGGACCCCGCCTTGGGAGGCCCCCCGAACCAGCGCCGCAGCGCGGCAATCGAGGTGACGCGCGTCTCCAGATTGGCGCTTCCCGTATACTCCTGGTCGAACGCGACTTGTCCCGTTCCCGTGACTCGCGTCTCCAATAGCCGCGCGTCGAGCCGGAGATTCAGCCGGTCCCGATAGTGGGCGAGGGCCACGATCACGTTTCCCACCTTCTTGTTTTCGTAGGTGATGTTGGCCGCGGCGACGTGACCTCGCAAGTCGTCCAGGCGTACTCCATCCGCTTGCAGGTCAACCGATCCGAACAGGTGCGTCCGCAACTGGGCCGTCGTGTCCGGAAGCGATTTGCCTGCGAGCGCTAACTTTTCGAAGGCCAGGGAGCTGCTTTTGCCTTCGAATCGGATCTTCCCTTTGCGGGCGTCGCCTGGTGGGTGGTCAAAGGCTCCATCGAACTCGACAATTCCCGCCGGCAGCACCAGCCGGGCCTGGCGAAACTCGATGCGCGACTCCACCGAGGCCAGGTCGGCTTCGAACCGCTCAAAGGGTTCGCCGCCAATCCTGCCTCCCATCAGTTGCACCTTTCCATCGACATGTGGGTCGCCAATCGTACCGCCCACCTTGGCCGAAGCGGTGACGCGCCCCGCCGTAATCGTGTCGCGGGCGCCGATCAGGCCCAACAGTTCCTTCGATTCGACATCCTTGAGGGTGAGGGTGGCGGAGACCGGACTCTTCGTGGACGATATCCAGTTCTCGAGCCCGAGCAAGCCCTCGACCTCCACGCGCGCGCCGGATTGCACCCACACTGCCTTCCTTAACGCGAGCGAAGAACGGGAGACCCTGACGCCTCCCGAGACGTGTTCCAATTCCCGTTCCTTGTAGGCGACCTTCTCGATCACCACGTTGCCTTGCGCGGTCGGATCGTCCAGGTTGCCCGTCAAGGTCCCGTCAAACGAGGTGCTGCCCCCGGCGGGGAACGCGACGCCGTATTTGGCCAGGTCCAGCAAGTGGCGAAAATCGGCGGGATCGCTGGTCGAGAGCCGGACCGCCAGTTCCGATCCGGGCTGACCTTTGAACTCCACGCGCGTTTTTCCGGCCACCAGAAAGGAGTCGGCAAACGTGAGCGCCCCGTCGTAGCGGCCATTGACCTGCCCTTCAACCGGCGCGCCCTCCGGAGCGGGCCGCAAGGTCAACCGGCCTTCGGCTGACCGCACTCCCCGGCGGAAATCTCCTTCCAGTTGTATGGGCCCGCCGGCGAAGGCATTCCAGTGACGAACGGCTTCCGCCGTCTTGTCGGGCACGTTTTTCAGAACGCCCAGCACCCGCCGGCTGGTGAATTGGGTGATCGATCCCCCGACGCGGTAGCGCTCCAGGTCCTCGATTCTCGCCGTCCCGCGAAACTCGCCTCCCAAAACCTGCACTCGGATGTTGTCGACCGCGAGAACCCGGGCGTTCCACGCGACGTGACCGAAAAAGCCCGCGCCCGCCAGGTCCACCGCGTCCGTGCGAATCGAAGCCCGCGAGACGGAAAGGTCCAGTTCCGTGTGCGGTTCCAGTCCCTTGCCAAACTGCGCGGTGCCTTTGAACTTCCCCGCTCCTCCAGTCATCCACTTCCAGTTGGCCAGTTTCGCCGCCCGGGCCAGGTTCGCGTCGCCTTCGAACCGGACCCGGGCCACCGGCGACGTGAAGTCTCGAATCTCGGCATCTGCGCGAACGGCCACCCCATCCTGGGAGAAACGCCCGTTGGACACCAGGATCCGGCTGCGCTCCAACACAACGTCAAATGTTGCCGCTAATTCCAGGGTCCGCAAACGGGGAATAGCCACCCGCAGCGGCCGCGCCTCGACCTTCCCTTTGTATCGGGGGCCTGCCCAGTCGTACAAAAGCCCGACCCGCAGGTTCTCGCCCTGCACCCGAAGGGGGATCTTGCGATCGTCGAAGAGAACCAGACCATCGGCAATGGCGAACCGCCCGATCTTCAGCTTGAGCAGCGTCTCGATGGGGTTGCCGCCGCGACGGGGGATTTTCGGGGCTGGCAGGTTCGTCGAACCATCGCGGCGAACCAGCAGGTGCACTTGCGGACGATCGATCTCGAGACTCGCCAGATCGACCTCCGCGCCCCAGAATGAGATGACCTTCAGCCCCAGCCGCGCACGCGGAGTTTCGAACAAAGGCGGCGTTTCCGCCGGCTCGGTTCCCCGGATTCTCAGCTGCCCCACTTCTATCGTCAGGGTCCCGGGGTGGAGGATGAATCGCCCGAGCGTGACCCTGCCTCCGGTCGTCCGCTCCAGTTCCCCCACGATCCGCTCTCGGATTCGCCGTTCCATCCACTGGCTTCGCGCCACCTGCCACGCCACAAATCCCAGGCAGCCGACGAGTATCGATAAGAAACCAACACCTCGCACGACCTTTCGAAACGATGGCCTTCTCATTGGAACACCTCAGGATGGAAATCGATCACCGTACGGCGGCGCGTCTCGCGCAGCCACTCGTCCGCATGTTCGTTCGCCCGCTGCTGGTTGAGAGTTTCCTCGATTCGCCCCCGGTAGTCATCCGGGTTCCGCGAGGCGCCGGCCGGCAGCTTCGGCGCGATCTCCTTTTCGAAATAAGCTTGCGCCTCCTCCGGCCGCGTCTGGATTCCCGTACCGAACCGGACACTCACGAATCGGACCACTGTCAACTGCCAGGTGAGGTGGGCGCTGAGCACCTCCTCCGTCAGCCCATACGCGGCCAATGCCTCCGCAAACGCCTTCGGGTCGCCCTTGAACAGTTGATCGATTACCTGCTTCCGCGCCTCCTGAACGCTCTCCGCCGGCGGCGCGCCGTACCGGCTGTTCTCGTTTTCCTTGCGGATGAGTAACTGATCCACCAGCCGCTCTCCGGCATCGCGCAGGATGAATGCGCGAAAGTCGATGGGCTCGCCGTTGAGGAATTGCCGCAGCCGCACTGCCTGGCGCAGTTCGCTTTCCGTAATGACGTTGGAGCCGACCGTGATCGCGATCCGGTCGATGATCTCAGCGCCGGCAGCGGCCGCAACGAGCAATAAGACGGCGAGGCGTATGGTGCGCATCAGAATGACTGTCCGATGGAAAAGTGGAACTGGAACCGGCTGATCCGCTCGCTGACGATGCTCCGGTTCGGGCTGAGTGTGTCTTTCTGGCAGACGCTGCCTGTAGCCGTATCGACGCAGCGCTCAAACCTGGGCGAGTTCGCGCTATAGGCAAAATCGAGACGCACGGGCCCGATCGGCGTCCGGTACCGAACGCCAAATCCGACCGCATGCGCCATGTAATCGAAGTCCGTCACGTCCCTCTGGCGGGCTCGGATCGAGATGTCCCCGAACCGGCTGTACACGTTTCCTGCGTCGTGAAACAGCACGCCCCGCAGGTTTTCTCCGGCCAGCGGAAAACGCATTTCCAGGTTATTCATCAACAGTGCCCGTCCGCCCAACGGAAATCCTGTATCGAGATCGCGCGGCCCGGCCTGGTTTTCCGGAAACCCGCGGTGACTGTTCGCGCCGCCCGAAAAGAACCTTTCGGCGATGGGGATGTCGGCTTCGGTGCTCCTCGGGTCGAGGCTCTTTCCGAAAGGCCGCTGCCATCCGAATGTCAGCGAGCGCGCCAAAACATACTTGCGTCGCCCGAAAGCATGGTAGGTGGTGTTCCGCCCCAGGAACCTCGGAAAGTTCGCCTGGGAGCCGAAGTATCGCGACGCCAGGCCGAAGTCCGCGGTGTTGAATGCCCCGCGCGTCGAATCCGTTGGGTCGTCGCGCTTGTCCTGAATGAAGTTTGCGCTCAGGATTCCGATGCGCACCGGTTGCGAGTACGTCGGAATCTGCGAATCCGCGATCTTGAGATTGTCCACCCCGACCCGGCGGTAAGCGAACCGGAACAGCGCCGTGTTGGCCTTCGAGAGACGTTGTGACAACTGCACGGAGCCCTCCCGCCGGCGCGACTCAAACGTCCGGATGTCGCTGGCATTCTCGATCAGCGCGGTGAACGAGAGATCGCGCCCGCGGACGTTGCCCAGCCTCGGTGCGGTGTAGTTGACGAGGGCGCGTTGTTGAATGTTGGAGAGCCGGCTTCGAAAGCTGACCGTGTGGCCAATGCCGCGAAAATTCAGCCGGCTGGCGTCGAGTGATACCCGTGGGCTGAAGCCGGGAGATCCCGCCGGGCTGTCGAAACTCGCCTGGTTTCCGCCGATGCGCGCGATCTCCGCGCCCAGACCGCCGGTGACCGAATACCGGTTCGCTTCTTCCACCTGGTACAGGACATACTTCTCCTCCAGGTCGCCCTCGGGATTCTGCACGGCTGCGTTGACCCGCGCGAAGATTCCCAGGTCATACAGCCGCTGCTGCGTCTCGGCCATCCGCGTCGACGACAGGGGGTCTCCCGGATTGAGGGTCAGGGTGCGATTGACGAGCGCCGGCTGGGTTGTCTGCAAGCCGCTGATCAGCACCTGGCGCACATATTTGCGGCGGCCCTCCTGAACCACGTACTTCACGTTCACCGAGTTCGGCTTCTCCGCCGGGGTCGAACTCCACTCAAACAGCGCTTCCGAGAACCCCTCGGCGTAATACCATGCCAGGACTGCGTCGCGGTCGACAGCGATCTGGAACTCGCTGAAGGGTTGACCTTCCTGCGAGGTGCAAAGCTCCAACAGTTGGCTCGGCTCGAACGACCGTACGCCCTCGATCTCGAGTTTGGCCACCCGCCATTGCGGCCCTTCTTCGATGGTCATCGCCACCTTGAGCCCGCGCTTCGGCCCTCCGGCAGGCGTTACTGCGGACGATACGTTCACGTCGCGAAACCCGTTGGCGCGATACAGGCTCGCCACCGCTTCCTCGTCCCTGCGGAGCAGCGTTTCACTGAATCGGCCTCGTCGAAACTGGAACGACCGGGGCAGTGTGAACATTCGCTCTCGAATGGTTTGTTCGTCGAAATAGCGGTTCCCCGCAACGTTCACGCTCTCCACCCGTTGGCGGGGTCCCGTGTTGATCAGGTAGTCGATGGCCGCGCGATCGTTCCGGACCCGCTGCTGTTTGAATTCCACTTCGGTCTCGAAATAACCCCGTGTTTGGAAGTAGTCGCGCAGGTTGCGGGATCCCTCGACCAGCAGGTCCCGGTCGACGGTACCCTCTTCATAGATCGGAATCAACTGCATCAGCTTTGAGCGCGGGACCTTGGCCCCGATCGTATGGACTTCAACCTTCGGGCCGGCGTCGATCGACAGGCTCGGGGTCACCCGCCCGCCCCCGGGATTGTAGTTCATCTCATCCAGGCTCACCTTCGCCATCAGGCGGTCCTCGCGCCGGTAGTATCGCCGGATGCCTTCCAGCCCGCGCTGGGTTCGGGAGAGGGTGGCGGCGCGCCAACCCAGCCAACCGTGCCACCGCGTGAACTTGACGATGCGGTCGACGGGCAGCTTGAAATCGCCCCGCACCTCCGGTGTCTCGAAGTAGGCCCGCCGGCCGGCATTGATCACGAAGCGAATGTGAATCTGCTGCGTGCGCGCTTCATATTCGAATCGGGGCTCCACCCTCGACTCGAAGAATCCATTGGATTCAAGCAGTTGCTGCAGGCTGTCGGCGGCATCCTTGACGCGTTCCGGGCGATACGCTTCCCCCAGCCGAAGACCTGTGGCGTTGACCAGTTGGCCGTTGTTGGGCGGCTCCTTGACCGTCTTGTCAGCCGAGGCGCGGCCGATAAACCAACTGTTCTGCGTCAGGAAGGTCATCGCCACCTCCTCGCCGACCAGTCGCGCATCCACCCGCAGGTCTTTGTACTGACCTGTGTTGTACAGCCGGTAAATGCTTTCCCGCACGTCGGCCAGGCGCAACGGCTGACCGACCCGCAGCGGCAGCATCCGGTAGATCGCGTCCGGTTCCATCGGCTGCACTGCGGGCTCAAATTGAATCGTGAGGATGCGCCGTCCCTCGTACTTCTCCGGTTGCCCGGCCGCGGGACGGACTCCCAGGGCCGCCATCGCAGCCACTGCGCCCATGGTCAGCGCGGAGACGCGGGCCATTCACTTAGTTTCGCAGATCGTGGTTGTTCGAGGGCTTGTTACCATCGGTTGAGAAATGTCTCCAGCCGACAGGGAGCGCTACTCCCGCCAGATCCTGTTTCCGGGCATTGGGGAGAAAGGTCAGGAGAAACTGATCGGCTCCCGCGTGGCCATCGTCGGGTGCGGCGCACTGGGAAGTTTCCATGCCGCCTCCCTTGCTCGTGCCGGTGTCGGAAGCCTGGCGGTCATCGATCGCGACTACGTGGAGCCCAGCAATCTGCAGCGGCAGTGGCTCTTCGAGGAGTCTGATGCAGCCGAAGCTCTACCAAAAGCCATTGCCGCTGAACGGGCGTTGACGCGCATCAACTCTTCCATCAGAATCTCGTCCCATATCGCGGACCTGACACCCGACAATGTCGAGGACCTGCTGGACGGGGCCGACCTGGTGATGGACGGCACGGACAATTTCGAGACTCGCTACCTGATTAACGATTTTTGCGTCGACCGTCGGGTTCCGTGGCTGTACGGCGGCGCCGTGGGAAGCTACGGCATTGTCATGCCCATCTGCCCGGAGGGACCCTGTTTTCGCTGCATTTACCCCGAACCTCCCGGCGGCGTACAGCCGACATGCGAGACTGCAGGAATTCTGAACCCTGCAACCGCGGCCGTTGCCGCGTGGCAGGTCGCCGGCGCGTTGCGGCTTCTCTGCGGAGAATCGGCGGCGCCGAAGATTCTGACCCTGGATGTCTGGTCGGGCGTGATTCGCCAGGTCGACCTGCCCGACCGGGATCCTCAATGCCCCGCGTGTGGCCTCCGTGAATTCGTTTATCTCGAGGGCAAGCGCCGGGCTCCCGTGAGCCTCTGTGGCCGCAACGCCGTCCAGATTCATGAGCGGTCGAGACCGCTGGACCTCCAACAATTGAGGCTTCATCTCCAACCGCACGGCGAAGTCCGGATCAACGAGTTCGCGCTCCGCTTCTACCACGGATCGTATGAACTGACGGTTTTCCCCGACGGGCGAGCGATCATCAAAGGGACGACGGACGTGGGAGTTGCCCGCAGTCTCTACGCCCGCTTCCTGGGACACTAAATGAAATGCGGATTTTGACCAGATATTACCCTCGTTGATCGCTGGCACCAGGGGATTCTCAGAGCCGCGACCGGAAGGGAGCGGACATCTTGATTCTCCCGCGACCGGAAGGGAGCGGGCATCTTGATTTCCCGAGCGCAAACGAGCCCACGGCGTAAGCCGTGGGGTTGCCGGCACACTTCACCACTCCCGATGGCCCGCACCATCAGAGGCCCCACCGCAAGGGAGGGCTCCTGAGGGAGGGGGTTGCACGTCAGGTTCGTTCAACGGAGCGGCGTCCGGCGGACCATTTCTTTCCGTTGACCGACCCCACACCGGTTGCGCGGAAAGTCACGATGGGATCTGAATCGACGAGGCGGCCTCCCGTTCGCGGTCACGCCTTCGTTTGGGCTCTCGGCTAAGATCAGCCCGCTCGCCCCGGATCGCCGGAACGTCCAGAACCCGCAGGCCTGCGGGAGGGTTTTCCACGCACCAAGCCAGGGCTTGGACCATCTGGTCAAGACGGACCAGGCCCAGGCGGCGCGCGCCATCGCGGAGCGAGGGGATCATCTCCGCCAAGGCATACATCGGCCGCAGCATCTGCGGCCAGCGGTGACCCGGTCCGAGGATGTACCAGGGCCGCAGAATCGACGCCGGAATGCGCGAATCGGCGATACGCTCCTCGCACTCCTGCCGGACGTCCACATACTCCTTCATCACCGGGGCTGGGTGGGCCACCGACACGTACACCAGGTGTCGGACGCCGGCCCATCGCATGGCGGCGAGCGACTGCTCGAGCGATTTCAGGTCGATCGCGCGGAACTGGGCCGCTTTCCAGGGCGCGGGATGGGAAACGCCCGTCAGGTGAACCAGCGTGTCCATGCCGCCGAGGGCGTGTTGGAAGGTGGCAGCGTCCAACGGATTCCCAGCGGTGGCCGGGCATCCGCGGGGTACCTTTCCGAGAGACGCGGGACGCGCCAGGGCCTTGACCCGGAGGCCCCGTTCCAGCAGAACCGGGATCAGCGCCGAGCCCAGATAGCCTGTCGCGCCGGAAATGAACACACTGCGAGCCGCCATAGACTCGTATACGAGGGTGGAGGTGGTTCGGATGTGGGTTCCGGAAAGATTGAAAAAACGGAGCCCGGCGGGCAGAGCGCCGGTTGCGATAAAATGCTCGCGGCCATGACACGCAGAACCTTTGTCCAGACAACCGCGGCCGTACCGGCTATGGGAATGAACGCCCAGGCACAACCGCGCAAGGCCCGCATCGCGATCACGCTCGACCTGGAGATGAGCCGCAATTTCCCGGCCTGGGAAACCACTCACTGGGACTACGAGAAAGGAAACCTCGACGAAGCGGCCAAACGTTACTCGGTCGAGGCGGCCAGGCGGGTGAAAGCACGCGGCGGCGTGATCCACTTTTTTGTGGTTGGGAGGGTCTTCGAGCAGGAGAACATCGACTGGCTGAAGGAGATCGTGGCGGCGGGCCATAAAGTAGGGAATCACACCTACGATCACGTTTACGTTCTCGCGACCAAACCGGACGACGTGCAGTACCGCTTCAAACGGGCGCCCTGGTTGATGCGGGGACGCTCGGTGGCGGAGGTCATCGGGGACAATGTCCGGATGTGCACGGAGGCGATGCAACAGCGGTTGGGCGCGCATCCGGTGGGATTCCGGACGCCCGGCGGATTCGCCGAAGGGATCGCGGGACGCTACGACGTTCAGCGCATGCTCATGGATCAGGGCTACGGGTGGATCAGCGGCAAGTATCCCCGGCACGGCATCGACCGGCCGGAGGCCGACTACATGCCGGCGGCATTGCAGGCGGCGCAGCCGTATCGTTACCCCGAGACCGGACTGATCGAGATCCCCATGAGTCCGGTGAGTGACATCAACGCGTTTCGCACGGGAAGGTGGCCGCTCGAAAGATTCATGAAGGCTGTGCGCTATGGGGTGGAATGGACGATCCGGAATGGGGCGGTGTACGACCTGTTGGCGCACCCGTCCTGCATTGGCGTGGTGGACCCTCAGTTCAAGACCTTCGACATGATTTGCGATCTGGTTGAGCAGGCGAAGGGAGCGGCGGAGATCACGGATCTGGATACGATCGCGCGGAGCGTCTGACCACCTGATACTATTCACTTAGAAAAACGGGGCGAGCTCCGAACCGCGGGTGTCAGTCATCTGAGTAGCTCCGTCGCCATGAAGCCTTCTGAGCCGCGAGCGTGAGCGAGCGGTGGCGATGCATGTTGACCGGTGAGGAGCCACCGCTCTCTGACGGTCGCGGCTCCGAAAGAACCCGCGGGCTTATAGTAACTCCGTGAGAGCGGGGATGGGGGTGCGGGGCAAAGGGGATGGCGTTTGAATCCCCTTGCCCCGCTCAGCACGGCAGCGGCCCCAGAGCGCGCCGTTCAGCGCTCCGGGGTGGGGGTTGCATTTTGCAGTGAAAATGTTTCAGAGTCAGGGCGGGTTCGGCTCCCGCTGC
>JBJXGR010000300.1:0-13935 GCA_046160045.1 Bryobacteraceae bacterium
TTACACGGCCCAACTCGAATCCGTGACCGTCGCCGGCGTGGTCTGGCCTCGCTCGGCGGCGCGCCAGATCTCGAGCGCAATCCCGTCGGCCAGCGCGCGCCAACTGGCTTCCAGTACGTTCTCCGAGATGCCGATCGTCACCCAGTCGTGCTCGCCGTTCGACCATTCGGTGAGGACCCGTACTTTGGCGGCGGTGCCTTTCCGCGGTTCCAGCACGCGGACTTTGTAGTCGGTGAGACGGACTTCGAGGATCGCGGGATAGATGCTCGCCAGGCACTCGCGAAGGCATTGATCAAGAGCATGGATGGGGCCGTCACCCTCGGCTTTGGCGGACAGAATCGAATCTCCGGCCCGCACCGACACGGACGCCGAGGTCTGCGCCTTGGCCGCCGGCGGCTTGTGGGTGGAAACCTCCCAATAGATGACCTCAAAAGGACGCAACTCGGGGTTGACCGCCTGGTGGATGAGGAGTTCGAGCGTACCGTCGGCGGCTTTGACGTCGTAGTCCTCCTCGTCGAGAAGAGCGATCTGTTCTTCCATACCGCGCAAGGCCTCGTCATGGAACTGGTATTGATCGATGCGGTAGACAAATGGATGATTGCCCACCGCCTCGGCGGGAACGTCGCTGCCTGGCGCTTCGGGGAACAGGCGCTGCCAGCGCCGGCCGGGGTCCCGGGAGAAGGCGAGGTGGCCGACATAAGGTCGCTCCGGCGGCACCGCGAGGTTGGCGAACTCGGCGACCACATGGGCCAAGCGGGTCATGTCCTTCAGCCGTTGGGGCCCGACCGTCGAGTGGCCCAGCTTGAGTTCCAGGTTAGGCAGCAGCGAGCAGAGATTCGCGCACCCGCAGCGCTCCCCGTAGCCGTTGATGGTTCCCTGGACGTGGGTGAAGCCGAGTTCCACGGCAGCAAGGGTATTGGCCACGGCGACGTCCGCATTGTTTGAAGCGCGAATGCCGAGAATCCCGCCGAACCGCCGGCGGACTTCGTGGCAGACCTCCGCAATCTGGTTGGGAAGCGTCGTCCCGGAAGTGACGCAGAGGCAAAGCACGCCGGCGCCGGCCGATCGAGCGGCTTCAAGGACGTGGAACGCGCTCTCATGACACTGATAGAACGCGCGGAAGAAATCGCCCGCGTTCAGGATCACCTCGCGGCCGTACGACTTGAGCCTGCGGACGGCTTCCTCGACGCGCCGGCAGGCGATGGAAAGCGTGTCGACGTGCAGGGTCACCGCCGGAGTCCCGGCGTTGATCAGAAGTTCCAGATCGGCTTCGTCGTCGAGACCGGTGAGGCAGCCGAAGGCGGTGAGGATGGAATGATGCAGTTCCAACTGGCGGGCGCAGTCGAAGAACCGGCGGTCGTTGGGCTCGAGCGCGGGCCAGCCGGCCTCGATGTAATCCACACCGAAACGGTCGAGCTCACGGGCCAGAATGAGCTTCTCGTCGACGCTGAAGGAGACGGTTCCGTTCCGGGTCCCTTCACAAAGAGTGCTGTCGAGAATATGAATCTGCATGGAGTCCTTTTAGGCTACGCGGCCGAGATGGAAGGGTTGATAAATCGCCAGAAGCCAATGACGGTACCTGGGCAGGTGGCCGTGCGTCGCCTCGAGATAGAGATGCCGCAGTTCCCGGCTGACCGGGCCGATCAAACCGGACCCGATGGGGCGATGGTCGACGGCCGTAATGGGTCCGACTTCGACGGCGGTGCCCGTGAAGAACGCTTCGTCGGCGATGTACAGTTCGCTGCGGTCGATGGATCGCTCGATCACTTCAAGGTGCATTTCACGGCGCGCGAGTTCCATCACGGAGGCGCGGGTGATGCCTTCCAGGATGTTGTCTGAGGGAGGCGGCGTCACCAGCACGCCCCGGCGCACGATGAACAGGTTGCAGCTTGCGCCTTCGGCCACATGGCCGGACTCGGTCAGGAAGATGGCTTCATCGAATCCGTTGCGGCGGGCCTCATCGCCGGCCAAGGCGCTGTTGACGTACGCGCCGCAGATCTTGGCGCGGCCGGGGATCGCATTATCCTCGATACGCCGCCAGGAGACGACCCCCGCATGGAGGCCGCGGCTGCTGTCGAGATAGTCACCGTACGGCACGGCAATCAGGGCGAAACTGTCCTGGTCGTCCGGCGCGACTCCGATGCGCTGGGCGGACTTGTACGCCAGAGGCCGGATGTAGATGTTGGTGCGATAGCCGTTGCGCCGCACCAGTTCAGCCGCGAGACTGGTGAGTTCGGAAACAGTGAGCGGCACCTGCAGCCGCAGGATGCCGCCATTGGCTTTCCAGCGCAGGAAGTGATCGAAAGGGCGGACCATGTACAGGTCGTTTGCTGCCCCGTCCCAGTAACCGCGGATTCCTTCAAAGACTCCCGTGCCGTAGTGGAGAGCGTGGGTGAGGATACCGACTTTGGCTTCAGCCAAAGGAACAAAGCGATTTCCGAAGAAGACGATGGTCTCGGGGCTTGCCTCAGCTTGCATGACAGACTCCTTCCCGGACGGCGCGGCGGCCGCGCGCCAGGGCCCGGCGGTCCAACTCCAGCCAGCGGTCCGACTTGACTTTGCGGCGGAGAGCCTCGTCGACCCTCGGTTCAGACAGCAGGTTTGTCGCTTCCAGCAACGCTCCTAGCATGACGATGTTGGCCGCGCGCGCATCTCCCAGTTCGTCAGCCTGCTGGACGAAGGGTTCGGCAATCAGGTGAAGGTCGTGGCGCCGGCAGTCTTCGGGGATGGCCGCGCCGTTGTACAGAACCCACCCTCCGGGGTCGACGGACGCCGTGAACTTCCGGAGCGAAGGCTCGTTGAGCGCCAACAGCACGTTGGGGTGCGCGACCAGGGGAGAGTCGATGGGCCGGGCGGCAATGCGGACGTGACAGTTCGAAGTCCCGGAACGCATCTCGGGACCATAAGAGGGCAGCCAGGAGACCGCCAACCCGGCGGCCAGGCCGGCTTCGGCCAGGACTTCGCCGAGCATGAGCACGCCTTGGCCGCCGAAGCCGGCGATTTTGATGCGGAAGTCGATGGGGGCCTCTGAGCCGCGACCGTCAGGGAGCGGTGGCCGTTCGACGGATTCGGTCGCGTCGTGCGAAGGAGAAGGCGCAGAGCCACCGCTCCCTTCCGGTCGCGGCTCGGAAGGGGACGGTCGCGGCTTGTGCTGCCCGCTCCCTTCCGGTCGCGGCTCAGAAGGGGACGGTCGCGGCGCGGAGGGAACGATGTCCAGGATGCGGGGGATCTCGTCGAGCGGGGGAGGCGCAGGAGGGGCCGGACGCGCAGTCGCTTCCTTCATCCGGTCGCGGAAGACCCCCAGCGGATAGACCTTGGTCATTTCCTCGTGGACCCAGCGCTGCGCTTCGACCGGGTTCTTCTTCCAGATGGTCGGACATGGAGAGAGAATCTCCACCAGCGAGAATCCCAGGCCCTTCACCTGCGCTTCGACGGCGCGCCGGACTGCTTTGGCCGCCGCCTGGATCATCTTGTTGTTGCCCAGCGCGACGCGCTCCAGGTACACGGGGGCTTCCAACGCCGCCAACACTTCACAAACGTGCAGCGGGTATCCCTCATTCCAGACGCTGCGCCCGAACGGACTGGTCGTGCTCTTCTGGCCGATCAGCGTCGTGGGAGCCATCTGCCCGCCCGTCATGCCGTAGATCGCGTTGTTGAGAAAGAAAACGGTGATGGGCTCGCCTCGATTGGCGGCGTGCAGGATCTCGGCCGACCCGATGGCGGCCAGGTCGCCGTCGCCCTGATAGCTGAGGACAATCGCCTCCGGGCGGCTGCGCTTTACCGCGGTCGCGACGGCGGGCGCCCGGCCATGCGCGGCCTGGATGTTGCCGACATCGAAGTAGTAATAGGCGAACACCGAGCAGCCCACGGGACTCACCAGGACGGTGCGATTCTGAAGGCCCATCTCGTCGATGGCCCGGGCGATCAACTTGTGCGCGATGCCATGGCCGCAGCCGGGGCAATAGTGCGTCTGGTGTTGTAACTCGCTCTTCCGCTCGTATCGCGGGTAAAAGCAGTCAGCCTTCTCGTGCGACACCTGGTAGTCAGACATGGAGGACCTCCCGGAGAAGGGGCTCGACCGAACGGCCGGCGACGGCACGGACAAACTCGTAAACCTCGTCGGCGGAGGGAATATTGCCTCCGCACCGGCTGAAGAACTCAACAGGCCTCCGGCCTTCGAGCGCCAGCCTTACGTCCTCGACCAGTTTGCCGGTGCTCATCTCGATCACTCCGAACACGGCGGCCGTTTGCGCCAGGCCCCGGACAGCTTCGACCGGGAAAGGATACAGTGTGATCAGGCGAAGCAGGCCGACCGGCAGTCCTTCCGCGCGGGCCCTCTCCACCACGGCCTTGAGCACTCGGGCCACAATGCCGTAGCCGATCAGGATGATTTCGGCGTCCCCGGTTCGATAGCACTCCACGCGGACTTCTTCCCGTTCCGCCTGCTGGTACTTCCGCTCGAGGTGCCGCACGTGCTGTTCGAGCTGATCGGGCTCGAGGAAGATCGAGGCCACCAGATTCGGACGCGACGCCTCGGTCCCCTCCACCGCCCAGGTGACGTGCCGCGGCGGCCGGGCTTGGGCGGGAAACTCGACCGGCTCCATCATCTGGCCGATGTAGCCGTCGGTCACGACGAAGACCGGATTGCGGTACTTGTCGGCGAGATCGAAAGCCAGCATCGTGAGGTCGGCCATCTCCTGCACCGAGTCCGGCGCCAGAACCAGCGTGCGGTAGTTGCCGTGACCGCCGCACTTGACGACCTGATAGTAGTCGCTCTGTTCGGGCGCGATGTTGCCGAGGCCCGGGCCGCCCCGCATGATATCGGCGACCACGCAAGGCAGTTCCGCGCCCGCGATGTAGCTGAGGCCTTCCTGCATCAGGCTGATGCCGGGGCCGCTGGAGGCGGTCATGGCGCGGACTCCGGCGGCGGAGGCGCCGAACACCATGTTGATGGCCGCCACCTCGCTCTCCGCCTGGATGAAGACGCCACCCGCCTGCGGCATATACAAGGCTGCCGCTTCGGCGATTTCGCTGGCCGGCGTGATGGGATAGCCGTAAAAGGCGCGGCAACCTGCCAGGATCGCGCCTTTCACAATCGCTTCATTTCCCTTGATCAATTGCTTGGACACGTTTCCTCCTCACGCCGCCAGCACGAGCTTAAAGACCTGGATCGCTCCAGGTTCCGGGCAGGCATAGAAGCACAACCCGCAGCCGTTGCACCCGTGGCCCGTGTACAGGGCGGGGTGATACCCGTAGCGATTCAAGTGCTCGGCCAGGCGCAGTACGTGGAGAGCGCAGGACTCGACACAGAGACCACAGCCTTTGCACTCCTCGGAGTCGATCTCCACCTTACCTTTGTCCGGTCTTGGAGTCTCGAGCATAAATCCTCTCATTTCGGGTGAATCGCGTAAACGAATTTGCGTGATCACCATTCCCCACCTTCAATGCGCCAGCACCGGCTGGCGCTCCAGGTAATGAGCACGCGCGGCGAAGTCGTACAATTCGTCGCGGAACTGTGGCGCGGCGATCGAAATGAGCGCCTCCGCGCGTTGGCGCAAGGTCTTTCCGTGCAGATACGCGATCCCGTATTCGGTCACCACGTAGTGGACATCGGCGCGCGAAGTAACGACGCCCGCGCCAGGGTCGAGTACCGGCGCAATGCGCGACACCGAACCGCCCTTCGCGGTTGACGGCAGCGCGATGATCGGGCGGCCGCCTGGCGATCGGGCGGCGCCGCGCACAAAGTCCACTTGGCCGCCGAACCCGCTGTAGGGCTTGGTCCCGATCGAGTCCGCGCACACCTGGCCGGTCAAGTCCACTTGCAGGGCGGAGTTGATCGCGATCATGTTGTCGTTCTGCGCGATGACAAAGGGGTCGTTGGTGTAGTGTGTCGGATGGAACTCAAAGACCGGATTTTCATTCAGATAGTCGAAGAGGCGCCTGGTGCCCAGAACAAAGCCGACCACGACTTTTCCGCGGTGCAGCGTCTTGCGGTCCCCATTCAGAATGCCGGCTTCGATCAGGTCGATGACGCCGTCGGAGCACATCTCGCTGTGCACGCCGAGGTCGCGCTTGTCCCCGAGGCAGGCCAGCACCGCGTCGGGAATGCCGCCGATACCCGTCTGGAGCGTGGCGCCGTCAGGAATCAGGGACGCCACGTACTGGCCGATTCGCTTTTGAACCTCGCTTGAAGGTTCGGTCCGCAACTCCAACAGCGGCCGGTCCGTCTCGACGATGGAACCCGCTTTGCTGACGTGCAGGAAGCTATCGCCGAGCGTGCGCGGCATCTGGTGGTTCACCTCCACGATGACGTGCCGGGCGCTCCGCGCGGCCGTAAGGGTGCAGTCAACCCCAACGCCAAAGCTCAGATAGCCGTGCTCATCGGGAGGCGAGGCCTGCATCAGGACGATGTCGAGAGGCAAGGCTCCCGAAGTGAACAACCGCTCGATTTCTCCAAGGAAGATCGGAGTATAGTCGGCGCGGCCGCAGGCCACGGCCTCGCGTACGTTGGCGCCGAGAAACAGGCCGTTGTGCCTAAAGTGGCCTTCGTACTCGGGTTGAACGTAGTCGGCGCGGCCGAAGGTCAACATGTGGGCGACTTCCACGTTGCGCAGTTCAGGCGCGCGGCGGACCAGGGCATCAACCAACGGCTGCGGCGTCGCGCACCCGGGATGGATGTAGACGCGGTCGCCCGAACGCACCGCCTCGAGCGCCTTTTCGGCGGTGGTGAGTTTCTCCTTGAACTGCCGGAGCCACATCATACGGAAATGCTCCTTTGGGCCGAAACCAGGTGCAGCAGATCGCAGAAGGGCACCTGCCAGCGCTCGGCCACCGCGGCGTGCGTGCAGTGACCATCAAAGGTGTAGACTCCGCGGGCCAACTCAGGACGCCGCGAGAGTGCGCCCTCCACTCCGCCGGCGGCGAAATCCAGGACAAACGGCAAGCAGGCCTGAGCCAGCGCCGCGCTGGCCGTGTTGGCGATGTCGGCCGTCAGATTCGGAACGCAATAGTGCAGGACGCCTTTATGAACGAAGACGGGATCGTCGAGCGTGGTGGGGCGGCCGGTTTCAAAGCATCCGCCCTGGTCGATCGACACATCGACGATGACGCTGCCCGGGCGCATGCTCTCGACCATGGCGCGACTCACCAGCAGCGGCGTGCGTTCGCCGTGCAGCAACACCGCGCCGATCACGGCGTCGGCGCTGCCGATGGCTTCGCCGAGCAGGTCAACGTCCGCAAAGCGCGTGATCGCCCCGGGCGCCGCCAGGTGCAGGCACCGCAGTTTGACCAGGTCGTTATCGAGCACCGTGGTCATGGCGCCGATCGAGAGCGCGGAGCGGGCAGCCCACGTACCCACCACGCCGGCGCCGAGAATCACCACGTTCGCCGGGGGGATGCCGGGCGCCCCACCCAGCAGAATGCCCCGGCCACCGGACGTGGAGCGCAACAGGTGGCCCGCGATCGCGACCGCCATCTGCCCGGCGATCTCACTGATCGGTTCCAACACGGGAAGTCGTCCGCCGGCGGTTTCGATGACCTCGAAGCCGACGGTCGTGAGAGCCTTGTCGAGCGCCTGCATGATGTCCTGCCTGCGGGCGACGGCCATATGCATGAAGGCCATCACTGCCTGATGCGGGTGAAGTTGCTCGAACTCGGCCAGCGTGGGGCGCTCGACCTTCACGAGCAGTTCGGAACGGTCAATCACTTCGGAGGGCGTAAAGGCGATTTGAGCCCCCGCGGAGACGTAGGCGCTGTCCGGGAAGTGACTGCGCGCCCCGGCATCGTGTTCAACTACCACGCGATGCCCTCGTTCCACCAGCCGCCGTACGGAGGCTGGTGTCAGGGCTACCCGGCGCTCGCCCACCGTGGTTTCTTTGAGCAGACCGACGGACATGGGGTGGACGGCCCCTTTCGCCCGCCAGAGGAGCACGTTGCTCACCAATACCCACAAGCTCGCAGAAGCCCGTGCGCACTCAATTGATTCAATGAGTTAGAAGGGTAATCGAAGCATAGCCCCACTCGTCGGTGGATACTCGCTCGCCGACTGGCTCAACTCGCGCACTCGAATGGGGAAGTTAACCCAGATTCAGTCCACCGCGACGGTGGGAACCACGGGTCCTCTGATCGGACTATCGACACCGCCAATCGAGATTGTAACCGGCAGGTTGTCGCCGCGCATATGGAATCCGGGCACGCGGAGGTTCAATTGGTAAACCCCGACCAGACCGGGAGTCAGCCCGCTCCAGTCGACGATCACCTCGGCCTGCACGTAGCGCTTGTCTCCAAAGTAGACCTTCAGGGGCGCGGTGACGGCCAGCGGTTGCGCAGGAGAGGCTTCACCCGGATTGACCCGGCCGCCCGTGGTGGCTCCCAGTCCGGCTGCGTACATGACGATCGGTCTGTCCCGCTTTGCGGGATTCTCGGGAGTGATCTGGGCTCCGTTTTCGTCGAAGACGAGCGCCCGCGCTTTCTGGTCGGTGAAGACGGCAGGCGCATAACGGGCCACCGTGACCTGGACTGGGTTCGAAGCGGTCAGGCGGGTCAGATTCCTCACCACCAGTTGATAGCGTCCCGCGGCGATGCCGGGCGGCATCTGGAAATTGATCTGCCCCGGCGAAGACAGCAGCAGCGGAATCGGACTGTTGTTGAGGGTGACGCATGTGCCGCCCAGGCTGCCGGGTAGTGGCAGGGCACTGGCGGCCTGCTCCGATCCCATGTTGCGCCCAAAGATCGAAACCAGTGAGTTGGGAGCAATGGTGGCCTGATAGCTGGCCGTGTTGACAACTCCGTTGGTGTTCACCACCGGCCGGTCTGCGAGAGAGGGCTGGCCGGTCAGTGGAATGATCTGAAGTCCTGAAGTCGTCAAGGCGTACGCAGTGGTCAACCCTGCGTCCACCGCCAGGGTGCGGCCCTGAACACGCTGTAACTGCGTACCGGTGACCACCTGAATGGGGCCTTCCAGCGCGGCAACGGAACGAACCATGGTGCCGGAATTCACGTCGACGATTTCCAGGGCCGGCGTATCGGCAACCGTGGCCAGCGCCGCGGCATTGGCCACGAGCGGCTGCGAGAGACGGGCATAGGCGGAATTGCCTGCCGAACTGACGGCCGAGACAGGACGGGTTGTGGCGGGCGTCGCACCCGGACGGCCGGTGGGGTCGCCGATGCCAACGCCGCTTGACCCGGTCTGGGGCGTCAGCGAGTTATTGAGAACAATGCCATTGGCGATGAAGTACTGGCCTCGCGGACCCGCCGCTACCGGCCCAAAGTAGCCTTGAAGGGGCAACAGTCCCGGTTGATTCGCCGCGCCAAAGATCTGCCGGCCGATGACCCACTCATCGGCGCTGGCGTCGTACAGGTAAACAAACCCGTTGCCGGCCAAAAGCAGCACATACTCGCCGTTCGGGGTGGCCACCATCGTCTGGGAGGGACCGGGAATCGTCGTCGCCGTTCCGAAGATAGCGGAGTTCAAGGTACGCGGGAGCAACTCGTCCCCGACCACGCGCCAGAGCGTATTGGCGTTGGCCCCAGCCGACACAACCACCTGAGGTCCACGTTGGCTGGTGGAGATGATTTGCGGCGTCGCCAGAGCCACGGCCGAGTTGAACGGCAGAGGCGGGAAGCGGACCTTTCCGACTTGCTCGAGCTTGTCCAGGTCGACGATGCTCAACCACTCGCCTCCGGTGTTGGCCACATACATAGTGGCCCCGTCTGTACCGAGCGCCATCGAGTGCGGCAACTGGCCGACCTTCACGGGATTGAGGAACTGCCTGGCACGTATGTCAAAGACCTCGATCCGGTTCATTCCGGAATTGGCGATGTACAGGCGCTGGCGAACGCTGTCAAGCACCATATCCCAGAGACCTTCCGCATCGGAGGCGCCGATTTCAACGGGTACAACGTCACCAAGCGACTCGGAGTTGCGGTTGTTCTGATACACCCGCAAATTAGGCGGGATGTTCACCGCCTCGTTCGACTGCACCAGGAACGTGTGGGGCGCTACGGTGCCCAGACTGCGGGCAGCTTGCGCATTGAACTGAAATGTCAGAGCCGAACCGCTGGCCGTATTCTGGTTGATCACCCCAGGGGCGGTAGCCGCGACTCCTGCGGCGGCGGTTCCTCCAGGTGCGCCAAATCCAGGCAAAATGCCTCCCGGAAATCCGCCTCCGGGTGGAATGATGATGATCGGACCTCCGCCGGGTCCTCCGCCGCCCGCTCCACCGCCGGCAATTCCCGGAAGCACGTTGTTCCCCGGCAGTAGCTGAGCTGTGGCCGTCACGCGTCCGCGGCCGGCATTGGTCACTTCCACCGTCGCGCGCCGGCTGATCCCGAAGACCCCGCACTGATCATTGACGAGCAGATTCGACAGCGAGCGTGGAGCGGCGATCGGGCTCTGGTCAGCCTGACCGATCGGGATGATGACGAAGCCCGATTCCGAAAGCGCGTAGATGGTCCGGCCGTCGGCGGTGATGATCATCTTGCCGGCGATGTTCTCCGGCAACTGGTAGCCCTGGTTGATCAGCAGATTGTCCGGATCGTTCACCAGCAGACGGCTGACGTTGGCGCGAGCAGCGGGATTCTGGATGGGCGCGATGTTGAACGCGGAATAGATGGAGGAACCGTCCGGAGAAAAAACGCTGCCACCCTGGTTTTGCTGTACGTTGAAGTTGGTCGGCGCGGTAGTCGGAAAGGTGAAGCGCGCGTTGGCTGCGTTCTGCTGGGCCAGCACAATCAGGCTTTCCGATTCGAACAGGCTGAGGCCCACCATGAATTTCGAGGCGTCGGGGGCGACCGCCAGGACGTTCGACACGGAAGCGACGTTGCGAAGGCGCAGAACGGTCGCCGATACGACCTCGTAAACGAAGACGATTCTACGGTTTCCGCCAACATTGTTCACGCCAAAGATGAGATTGCCGTCATTGGAAGTCTGGAGGCCGCTGTTGACCGCCAGCGCGGGACGCCCTGCCGGTGGCGTGCCGGGGGGTTGAGGCCCGGTTGGCGACACAGGAACGGCGGTGACTTCCTGGCCGCTGCCGGCGGCAGGATCGACCAGCAGCAGGGTATTGAAGGCGTTGTTCTGGCCGGTACCGATCGTCGTAATCAGAACTCGCCCGTCGTTGCCCACGGCCACAGCCTCGGGCCGGGCGGGGAGACTCAGGCGACGGGTGATCGCCAGTTGATCGAGATCCACGACGTTCAGCGAACTCTGGTCGTACGAAGAGACATACAAGAACTTACCGTCGGCGGACAATGCCGCCGACAGCGGCCTGCCATCGGTGCGGAGCGGAGTGAGGAATCGCCGCTGTGTGGTGGAGTAGACCTCCAACCGGTTCGCCGCGCTGTTGACCAGATACAGCCGGCCTCGCGCTTCGTCTAAGACCAGGTCGGAGGCGCCGCCCACCAGCGTCACGACGGTTCCCAGCGTGGCGGACCAGGTCGGGAGCGCGCAAGCGGCAAGCAGGAGGAGCAGCCGAAAACTCATTTGTTCCCTGGATCTAACCCGAACAGGGGTGGAAAGTTGCGTCATGGTCCTAGGTAAGCTCCGCCACATAGACCTGGGTGCGTCCCGTGCGGTCGCTGGCAAACGTGATCAGGGTTTCATCCGCCGAGAAGGACGGATGCGGGTGAGTCCATTGAGGGCCGTAGACGGTGTCGGTCGAGACCTCCATCCAGCTCAGAGCACTGGACTTGGCGGCGCTTCGGGCAGCCGCGAAATCCTCGGCCACCGCGTAACACGATTTCAGCCACTGGCTACCCTGGTTGCTCGATTCCGAGCAACACAGGCGACGGCGCGAACCCGTGGTGGCGTCCACCAGAAAGATGCCCTGGTCGGGATGGTTGGTGTCGCACAGAATCGCCGAGCCGGCCCGGTTCGGCGTGATGTGCCAGGCATTGAACTCAGCGATGGTGCGGATCTCGCGCGTCGACCAGTCCATCCTGGCAAGCAACCGCGGCCAAACCGTGAACACGATTTCGCCCGTGCGCCCAAGAAATGTCTCGTGCACGACGAACTCGTCGTTGGAGTGTTTGTACAGACATTCAAGTCCTGCGCCGTCACGCCGGACGCGGTGCATCCGGGGAGCGGGATCTCCCGCAAATTCGATCCAGTCCGGTTCCAGCGGATGAAACTGCGGGTGGATGACGGTGCGAGGGAAGGGGATCAGCCGCCAGCCTGAGCCATCGGCGCGCCCGGTCACGAGGCCGTTCTGCCCGTCTTGTTTGGCGGCCGCGGTCAGCCATTCGCCGTCAGCCGTTAGCGAGCACTCGCCGAACTGGGCGCCCGGAAAGTCAACGACCAACTGCTCTTCCAGCGTTTCCAGGTTGAGAAACCAGATCGAGCCCTTCCTCACGAAGAAAACCCGGCGGCCCTCGGGATGAATAGCCGGCGAGAACGGGTGGATCGGAACGCCGTCCGTCAACTGCCGGATGTCGCCACCCGGAAATTCGACATCGTACAGTTGTGCGCTGCCGCTCCGGTAGGAGATGAAGAGCAGGCTGCGGTTGTCGGGAGTGAACGAACTTTGCAGAAAGTACGTCGAGTGGCTGATCGACTCGTGCGCGGTCATCTGATGAATCAGCGCGCCGGTCGCCCCGTCGATTCGCGTCGAATGCTCCGAAGGATAGTGCGAGCCCTTGGCCACTAACCAATCCCCAGATAGCGGTTGCGCCCGGCCACCAGGGCACGGATCTTACGGTCGGCGATGGAGCGCTTGAGCATCCAGAACCCGCAATCGGGATGAATCCACCCGATGCGGCCTGGCCCCAGTTTCTCTTCCGCTGCCTCCAATCGCCGAGCAATCTCATCGGCGGTTTCGACGTGATTGCTTTTGATATCCACGACGCCGATGCCCAGTCTGATTCGCGGGTCCACGTCTCTTAGAACTTCGAGGTCGCTGGTGGGGCGAATCGCGAGTTCGAGGACGACGTGATCTACCTGGAGCGCATTCAGGAACTGAAGGAGCGACCGCCACTCGCCGCTCTGGATGGTTTGGCCGCCATAGTTGCCGAAGCAGAGATGTACGGCGCGTTCCACCGTGACATTCTCGAGCGTCCGGTTAATGGAATCGGCGGCCAGCCTCCAATCCGATGGGTTGCCGGTAATGTTGGCCTCGTCTACCTGCACGCATTGGCAAGGCAGCCCGGCAACCTGGTCGCGGAGGACGTCGGCAATGCCCATCGTGAGCGAAGGGAAGTCGTTGTAGTGGTTGTCGACGAGCGTGCGCGCCAGCATGTACGGGCTGGTAACGGTGAACTTGAAGGGTCCGCCGGAGACGGAGGCGGCGCGCTCGCAATCGGCGAACAGGTTGAGCCCGCCTTCGCCGAGCGAACCGGTGACGACCCCGGCCGGCTTGCTGCGGAAGCCCATCGCGGCATTGCGGTTGAACGCCTCCCAGTCAGAACGGCCCAACTTTGTCCGGACGCCGCCCATCGGCCCGATGAAGTAGTCGATCATGCCGTTGGTGTCGGGATGATTGATATCGAATCGGTAGAGTTCGCCGTCGGTGGGCAGGTCGAGTCCGGCCTGCCGCTGGATATCGAACACGACGCGCGTCGCGTCCATCAGAGCCTGTTCGCTGGGCAGCGCGCTCAGCCAGTCGGGGACGGGATAGGAGCCGACCGTTGTGGTCAGAATTCTCGGAGTTTCAGGCATTTCCGGAGGGGTTCTTCCGCCAGTGTAGCTTAGTCCAGTTGGCGATAGTAGAACACCGTCGGATGCAGGCGGCCTTCACTGTCGCGGGCGTAGTTCGGGACCGCGCCAAAACGCACATAGCCGAGGGATTGGCAGAGGCGGTCGGCGTCACCGCCGGCCCGGGTGTCCATGATCAGCAGGGTACGGCCGAGGCCTCGGGCGGTTGCTTCGGCTTCGAGCATCAGGGCTCGGGCAAGGCCGCGGCGGCGGGCGCGGCGGTGGACGAAGAGCTTCATCACCTCGGC
>JBJXGR010000301.1:0-6892 GCA_046160045.1 Bryobacteraceae bacterium
GATACGGATTGGGTGCCTTCGTTGGTGACGATTATGGTAGCGTCCGGAATGCCGGCGCCGGAAGGATCGATTATCGTTCCGTATAAGGTGGCTGTAGTCACTTGACCTGCCAACGACCCTGCCAGGAATGTCAATACCATAATTGTCTGGAGCATTCCAGAAAACGTCAACATTAGCCGGGCAGTCACTGCAATCGGAGCTCGCCTGATCTGTAGCATCGGTGAAACCTCTCTTTTCTTAATTCCTATTGATGGATCAACGCCATTCTGACTTTTGCGCATTTCAGCGGTTCTTCATCGGCTTGCTAATGAGTACCCTGGTGCGGGATTTCGAACTGGCGAGAACCCTGGCCAGCACGTCTTCTTCGGTGAACTTCGCTAAGAGAATCTCACCATCTGTGGCACGATTGCGGTCGTAGGAAATGTAAATTGCGCCGTCGGGCGCCTGGAAGCCATCGGGATAGGAGACACCCTTCCGTTCGTCAAGCATGAGGCCACCCTTCCACGTGCGGCCGTCGTCATCGGAAAGCCACGCAGTCAACTTGCTGCGGGCTGTCGCGGGGTAGGTCGACACGTGACCGCCGACTTCGTGGGGAGCGGATGTGTCGAAGGTATCGATAGTGTCGCCATGTTTTACGAGCAGGATCCTGCCGGAGGCCAGGCGGCGCAGGTGAAAACGGGAGACCGGGTGGCGAATGCCGTCCGGTTCGGTTGGCGCCGCCCACGTGCGTCCCCGGTCAGTAGACGTGCTTTGCATCAAGCCGGTTTTGGTGCGCGCCAACATCCAGAGGGAGCCGTCTTTGCGCTCGACGGTCATGTGCTCGTCCCACGTTGGGTTGGGAAACTGGATATGTCCGTGGCGTTTCCAGGTGGCGCCTTGGTCGACCGAGGCGAAAAGGTTCGCTCCGCGATAAATGTCGAGTTCGGGGAAAGCGCCCATGAATGGACCAGTGCTATGACCAAATGTCGGATGCAGCGACACGGGCAAGAGCCACTCACCGGTGGAGAGAACCGTGGGCTTGTTCAGGGTGAAACCATGCCAAATGCGCCTGGGCGCCGACCAAACTGGTTGAGCATCGTCCGGATTCGAACAAACGGCGGCCCAGGATCCGGCACGGCCATCGAATTGCATCATCGACTGACTGAAGAAAATCCAGAGCCGCCCCTGCGGATCGGTCCAGAGGTTGCCCACAAGGATGCTGCGATACATGGGCAGGTTCTTCGATTGCCCATCGATGACAAGGCGAGGCTTTGACCAGGTGGCGCCATCGTCGTCACTGGAGGCCAAGACGAAGAAGCCCTTTGGGCCGTCTTCACCGCCCACCCAAGCGGCCCACAGCCGTCCGCCTGGCGTACGTGCGATGCCGATGTTCATCCCGTAGTCCAGTTGATCGTAGTCGTAGCGCGGCAAGGGAGAGGTGTTCAGCCGCGGCGGAATCAGGGCCAGATCCGCAATTTTCTCCATGACTCTCATTTCGAAGGCGCGAACCTGTTCCGGCGAAAGGTCCAGCGCTTGGCCGGGCAGCAGGGAAGGAAGCACGAAGAACCAGCCGAACGACAGGGTTACGTTAGCCAGCATGACGGCGAAGCTGGAGACGAAGTGAGCAGGACGAGGCAGCGACATGGGCTCAAGCCCTCCCTCACGGTGACCGATGGAACGGGGCATCAGTGGCACAGGAGAGATGCTATCTCAGGCTTAGAAGAAGTGTCAATGCTCCGTTTCGTCCGGCAACTGTGCCTATCGTAAATACCGAACTGCATGAGAACATGGAGCTTGCCTGCCATCCTTCAGTTCCTTCGTTTGGCTGTCGACGCACTCCGCCTGTTGGCCGCCATCGCCTCGGCCGACCCGTGTGGGAAACCTGGGGACGGAAACCTGGGGACGTCCAACGCGATTCTACCTTGTTCTACTCTAGCTCAACTCTAGCTCCCAGCCCACACGGCTTACTGACCCGAGGTCGCAGTCGCCGCTTTGCTGACGGTCCTTTCCTTCCGCGGGCGGCCGCCTTTCTCCGGGTGAAGTCGTCGCCCTAAAGCCGTTTCCGCTTTCCGTACGAAGCCCTCGTCGCCTACCTGCCGGCCGGTCGCCGTCCCGCTGCGCAGTCTCGTTCCGCCTCCGCCACGCCCTCCGCTCCGAGCCACGCCTGCCACTCGGCGGGTGTAAAACCACTTGGCCCACTCGTCCACCGACATCCAAGGCGGCATTCGTTACTTGCCAACGTGGACCGCCGCGTTGGACCACGGCCATTGGTCTGCCGAATCGACCAACCGGGCCCGCACCAGATTCCGCTCCACATAGCGCGGGGCCACCCCATCGGTGTCCCGCGTTCACGGCCCGGGAGAAGAACCGGTCCTGCCAGAAGCGGCCGTGACGGCCGAACCGGGTGTTGGCATACTGCGCATAGCGGGCGTGGGCCTCGTCAAATGTCTTGGTAAGCGAACGGCCTCTTCCGGAAAAAAGGGGGGGGAGGGACGGCCCGATCTGCAACGGTTTTTCTTGTGGGACCTGCGAACCCGGGGAACATACGGACTTTCTCAAGGTTCTTGAACACTACGCGCGAGCTGGCTCCCATGAAGCATGAAGGCAGATGCTCAGGCGGGCTGGCCTGCGGGCCGCGGGATTGCGTCGATCGGCCTGCCGGGCGGGTAACATTGCCGCCCTCGACCTTGGCCGCGAGCGCGACCACTCGCCCTCGCCCTCGTCGAACGCCGGGTGATCCCGCGGGGCTTCGATTCCGTCTACTTCGGCCAGCGCACCGAGTGTCAGGTCTGGTTGCGCGAGTTGATCCGCTTCCCGCTCGGCACCCCGTACCGTGAGGTCGTCGGCAGCGTTTCGCCGTGGCATTGGCCTCCTGGTATGCCGTGCGCCGGTGCCACAGATCCTCCGGCAGGACCCGCCCCCGAGCGTGCCAGGCGTGTTGTTGATGATGTGAGCGGGGGCTCGCGGCAAGGAGTCGTCGAGGGTCGTTGCCCGCGGCTGAACCGGGCACGGGAATCCGGCGCGATGACCGAATGGAGTTGTACAGGAAAGGAGTCGTGAACATACCGGCCCCGAGTCCTGCACAGCTTTGGCAACATCGCACTTGAAGCGTTACCAAGGGGCAGACGCAGGCTGGGTATCCCCGCGGAGCCGGCCCCTTTGCCGTCAGAACATGAGGCTTACGGCTTGGGCATGCCCAGCTTCTGATACCAGGGCTTGGCGGTCTTGATGGCGTCGTTCACCGCGTTGATGTTCTTCACGCCCTCGCTCGAGAGCCAATCCTCGAGCGCCTTGACGCCTTGCTTGGCGTAGACCGGAATCCCTTCTTTCCACGTCGCGCGGCCGCACAACACGCCTGAGTAGTCGGTGCCGGAATCACCCGCCATACGCAGCGATTCGGTGAACTGAGCGTTGCTGACACCGGCGCTCAGATAGATGAACGGCTTCGTGGCGACGGCGGCGCAGGCGCGGAAATGATCGAGCGCTTCGGCCCAGGAGTACGCTTTCTGCCCCTTGAATACGGCGGAGCCCTCCACGAATTCGGCGTTGATCGGCACTTCCACCTTCAGCACGTCCACGTGGTAGTACGCTTTCGAAAACTCCTCCATGCTCTTGCGGACGACCTCAGGTTTGGTCTTCGCGTATCCGATGCCCTTTTCGTCGCCCCCGGCCGGATCGTAGCCGACGAACTCGAGGAAGAACGGAATGTCATTGGCCACGCACTCGGCGCCAATGCGCTCAATGAACGCGTGCTTGATGTCGTTGACGCTCCCGTCGTCGAACGGAGAGTAGTAAATCAGGATCTTGACGGCGTCGGCGCCCCAATCTTTGATTCGCTTCGCGGACACGTGCGGCAGCAGGTCGGGCAGGCGGCCGGGGCGGGTGTTGTCGTAGCCGCTCTCTTCGTAGGCGAGGAGCAGGCCGGCGTTGGCCGAACGGGCTTTGGCCGCATCCAGACCCCACTCGGGGTCAAGCAGGATGGCGCTCGCGTGCGGTGTGAGGACCTTCGCCACAGCGACCTTGAATTCGCTCATCATCGCGTCGGTGACGGCCTTTTTGTCGATCCCTTTGGCGGAAGCGATGGACTTCTGCAGGCTTCCTCGCTGATCCATTGCGGCGGCGGCAATGACTCCCCACGTGTTCGACAACTTCTTCAGATGTACGGCCTTACCTTGTGTCAAACTCAAACCTATCTCTCCTCTTCTGCAGCCTGCTTCGGCGCGGAGCGACTGCCTCCTATTATCGAAAATGGTTCCCACTCAGACACGAGAACCCTTTGTGCCGTGGGCCGCGACAGACCCGGCAACCCCAAAAACGCGGAGTCTGCAGTTACTTGGCCAGTTCGAGCGCTAGCCCATGCCGCTCCCCAACTCCCAAGATCCCAAAGTTCAAAGGGTGCCATAGCTGTTAGTTCAGCGGTGTCGAAGATGTCGAAAGGCTACATTGCTGCACTGAACTAACCAGCAGTCCTAAGCGTATGTCCCCCGTAGATCATCTTCTTGAACTCCCGGTTCCCCGCGATGATCGGCCACGTACCTTCATCCTCGATTGAAGGCTCGTCGCTCTCGAACCCTATTGACATAAGCCGATCAGCCGCCATGTCTCTATTGTCCTTACTGCTGAACGCACTGGCAATCGCCAAAGGCACATCAGTCCTTAATGTTCCCCACTCGGCATCTGGGCCGCAGACTGAATGGCACTCACCAGGCCGAAACGGATACGGGAATTTTGCTTGATCCAAAAACATCACGGTTGGCACCTTCACCTCGAGCAGCGCACGTTTTACCAACTTATTGTAATAGCTTCCTACGTGGGGGCCCGCAAAGGGTGAAGCCTCATCGAGTTCGACTCCTGAGGCAGTCATCAAGATCATGCCAGGAGCATCAAAGAACTTCTTCAGGTTCGCAACGACTGTATCGACATACGGCCGCGCGTTTGGGTGTAGGGGCTCGGGGACCGTCGGAAAAGGCAGCTCGACCGCTTCCGCCAACTCCCCGAAAGTAGCACCATACGACGGCTCAAAAGGCCCTTTGGGCTCTAGTGACACATTGAATAGATCACTGCTGGCTTCAATTAGTGCAAAATCGAAAAACGTAAGAATGTTGTTTGTGGCTATTTTTAGCTTCTTCGATAAGTCGCGCCCCCATCGCGCCTCCCCGACTAAGCGTATGAAGTCTTCGGAAACGTACGCAATCGAGGAGCCAGACTCAAAAAACAGGCGGGACATATCGGTTAATGCGATTCTTGGAAGGAATAGTCGCCAAAAGTATCGCGAGATACCACGCTTGAGTGGCTCCTCTAGCGAAGTTCGCGTGGAGAGCTTGCCGAAGGAATTCAGTCGCTTCGCAAAGCGCCGAAAGAAGGGATTCGAGCTCACAGTTTCGTCAAAGTGAACGCGTTTTACGAGCTCATCGAGATAAAACCCTGGCACCCAGCCACCGGAAGCAGGAGGGAACTCAAGCTTGATGGCATCAGACAATTTCGCACGCAGGTCCCCTGGGTCGCTGTATGAGAAGAAATCAACGATTCGCTTCCCCTCTCCGTCTGGTGCCAATTGAACCTTGTCACGGAAGTTATCGAGGAGTTTGTCGTATGCCCTCTCGGGGTCGTCCTTCGACAGGCCATTCCGAACGCTGTCGTATTCCGCCTTATTCAGAAGAAAGACAATAGTGTTTTTGCCAAGTTTGCGAGCGAAGTCGTATTCCCACTCGACATATGCAACGTTTCTACCACCGCCGACCATTTCGCCCATCCTCGCACCGACCAAAAGCACAAAGATGTCACAATCCCGTATCGCCTTCTCGATCACGTGGAGGTTTAGTGCATCCCCAGCATGGAACATTTCCATCCCAACTGGAATATGGCCGATTCTGAGGATTTCCAAAACGAGTTCTGATCGTGCCTTCTGCAGATCGCGAAATGAAGAACTCAAGAAGATCGAATACTTCCGCGGGACACCGCTGTCAACCATGTCACCTCCTTCGTTCCCGACGCGGCCAGGAAGGCGCTAATCGGAGCAGACCATTGCAACTAGAGTATCGTACCACGCCCACATGGCGCGGATTCTCGCCGAGAGCTGCTGAAAGCTACTGCATCTAATCGACGACCCGTTCAGCCGACTTTCTGCTGCAACCAATGGCCGTACCATCCCTGGGGGGACTCCTTGCGCGGGCGTTGATGAGGTTGGGGCCGCGGCGGGCCTTGGCAGCCTGCCTCCCGGCTCGGCACACGGGGGGGGTAAACGCAGGGGTAGAATTCTTCTCGGATGGTCGAATCACGTTTCTACCTCGGAGTCACGCCAACCTCGAACGGTGGTCCTAATCTCGCGCAGTCGGAAGTACCGCTTGGCGCGTGAAACATCCTTTGATATTTGCGTCTTCAAGACCTCTGCGCTCTCGAACTTCCGTTCGTCCCGAACGCGCCACAGGAACTCGACGCGGATGCGGGCCGGCGTCCGGCCGTCGAAGGAAGACAAGAGAAACGTTTCGACAGTCACTTGATCGCCTTCAAACGTCGGGCGGATGCCCACGTTGGTGATCGATTCCCAGGTTCGCCCGTCGTGAAGATCGGTGGTTTGCGTGATGTACACACCGTGCGCCGGCAGTAGCTGGGAGTCGGCGGCGAGATTCAGCGTCGGAACCGTCTGCCGCGAGCCGATGCCCTGACCGCTGACCACGGAGCCCTCGAGCGCGAAGAACCGGCCAAGCATCCGGCTTGCCTTGGAGACGTGCCCCGTCCGAACGGCGTGGCGAATCGCGGTGGAGGAGACGGCCCAATGACGCAGGAGCACCTCGTTGATGACATGAGTCTCGAAACCCAGACGGCTGCCGAGTTCCGCGAGGAGGCGGATGTCTCCCGCCGCCCGGTGGCCGAAGCGGAAATTGTGTCCCACCACCACGGCGCGAACCTGCAT
>JBJXGR010000302.1:0-21669 GCA_046160045.1 Bryobacteraceae bacterium
TTCCGTCTCCCATGCTGACCTTCGCCGCCTCTCGACGAGCGGTCGCCCGCCGGGCGGCATGAGTCACTGCCAATCGCCGCCGATGTTTTCCTGCTTCCGCCCTACGGCCCCACTAAAACAGAGTGAATGTTCTGCCGCCCATCTGTTTCTCGCATCATACTGATCAGCCTGCAGTTAGACCTTCATCCGCCTCCGGCATCCAACTCATTCGAAAAATCCCGATTTTCCGTTCACAACACTTTCATATTTATTTTTCTCCGGTCATCTTTCTGAATTTCCACGAGTTACTCGAAAACCACACCTTACCGTTGGCTCTTGACGCTTGATTCTCCATGCGACAGTGAGATCGAGAGACAGATTTATGCGTCCTTGTACTGTGTGCATTCATCCCGAACGCGACGAAATCGATGCCGTGATCCTCGACGAACGTCCCGATCGCTCCGTCGGCGCCCACTTCGGCATCTCGCACCTCGCCGTCTATCGCCATACACTCGATCACCTGCCCGATTCGTACACAGGCGATTCCGTGCGCCGCATCCGCGAGGATTCCGACGATTACTCCGACGAGATCCTTCTCCTCTTCGAACGGTCCAAGACGGGCAGTCTCAACGAGGCCATCCACCCGGTCCCCACTAAGGAGAAACAACTCCCGTGCTTCCCTTCAGTCACACCCTGGTAGGGCGGGCGCCCTCGCCCGCCGCCGGCCCCCTGGCCGGCGCTTCGGGTTCGACCCACTCTCCCGTGGCGCGAGCTTCCGCTCGCAGGGGAACTTCCGTTCCCCGAACGCGGCCGAAGACCGCGCTTGCGGTACCTCATCCTGCAATGCCACGGCTTCGCCGTGTTCACCACGGGCCACGGCTTCGCCGTGGTTGCGGAACTGAAGTTCCGCTGCGAGCGGAAGCTCGCGCCACGTCGCAGCAAAAGGCCGATCTCGCCGCACTGCGGCCCCAATGCCGATGGGCCGGCCATACCCCTGATCCAGGCCAATCTACGTCCAGCCGATCCCTCTCTGTTTCGTTTGGTTCGGTTTGTTCGTTATGTTTCGATTGACTCCAAACGGCTATCTCTCACCTCTCCAGTCACTTAACCCCGATTTCAGGCCGTTTTGTTTCGATAAAAAAATTTCGTCAGCCGGAACCCGCGATGTTCTGGCGCTCCTTTTACTCCGGCCTGCCCCACCTGTTTGCCCAGGAGTTCCTCGGCTTCCATCCTCGGCCCGTCCAGATCGTCCAAAGTCAGGTCCTCCGCCATCGCCCCCGCGAATTCTCCGTCGACCTCCGGGTCGTCGAGGGTCACTGCTCGCGGCTGAACAGGGCACGGGAATCCGGCGCGATGGGGTTGGGAGGGCCGACCGTCATCAGCACCGGTCGGAGACCGGCTCCACGGTGGCGCCTGTCATTTTGGCGGAATGACCTTGATGTTGCCGGGCAAGGTGAACAGATTGTCCGTCAGGTCCTGGTTGATCGTCACGCTCTCCGAGTACAGCGAAAAGATCGCCTCGCCGTCCCGCTCGCGTTGAATGACAAACGGCCACATTACTCCACCGCCCACGTCCCGGAACTTGGAATAGTTCGTCACTTCCTCCACCGGCGACGGGCGGCCCGGTTCGCGGCGCTGCGTCACCTGACGGACCGGAAACTTCGTGGAGTGGTGAAAATGGACCTTCACGACCCGGTTATCGTTGTCGGTGATGTCGATGGAGTCCGTGGGAATGTTGTCGATCATCTCCATGCCGCGATGGTCGATCGCCAGGCCGGGTTCCCCCAGGCGCTGGCGCAGAATGTAGAAGATGTTGCGAAGCGTCGTCTCCCGGAAACGATCGAGAGTCGCCTTGGGCAGCGGCCGGGCGCCGCGAAAGGTGATGTCGTAGCCATAGTTCTCGCCCAGCAGAACATAGGTGTCCTCGGACTTCCCGAAAGACTGGCGTTCGCGAACGCCCAGAAATCCGGGGACGGGAGGCGAGGGACGAACCAGGTACCGCGTGTACAGGCGCGCGCGCGCCAGACCGGTGAGCCTTTCCCGATAGAACGAATACCCGCGGCCCATTTCGGTGCGGTCCGCCACCTGGAGGAAGCGGTCGCCGCCCAACGCGCCGAGGACGTCGTCGATGACCCGCTTTGCCTTGTCCTGGGCAAATAAAGGAGCGGAAGCGCCCAGAATCGCGCCTACGGCGCCACGGCGGCTGAGGGAACGGGTCATGGCAGAGGCCTCTTGCTGATTTGTTCCGCCGTGGCGCCGGTATTGATCTGGACGTCCTTGATCGTGACATCGGCGAACTTCTTTCCATCGCGAAACACGGTCACCTTCCGTGGATACTGCAGCCCTGCGGACGGCTGGAAGTTCTCCCACCGCTGTTCAATGCGGCCCATGTTGCCGGCTCCGAACACCTCGCCGGTGGGCAAGCCGGTCTTGGCATCGACGCTGATTCGTACGGAGAGTCCGTCGGCATTCGAGATTTCGAGCGTGGTGTCGTCGACGGCATTCACCTGCCGGCCGGCGATGCGGTCGCCCAGGAACAGCCAGAAGAACGAACGGAAGATCTCGCCCTGCGCCTGTTTGAGCTGATCGCCCATCAACGGCCCGTCGCCGCGCGGCGTGTTCAGCCAACCGCTGGATCCATCGCAATACGACAGGATCTTGCCGAACGGCAGGGTCAATTCCTGGCGAAAGTGGCTCGGCGAGACCCATCGGTCGACCTGTTGGACCTGCAATCCCCCGGCGGACGGATCGAACTTGAAGTCGGCGGATTCCACCCAATCCCTGACCGCGGCAATCTTGTCGACGCCGCCCAGCGCCTGTTGCACGCGGGCCAGCAACTGTTTGCCGCGAGCCAGAGATTGGGCGTCAGCTTTCGCGGTTTGGACCTTCGGTTCGGGAATGGTGAGGTCGATCTTGTGGACCTTCAGACCCAGAGACTCGGGCGGTTCGACAAAATCGGAGGGATTGCCGGCGGCGACAAACACCAACTGATCGGGTTTCAGGTAGTCGCGGGCCACGCGCCGGACATCGGCTTTGGTCACCGCCGCCACTGCCTTCTGGTACTGGAAGATAAAGTCTTTGGGGTAACCGAAGTAGTCGTAGTTCAGCAGGCGCCCGATGGTCTCCCGTTTCGTGTCGAAGTTGAAGACAAAACTGTTCAGCACTGAATCTCTGGACGTTTTCAACTCCTCGTCGGTGACATCGGACTTCTGCATCCGGTCGATCTCTTCGAGGATGGCCCGGAAGGTCTGGGTCGTGGAGAGGGACTTGGTGCTTCCGGAGATGCGGAAGACGCCCGGATGGTCGAAGTCCGCATCCCAGGAAGCCCCGACCGAGTAGGCGTACCCAAGGCCGGTACGCACGCGCTTGAAGAGACGGCTGGAGAAGCCGCCGCCCAGGATGTCGGACATCACGGTGAGCGCCGCGTAGTCCTTATCCTTGAGTTGGCCGCCGAGATGGCCGATCTGGAAAAACGTCTGTGTGAGATCCTTCCTGGCCGCCAGGTGCAGGCCGGGATTCGGTTTGGCGGTGACGGGCGGGAAGGGGGGAACGGGCGGCTGAACGGCGGTCCAGGTGGCGAACAGCTTTTCGACCTTGGCCTTCATCTCGGCGGTCGAAAAATCGCCGTAGATGGCGAGCATCGTATTCGGGGGGAAGAAATAGCGCTTGTGGAACGCGACCAGGTCCGCCCGGCTGATGCGCTCAATATGCTCGTATTCCATGCTCCAGCCGTACGAATTGTCTCGGCCGTAGACGATGCCGCCGAATTCACGCGCGGCGATGTCGTCGCCCTCGTCGTTGCGGCGGGCGATGGAGCCGCGAAGCTGTGTTTTGGCCAGATCGACCTTTTCTTCGCGGAATTCAGGCGCCGCGAGGATGTCGCGGAAGGCGCTCATGACGGAGTCGGCGCTTTCCTTGAGGGCCGAGAAAGAAACGGTCGCGGAGGTTTCGGCGATGCCGCTTTCGACCGAGGCTGCGACGCCTTCCAGTTGCTCGTCGAGTTGGTCGCCGGTGGCCTCCCTGGTTCCGCCGGTACGCATCACCATGCCGGTCATGGTGGCGAGTCCAACTTTGTCCGCCGGGTCGAAGAGGTTGCCGGCCCGCACCAGCGCAACGCCGTTGACGATCGGCAGTTCGTGGTCCTCCAACAGGTAGAGTTTCATCCCGTTGGGCAGGGTAGAAACTTCCACCTTAGGGATCTCGACGGGGCGCAGCGGGGGAAACCGCAGATCGCGCCAGGAGGGGGCCGGCGACTCCTTGGGACCCTCCCTGCGCGGGGTGGACGCCACTTTGGGAGGAACGGACGACTTGGAGGCGGCAGGCTTGGGGCGGGCCGCCGGTGGGGGGGCGGGAGTCTGTGCGGCCAAGGTCAGCGCACACAGCAATGGGACCCAACGCATTACTGTTTTCCTCCGAAGTCCGGGCCGAGCATGGCTACTGTCTTCCCCGTGTCCACGAAGTACTTCTTTGCGACGCGTTCGACGTCCGCGGCGGTTACCCTGTCCAGGTCGTCGAGGACGGTGAACATTCTGCGCCAGTCGCCATAGCTCGTGTGGAACAAAGTCATCAACTGTGCCAGGCCCTCATTGCCGTCGAGGCGGCGGAGCAGGGACGCGCGAGCCTTGATCTTGACCCGCCGCATCGTGGCGTCGTCCACCGGCTTGTCTTTCAACTCCCGCAGGACCTGTTCAAACAGCTTTTCGTTTTCGTCCAGGGTATGTCCCGGGGTGGGAGCGATGAGGAACGCGAACAGGCAGGGGTAGCGGCCGCCGGGAAAGGTGGGCGCGGCCACCGCCGCCAGGGCGGTCTTGCGGTCGCGGACCAGCAACTTGTACAGCGTGCCCGTACGGCCGGAAGACAGAATCAGCGAGATGACGTCAAAGACGATATCGTCGGGATGGAGTTGATCGGTTCGCTTGTAGGCGATCATCAACAGGGGCTGCGCTTCCGACACCACCTGGATGCGCTTGACGCCTTGTTGCGGGGGTTCCACGGTACGGATCAAGGGGGGCAGCGGCCGCGCCGGCAGGGGTCCGAAGTACTTGTCCGCGAGGCGCCGGACCTCCCGCGGATCGACGTCGCCGACGATTCCGATGGTGATGTTGCCCGGGACGTAATGCGTGCGGAAGAAGTCCTGGGCGTCGGACACGGTCAGGTTTTCGATGTCGCTCGCCCAACCGCCGGGCATCTGGCGATAGGGGTGGGCGGCGAATGCTGTCGTCAACAGGGCCTCCTGGAGCTTGCCCTGCGGGCTCGACTCCACCCTCTGGCGCCGCTCCTCGCGGACGACATCCCTCTCCTTATAGAATTCCCGAAAGACCGGCCGCAGGAAACGCTGCGATTCGAGCAGAAACCACAACTCGATGCGGTTGGCCGGCAGGTTGTAGTGATAAGTGGTGGATTCCAGACCGGTGGCGGCGTTCAGGCCGACTCCGCCGTTTTCCTCGATGATGCGCGGGAATTCGTTTGGTTTGACATACAGCCCCGCGCGATCGATCGCCGCCTTGAGTTGGGTGTCGAGGCTGCTCACGCGCGACGCATCGGCCTTCAGTCCCTTACGGCGTTCAGCCTCGAGAGCGTCGTACGCCTCGGTGACGGCGGCGAGCGCCTTCTGTTCCTCGGCCCAGTTTTCCGACCCGATCGCCGGCGTGCCCTTGAAGGCCATGTGTTCGAACATGTGGGCCAGACCGGTGCGGCCGGCGGGGTCGTGCAGCGAGCCCACGCTGACGTGGGTGTGGAAGGAGACCACCGGGGCGTCATGGCGTTCGACCGTCAGAAAGGAAAGGCCGTTGGCCAGGGTGAACCGGGTGACCTTCTTCTCAAACTCCTGTAGGTTCTGAGCGTGAACGGCGGTGACGCCGGCCAGGAGCAGGCATAAAGATTTCGCGCGGAACATTCGATAAATACCTGATGGACGGCTTGAGGTTTCTACTTTAGTCGGGTCGCAAACCAATGCAGTCCAATATTTAGAATTGTTACACTAAACGCGCCCGATGCGGTTCCTGCGAACCCATAGCGTCACGGTCAAGCTGAACTTGTATGTCGGCCTGGCGACTTGTGCCCTTTTGGTGCTGACGGTGTGGGTGAGTTACGCCACCAGCCGTGCGGTGGTGGAGGAGCAAACCAACGCCGAGGCGATGAAGCAGGTTCATTCGAGCGCGGAGAAAATGGACGACTTCTTCGCACGGATCGCCGAACTGCCGAATTCGATCGCCACTTTCCAGCAACAGACGGGGGACGTCATTAAGGGTCCGGAACTGGTGCGGGTGCTGGCGTTCATGCTGAATCAGGTGGCCCTGGAAGAGGCGCAAGGGCTGTACATCGCCTTCGAGAACAAAGAATGGCAGGCCCCCTTTTCGATGGTGCGGGTGGACCGGCAAAGCTGGCCGAAGCCTGTGGCCGCAGCCGTCGACTTCCATGACAAGGAGTGGTACACGGGGCCGAAACAGAGCGGTGAAATCCAGATTGGCGAGCCCTTCTTCGACGGAGGAAGGTCGAACCAGATGCTGGTCAGCGTGTCGAAGCCGGTGTATGACACGCAGGGCGGGCTTTTGGGCGTGGCGGGTGTCGACCTGCCGCTGGAGCGGATCCGGACCTTCGTCGCAAACCTGCGGTTCCGGCCAGCGCTGGAAGAGGAAGGCGCGCGGAAGGCGCAAAGGGGGTTTCTGCCGGGACCGCTGCGGGTGGTTGTCGACGCCGCCGCCGGGGTGATCCTGGGCTTTGGAAAGACCAAGCCTGCGTCGCTCGGGCTGGCGGGACAAACGGGAGACGAGTATGGATTCCTGATCAGCCGGGGCGGCAAACTGGTCGGACACCCGAACGAGAGGCTGCTGAAGGAAGGGGTAGTGAACGAGGAAGTCACCAACCCGGCCGACGGCCAGGAACTGGCCAAAAAGCAGGAAGGCTACGCGACGGTGGAGATGAACGGGCAGCCGCGCAGGGTGTACTGGGCGACTTCGGCCAGCGGGTGGCGGATCGCGCTGAATGTCGCGGAGAGCCGGATTCTGGCTCCAGTGCATGCGCTGGCGCTGGATATCACCACCATCGGGCTGTTCGCGCTGATCCTGATGGTGAGCGTTGTGACGCTGGTCGCTCAAAAGCTCACGCAACCGGTGAAGGCGCTGACGGCGGCGGCCGCCGACGTGGAGCGGGAGACGTACTCGGTTGCGGGCCTGGAGGACGTGATCGAGCGCGAGGATGAGATGGGCACGCTCGCCCGCGGCTTCGAGCGGATGGTGAAGGAAGTGCGGGCGCGCGAGTCCCGCCTGAAGCAGGCCGAGGAAATGCTGCGCCGCAGCGAGCAGCACTTCCGCGCGCTGATCGAGCACGGCAGCGATATCATCACGGTTCTGGACGCCGCGGGAATGGTGACCTACGCCAGCCCTTCGGTAGAAGCGACCCTCGGCTACAAGCCCGACGAGATGATGGGCAACCGCCTGGTCGAGTACGTCCACGCACAGGACATGGCGCTGTTTTCGGCGACCTTCGCCAGTTCGACGGCCGGATCGAGTCTGGTTCCCATGGAGTTCCGGTTGAGGGACAGCCGGGGGGTATGGCGGACGCTGGAGGCAACCAGCGCGAACCTTCTGGATGAAGCGGCGGTGCAGGGCATTATTCTCAACTGCCGCGATATCACCGAGCGGAAGCGGGCGGCCGAACTCGAGAAGGACAAGGAAGCGGCCGAGGCGGCCAACCTGGCCAAGAGCCAGTTCCTGGCGAACATGAGTCATGAGTTGCGCACGCCGCTGAACGCCATTCTGGGGTACACCGAGATGCTCCAGGAAGAAGCTCGGGACATGGGCCAGGAAGAATATCTGCCGGACCTGGGCAAGATCCATAGCGCCGGCCGTCATCTGCTGGAACTGATCAATGCGCTGCTCGATATCTCCAAGATTGAAGCGGGCAAGATGGATCTGTACCTGGAGGCGTTCGAGCCCTCGCGCGTCGTCGACGAAGTGGTCGCGATCATCCAGCCGCTGGTCAGGAAGAACGAAAACGCCTTCGAACTGAAGGTGCATGGCGACCTCGGCACGATGTATGCCGACCAGACGAAAGTGCGGCAGACGCTGTTCAACATGCTTAGCAACGCCTGCAAGTTCACGCACCAGGGGCGGATCACGATGGAGGTGGAACGGCGGCAGATGAATCACGCCGACTGGATGTCGTTCCGCGTCGCGGACACGGGCATCGGCATGACCGAGGAGCAGATGGCCAAGCTGTTTCAGCCGTTCGCCCAGGTGGATTCCTCAACGACGCGGCGGTTCGGCGGCACCGGGTTGGGCTTGGTGATCAGCCGGCGGTTCTGCAACATGATGGGGGGCGAGATCACGGTGGACAGCCGGCCGGACCAGGGTTCAACGTTCACGATCATGCTTCCGGCACGGGTGCAGGAGGGGGAAGAAACGCCGGCGGAAGAGGCCGGAGAAGAGGCCGGGCTCGACGAATCGGCCAGCCTGGTGCTGGTCATCGACGACGATACGCGGGTGCACGACCTGCTCAAGCGGTCGCTCGGCAAAGAGGGATTCCGGGTGGCGGCCGCACCGAACGGGCCGGAGGGACTGCGCCTGGCGCGGGAGTTGCGGCCGGACGCGATTACGCTGGACGTCATGATGCCGGGAATGGACGGCTGGGCGGTGTTGTCGGCGCTCAAGTCGGATCGCGAACTGGCGGACATTCCGGTGGTGATGCTGACGATCGTGGACAATCAGAACCGCGGCTACTCGCTGGGCGCCGCCGACTATCTGACGAAGCCCATCGACCGCGACCGGCTTGCGGTGGTGCTGCGGCGGTTCGCCCGGCAGGGGCTGCCGTTGTCGGTTCTGGTGGTGGAAGACGACCCTGCGTCGCAGGAGTATCTGAAGAAGACGCTGGAAGGGTACGGTTGGACGGTGCGGCAGGCGGAGAATGGGCGCGTGGCCCTCGCGGCGATGGAGCAGGAGGCGCCCGACGCCATCCTCCTCGACCTGATGATGCCCGTGATGGACGGGTTCCAGTTCCTGGACGAACTGCGCCGGCAGGCAATGTGGCGGGAGATTCCGGTGGTGGTGGTGGCCGCCAGGGACTTGACCGCCGAGGAGCGGAACCTGCTGCACGGTCAGGTCGGATTGGTCCTGCAGAAAGGGGCCTACAGCGCCGAGGAGTTGTTGCGGGAGACAGGCCGATTGGTGTCGAAGAGAGTACGGAAAGCCGTCCGGCCGGTGATGGCCGGTGGGACGGACCGATAAGGAGGGGGGATGGCGAAGATTCTGCTCGTCGAGGATAACGAGATGAATCGGGACATGTTGTCTCGACGGCTGGAACGTCGCGGCTACCAGGTGGTGATCGCGGTGGACGGAGGCGAGGGTCTGGCCATGGCGTCGAGCGAGACGCCCGACCTGATCCTGATGGATATGAGCCTGCCGGTGATGAATGGGTGGGAGGCGACCCGCAAGATCAAGTCACAGGACGAGACCAGGGGGATTCCCGTGATTGCGCTGACCGCTCACGCGATGGCGAGCGACCGCGAGAAAGCGCTGGAAGCCGGTTGCGACGATTACGACACGAAGCCGATCGAGTTGCCGCGCCTGCTGGCCAAGATCGAAGCGTTGCTTCAGCAAAAGAGCAGTCAGGCGGGACCCGGAGCGTAGAACGGAGCCCGGAGCGTCAGCGACGGGTAACAACACCATGAGCCAAGCGGCCCTCGTCATCAAGGATCAGGAACTGGCGGAGTTGCGGCACAATCTCCGCACCCCGGTGAACCACATTGTCGGCTATGGTGAGATGCTGCTGGAAGATGCCGAGGAGGCCGGCAGCCAGGACCTGGCCCGGGCTCTGAACCGCCTGATTGACGGCAGCAGGACGGTCCTGGCCGTGATCAACAGCGGTCTGGCCGCGACTCTCGGCGAGGTCGGCGAAGCGCAGTTGATGGTCCTGAGGAGCGCCCTGTTGGAGGCCGGAACGATCCTCCGCGGGCACGCCCGGAAGGCCGAGCAGGTGCTGGCCGGCGGCCAGAGCGACAGCAGTGCCCTCGCCGATCTGCACAAGGTCCAGGGCGCGATCGAGC
The DNA here is from genome assembly GCA_046160045.1 of Bryobacteraceae bacterium. Classification (GTDB taxonomy): domain Bacteria; phylum Acidobacteriota; class Terriglobia; order Bryobacterales; family Bryobacteraceae; genus CAZGUX01. The sequence continues at coordinate 10,022 of JBJXGR010000302.1, forward strand.
GGCTGATCTCGATGGCGGAGGCGCTGGGATCGGAGAACGGACAGGCCGCGGTGGCAGCGCAGGCCCCGGACTCCGAAACGGTTCCGGGCGCGCCGATCGTAGAATCGACCGCCCCCGTTTTCCAGCCCGCCGCGGTCCTGAAAGAAGCGGCCAGCCCCACCGCTCCGGCGGCGATTCCGGCTAGCGGGCGTCTCCTCATCGTCGACGACATTGAAACCAACCGCGACGTCCTCGGCCGCCGTCTCCAACGCGAAGGATATGACGTGGCTGCGGCGGCCGACGGCTATCAGGGTCTTGAAATGCTCCGCGGCGGTGGGTTCGACCTGGCCCTGCTCGACATCATGATGCCCGGGATCGACGGCTTCGAGGTTCTCCAGCGGATGAAGGCCGATCCTGTCCTGCGCGAGATTCCCGTGATCATGATTTCGGCCCTTGACGAGATCAAGAGCGTCGTTCGCTGTCTCGAGAGCGGCGCTGAAGACTATCTGACCAAACCATTCGATCCGGTGCTGCTGCGGGCGCGCATCGGCGCGTCTCTGGAGCGAAAGCGCCTCCGCGACGAGCAGAAGGCCAAGACCGCGCAACTCGAGCGCGCCATGGAGCAGGCAGAAGCGCAGCGCCAGATCTCCGAATCCCTGCTGCGAAACATCCTGCCCGTACCCGTGGCCGAGGAATTACAGGCCAAAGGCAGCGTCGACCCCAAGTATTTTGAAGATGTCACCATCCTGTTCACGGATTTCGTGGGGTTCACCGTGGCCACCGAGAACCTGGCGGCCGAGGATCTGGTCAACGTCCTCCACCAGTATTTCTCGGCGTTCGATGAGATCGTGACACAGTATGGTCTGGAGAAGCTGAAGACCATCGGTGATTCGTACATGCTGGCCGGGGGGCTGCCCGTGCGAAGCCCGTCGCATCCGGTGGACGCAGTCCTGGCCGCTTTCGAAATTGTCCGGGTGGTGGAGCAGTTGGCGACCGAAGAGATGAAGTGGAGCGTGCGGATCGGCGTCCACACCGGACCGGTGATCGCCGGCATGGTGGGGACGAAGAAGTTCGCATTCGATATCTGGGGGGAGTCGGTGAACTTCGCGTCGCGGATGGAGTCCGCCTCACAGCCGGGGCGGATCAACGTATCGAGCCGGACGCATTCTCGTATCAAGGACTTCTTTGATTGCGAACCGCGCGGGCCGGTGAAGACGAAGGAAGGGAAAGAGCACGAGATGTACTTCGTCAACGGGATCCTGGCGAAACTGAAGGACGACGAATCGCAATGCCCTCCCCCAGCGTTTCTGCGGCGCTACCGGATCTATTTCCAGAAAGAGCCGCCGGCCTTCCCGCGCTTTCTATTGGAGAAGTGAGCCGCTCGGTCCGAGGCCAGACCGCAAGGGAGGGCTCCGTCGGGCCGCTTGTCAAACGGGATCGTGACAAGCGACTCCAGGGGCTCGCTGAAGCGCGCCGCGGCCTGAAGGCCGCCCCACTGCAGGCACTGCAAAAGTGGCCGGCGGCCACATGTGGCCGCTTGCTGTTTGTCGACTCTCGACATTGACGAGCGCGAATTATGTCTTCCTTACGTACTTTGTCGAGCACTGCGGAGGGCTCATCCAGGCGGATGGAGAGGGCTTCCGGGACGGGGACAAGGTGATCGTCCGCCTTGAGTGAGAACATCCAGCCCCACAGCGCTGGCTTCTACAGGAAATTACGAGTTGGAACGCCCCTTCAGCGCGCCCAGCACCTCGGCGCTCGTCACCGTGGGGCACCAGTGCTTCTCAATGTGCTCGATCACCAGGTTGGTCCCTTGCTCGTGTGAAACGTACGGATAATCCTTGGGGCTGTACATCGCGTCCGTGAGGTCCCGCACCAGGACACAACGCACGCCCCACTTGATCATCTGCTTGATGGCGAAACTGCGGTTGAGCACGCACATGTTGGTGTGGACACCCATCACCAGCAGGTTTTCCACGCCTCGTTGCCGAAGGACGTTATAGACCTCGGAGCCACGGTCAGTGATGTAGTCTACCGGCGCGATGGCCAGCGCCGGATGCTGCCGCGACCACGCCTTGCGCGACGATTCGCCGGTGTCGCAACCGCCGCCCGAATCGTCGATCGGCAGCGGCGGGTCGGGAAGTTGCAGGGAGCGCTCCGGCTGGGCCGCCGGCGCTTCGATCGCCCGGCGTCTCTGCGGTGTGTCTTTGTAGAAGTCCATCACGTCGGACGGCGAGTGGATGATGACGACTCCGGCGGCGCGCGCGGCCTGGAGGAAAGGCTCCATCGTGCGGGTCAGGATCTCCACCCGCTCGGTGGCGCCGCGGCACCAGTGCTGGTTCCACATGTCGCAGATCAAGAGGGCGGTGCGGCCGAGATCGAAATCCTGGTCGACCCGCACCTCCCGCCAATGTCCGCTACCCTTGAAGGCTTCCACCCTGCTGCGCAGGGGCAATCGGATGGTTCGGGCGGACGCGCGCAGCGGCAATCCTCCCAGGGACAAGAACAAGGCCTGGCGGCGGGTCATGACCGCAATCTTAGCCGAGAATGACGTCCACGGTCGAAGCTACACAAGCCCTTCCCGGCGGAGAAGAGCGCGTAGATTTCGCGAGCCGTGGACGACCCGTAGAATGTCCACGCCGTCCGGGCGCGGCCGGTAGAGGATAAGAACCCTGTGGAAACCGCTGACACGAAACACGCGAGCCGTCTCCAAACCCGGATGCTGGAGGCGGGAACGCCACCCTATTTTAAGGTTGTGAAGCGAGCAACGCGAACGTCTCGTGAGCGGCGGCGAGAAAACGGTGCCCCAACTCAGGACTTCCTTCGGTCCCGTAGTAATAAGCTTGATCGTCCAAATCCTGATCCGCTTTGGGCCGCAGAAGGTAGCGGCAAATCACTGAGTCCCGGTCATCTTCAGGCGTTCGTCGAGGCGGCGGTGCTTCAGTTCCCAGTAGCTGGGGCCAACCTCGAAGGACTCGCCTGAGGTCAGGCCTTCGACGGCGAGGGCTTCGAGTTCTTCTTCCGCGGCCTGGTCATCCCGTGCAACCCGCTCGATATAGGCCTCGAGGCTTACGCCGGCCGCTTTGGCCAGGGCCCGGAGCCTTGCTTCCAGTTCAGGATCAATCGTAATCGGCATCAAGCCTCGTCTCCTTCCGCCTGATGTCCATTCTACGCCTGTCCAGGAGGCCCGCCCATGGAAGTTCCTCTGTGGCATTGATCGATGAGAGCCATACCGCCAGAAACCTGTGCCCCTGCGCTTCGCGCGCCCCGGTGACAGGACCCGACGGCGGGCCGCCTTATCGGAGTATGGCGTCCACTGTCGCGGCGGCGATGGGATGGTACATCGCTCGCGCCTTCGCGTAGATTTCTCGCGCCCTCCGTTTGCCTTCCGGTGTCTTGGCCAGTTCTTCGTACAGAGGCTTTAGATACTTGCGCCGCCCCTGCGACGTCAGGAACTCCTCCACGCGCCGGTCCGCCGCACGATAGCCGTTGCGGATGGCCATTTCCAGCCACTCGCAGGCGATCTCGCCGTTGCGCGACCCGGTGAACTGAAACGCCTGGTCCAACTCCGCCATCCGCGCCGGATCCATCGTCCGGGGCAAAGACTGGAGGAAGTGCAGCCATTCGTGCGTGCTCCATCCCGCCATCGCCAACTGCCCCGCGGGACGTCCGTCCTTCCAGGACCGCGCCTCCGACTCGATCCGGGAGAGCATTGCCGACTTGGGTTCGTACGCCGAGGCCGGGATCCCTGGCTGGTATAGCCATTCATCCAGCGGGATCGACGGCAGCGGACCCAGATGCTCCCGCAGGTAGGCGACAAAGTCGGCCGTAGTGATGCTCCGGAACTGGAAGTGCTCGAAATACGAACGCAGGAACCGGTCGAAGGGCTCGCGCCCCACCTGGTACTCGATCGTCAGCAGCAACAAAGCGCCTTTCTCGTAAGGGACATCGGTCGCCGCATCGTCCGGATCGCGGCCTTTCAAATCCTGATGCAGGACCTGATCCTCGGGCTTGAGTTTCGCCATCTCGCGCAGCAGGCTGCTCTTGCCGAGCACCGCCTCCATGTCCGCGCGTTCGCGGCCGTAGACCGCTTCGAGAATGCGCCGCTCGACGTAGACCGTGAAGCCCTCGTTCAGCCAGAAGTCGCTCCACGTGGCGTTGGTCACCAGGTTGCCCGACCAGGAGTGCGCCAGTTCGTGCGCGACTAGCGAGACCAGGCTCTTGTCGCCCGCGATGATCGTCGGGGTGGCAAAGGTGAGGAGCGGATTCTCCATGCCTCCGAACGGAAAGCTGGGCGGCAGCACCAGGACGTCGTAACGATTCCATTGATAGGGGCCGTACAGCGCCTCGGTGGCCTCCAGCATATGCTGCGTATCTTCAAACTCACGGGCAGCGGCGTCGATCAGGGGTCGTTCCGCCCATACTCCTGTTTCTGAGCCCAGGGAGCGGAACTCGAGTTCGCCCACGGCGAGCGCGATCAGATACGACGGAATCGCCACGGGCAGGGAGAAGTGATAGCCTTCACCGGCGTCGGCCCGGTGGCGCGCGCTCATCAGGGCGATCCTGTCTTTCGGTACCCGGATCCTGGCCTTGTAGGTCTGTCGCACGCCGGGGGTGTCCTGTAGCGGGATCCAACTGCGCGCGTGGATCGCCTGCGATTGCGTGAACAGAAACTGCTTCCTGCTTGCGGTCTGCGCCGGTTCCAGCCACTGCAGGGCCGTCGCCCCAGGGGTCGTGCGGTAGGCCACCCGCACCTGCTTTACCTCCTTCGGGACGTGAATCGTGAGCGGTGCGCCGAGAATCGGGTCGGCCGGGCCCAGCTCAAATGCCGCCTTGTGAAAACCCGTTCCGTGGTCCGCTTCGGCATGTTCGATGGCAAGGCCGCGCGTGTCCAGGATGAGCGGACCTTCGGCGAGGCGCTCCACGTCCAGGGTCACCGCGCCGGCAAGGATCTTCTCCTCAAAACGGACATCGAGGTCCAGATCGAGGTGAGTCACCCGAACAGCCTGGGGATTGGAGTAGGAATGAATGTCTTTGGCGGGAGGCGGGTTCATAGGCTTTTTCTGGGGCGAGCAGGACGCGGCCACGAGCCCGGCCATCAGGGCAAGGCCCCGGCGGTCACAACGCATGCTGTCCCAAATCTAACACGCGTTCCGGGTTATGCTGCGCACATGAGTGCCTCACTGGCCGACCTGTTGAATCGCGCGCGATCCTACGATCTCGCCCACACCCTGCGAATCGGCATCCCGCATCACCCGGTGCATCCGCCCTTCACGTATTCGCCCAACAAATTACACGGCGAATACCTGCGCGGGGACGTCAGTTCCGCCTCCGAGGTGATTGGCCTTGGCGGCCATGTCGGGACGCACATCGACGCCCTGTGTCACTTCTCGAAAGGCGGAATGCTGCACGGCGGGGTCGAGGCGGCGAAGGTGCAGTCGTACCAGACCGGAGTCGGGCACCTCAGCATCGATACCGTGGGGCCGATTTTTCGCCGCGGCGTCCTGCTCGACGTCGCCGGGCATTTGCGGAAAGAGGTGCTCCCGGTCGATTGCGCGATCGGGCCGGAGACGTTGGAACAAACGGCGGCGGCCCAAAAGACGGAAATCCGGCCGGGCGACGTCGTGCTGATCCGCACCGGCTGGACCCGCTACTGGAACGATCCGGCCGCCTACATCGCCGAGGTCACCGGGCCGGGCCCGGATGAAGCCGGAGCGCGCTGGCTGAGCGCCAAAGGAATTTTCGCCGGCGGCTCCGACACCATCGCGTTCGAGTTCGTTCCCAGTGCGATGCCGGTGCACGCGCATTTCCTGGTGGAGAAAGGGATCCACATCATGGAAGCGCTCGACCTGGAGAAACTGGCGGCGGACCATGTATTCGAGTTCACCTTTGTTGCGATTCCCCTCAAGATCGGCGGCGGCACTGGGTCCCCCATCCGGCCCCTGGCGCTGGTCTGAGTCCCGGTGAGGCCGGGCGGCGCTGCGGAACCGCAACGTATCTCACGGGATCGAAGATCCGCGCCTTCGGGTGTCAACAGGCAAAGACCATGGCGGATGGATAGCTATGAAAGAGTTTGTTCCTGGTTCTCAATCGGACGTCGGGTGAACAGCGGTGCTGGATGCGCTCGAAGGGTTGGTGTGAGGCGGTTCGTCTGCACTGCTGCCGCCCGGCGCCTGGCACTACTAAAAGTGTGCCGGTGTGAAACAGCCGCGCCCCTGGGACTACTCAGCCGCGTCGTGCCTGGCACCACGAAAGTGTGCCGGTATGAAACAGCCGCGCACCTGGGACTGCTCAGCCGGTGGTGCCTGGCACCACGAAAGTGTGCCGGTATGAAACAGCCGCGCCCCAAGGGACTATTCAGCCGCGGTGCCGGGCACCACGAAAGTGTGCCGGTATGAAACCAGCCGCGCGGTATGGAAACAGCCGCGCCCGGGACTACTCAGCCGCGGTGCCTGGCACCACGAAAGTGTGCCGGTATGAAACAGCGCCTCTGGGACTACTCAGCCGCGTCGTGCCTGGCACCACGAAAGTGTGCCGGTAAGAAAACAGCCCCGCCCCCTGGGACTAATCAGCCGCGTGGTGCCTGGCACCACGAAAAGTGTGCCGGAATGAATAAGCCGCGCCCCTCGTGGGACTACTCAGCAGCGTGGGGTTGCGTTCCCCGGAAGTCCCCGGGTACGTTCGGCCAGGTGGCGCCGGCCCTGGATGTTTGCCGGCCGGCGCGCTCCGGGGCCGGCGAGTCGCGCATCCGGGGTGGGACGCGACGCTGTGCGAAGTGCAAAGAGGGCAGGAGGTCGGACGAACCGCATGGCGGTCCCGGCCGGGCTTCGCCTTGCGGCTACCACAAGGCCGGGGCCCATTTGGTACTTGACGCCGGGCACAAAAAGCCCCGCGTCAGGAGCGCGATCCGGAAGTAAAGAAAGGCACTCCCGCGCCGGACGAAACCGGCGCGGCTCCCGCCTCAGCCATGCCTGCGGCGCGGCTGCCTCACTTCCCGGACACAACGGAACCCAAGGTTGTCGTTCCGGTTCTCCGGTTGATTCCTTTTGCGGTTCGAAACGCGGAGGTTGTCTGGGTTGTTGTTCCAGCCGCCGCCCCGAACGATCAGACCGCGCACCTCCGCCGGAACGGAAACTGTTCCAGAGTCTGCTCGCGCACCCTCGACGTGTCTCCGTGAGCCGTGTGGGCCAGCCACGCGCGAATTCGATCCCTCAATTCCCCGCCTGCCCGCGCCCCTGATCCGTATTCCCGCTGCATCCGGCGCAGCCGGCGGCGAAACTGAACCACGTTGCTACGCACCAGCCGGGCTCTCCCGGGGAACAGCCGCCAACCCAGAAATGTCATCCCTTCGTCGCAGCGGTAGACCCGGCTCTTGCCTTCGTGAAGCAGCAGCCGAAGCGGCTCCAACTTCGCCTCGATCACGTCGCGTGCCTGGTTCAGGGCCGGCTTGTCGTCCCCGAACAGCAGGAAATCGTCGACATACCGAACGTAGACACACGGCCTCAGTTCCCTCGCAACCATGTGGTCGAGAGAACTGCGATGTCTGGTTTCCCAGCGGGAGTCCGCGCCGCCGCTCGAACGGCGTGAACAGATGGTCTTCCGGAAAATACCACGGGGCTACCTCTTGCGGATTGGACCCCTCGATAATCCTCGTTGCCAGTTGCAAGGTCCGCCGGCACTTGATCTCGCTCCAGAAGTCCTATCAGGATCGCATGGTCGGCCAGGTATGATCCTGCCTCACAACAGATCCTCGCCTCCCACCGTCCCCGCCGGATCCTCTGTTGTACCCGCCAGTGGGGCAAGTCCACCGTCGCCGCCATCCTTGCTGTCCATCAATGGGTATTCGGCCCGCCCGCCAACCTCCCTCGCCGTCCTCGCACCATCCCTCCACCAGTCCACGAACTCATCCGCGGGATGAACGCCTTTGCGGCGGTATTGCGGCGTCTTTCTTACACCTTCAGGCTCGGTGGGGGATACCCTGCGCCCTCAGCAGCCTTGAGAATTCACCTTTTGAATCTTGTTTTTTGTCGACAGATTATATAAAATCGAGCAAAGCGTTTGCTGTTTCAGGAGGAGCCTAAGATGCGTTTGATAATGTTGATGCTCGTGGTGTTGCTTGCGGCCGCGCTGCCGACAGTAGCTCAGACATTCGGAGAGATCACCGGGGTCGTCAGCGACTCCTCCGGGGCCCTGATTCCCGGCGCAACGGCAACGGTGACCAATAAAGCAACCAACGCCAGCCGTACGACGACCAGCAACGAGTCAGGGGTGTACTCGTTCCCGTCGCTGCTGCCGGGCGTCTATGACATCAAGGTCACCCGCGATGGCTTTCGCTCGGTGTCGCGCACCGATATCACGCTGGAAGTCCAGCAGACGGCCCGGCTCGACTTCGCGCTGCAACTCGGCCAGGTGAGCGAAGTGATCGAAGTAACCGGCGGGGCGCCCCTGCTGGCCACGGAGAATGCAACGGTCGGCACGGTGGTGGAGAACAAGCGCATTGTCGAACTGCCCCTGAACGGCCGCAACTTTCTGCAGTTGGTGGCGCTGGCGCCGAACATGAACCTGGGTTTCGCCGTGACCGGCGATGCCAACGGACGCCAGGGCGGGCAGCGGGCGGCGCAGGTCATTTCCATCGGCGGGCAGCGTACGTCGTTCAACCGGTTCACGCTCGACGGCATGGAGAACACGGACGTGAACTTCAACACGTACGTGGTGCTGCCGTCCATCGACGCCTTGCAGGAGTTCAAAGTCCAGACCGGCATCTACCCGGCGGAGTTCGGCCGGAACGTCGGCCAGGTGAACGTCTCCACCAAAGGCGGGGGCAACCAATTCCACGGGGCCCTGTTCGAGTTCCTGCGCAACAGCAGCCTGGACGCCAAGCCCTATGCGTTTACAGCGGCGCGGCCGCCCAAGGTGCCGTTCCGCTGGAATCAGTATGGCTTCACGCTCGGCGGGCCAATTCTGATTCCGAAGCTGTTCAACGGGCGTAACCGGCTTTTCTTCATGTCGAACTTCGAAGGGTTTCGCGAGCGGCGCCAGTTGCAGTCTGTCTTCAATACACCGACGACCAACCTGCGGGGCGGCGATCTGTCCAGCCTGCCGCAGCGTGTCTTCGATCCGTTGACGCGAGTTCGCGAAGGCAACGCGCTGGTGGCCCAGCCATTCACCGGCAACATCATTCCCGCCAACCGCATCCACCCTCTGTCGAAACAGTTCTACGAGTTCATTCCCGAAGCCAACATCAACACCACGTCGCAGGCCAACAACCTGCTGGTTGCGCAAAACCGGCCGAGCGACCGCGACCAGTTCCTGCAGCGCGTGGACTTTGTGGAGAACTCAAACTCGAACTGGTTCGGCCGCTACAGCCGGAGCGAGGACAACCAGATCACGCCGAACATCAAGTTCAACGGGACGACTGTTTTCAACCGTGTCCATCAGGCGATGATCTCGAACACGCGGGTCCTCACGCCAACCCTGGTCAATGATTTCCGGTTCGGGTACAACAAGTTCTTCAATACGATCGGGCCGGAACTGGCGTTTATTCGCGACGTGGTCGGCGAGTACAAGATACAGGGACTCCCTTCGCCGGACGCTTCCGCGTGGGGCCCGATGGGGGTCGCCATCGCGGGCTACTCGGTCTTCGGCGGCCAGCCCGGCGTGTTCACCAACTTCAACCACCAGTTCCAGTGGGTGGACACGGTGTCGTGGACGCGCGGGACGCACACGTTCCGGTTTGGCACGGAGATCCGGCGCGACCGGTTCAACCAGATCGGCAATCAATTCCTGAATGGCAATTTCAACTTCGACCCGCTGGCCACCGTCAACCCCGCCTCTCCGGCGGGAACCGGGGTCGGGATAGGCGATTACCTGCTCGGCTATACCCGCCAATTCCAGGCCGCGCTGGTTCCGGCGAACGCCCAGTATCGCGCCACCAGCATGTATTTCTTCTTTGACGACACCTGGAAAATACGGCCGAATCTGACCTTGTCGCTGGGTTTGCGATATGAAAACACTCCGCCATGGTACGACCGCACCGGAACCATGATGAACCTGTCGGTCCCCGACTGGGCTTTGGGGCAATCGGGCATCACAGATCCAGCCAGACGTCCGACGGTCATCCGGGCGGGCAGCGGCGACTTCTATCAGAACTCGCTGATCCGTTTCGATCCGTCGATCCAGGTGGCGCGCGACGGCCGCCTGGGACCCTATCTGATCCGGCGGGACAATAACGATTTCGCGCCCCGTCTCGGCATCGCGTGGACTCCTACGTCGAAGTGGACGGTGCGCACCGGGGCGGGCATCTTCTACGCCCAGGACATCGGCAACGCCCGATTCGACATCAGCCGGAACATCGCCGGCAGGCGTCAGGAGATCGCGAATCCGGACGTTCCGAATCTGACGTTCGACCGTCCGGTGGCCGTCCTCGGCAGCACCGTGTCGATCGCAACGCCGACGGTCTTCTCGAGCGAATACCGCCGGCGAACCCCGTACGTGATGGAGTACATGCTCAACATCCAGCGGGAATTGAGCGCCAACACCCTGATCGAGATCGGGTACCTGGGTTCGGTGAGCCGCAAACTGGAGTTCCTGGTGTTCCGGAACAAAGCCGTACCGGCGCCGCTCGGGGCCGGCTCAGTCCAATCGCGGCGGCCGTTCCCCGAGTTGGGCGCGACGCATTTCGCATCGAGCGACGGGAATGCCAACTACAACGCTCTGTCGTTCAAATTCCAGCGCCGGTTCTCGAGCGGTCTGACCTACCTGGCCAGCTACACCTGGTCCCGGGCGATCGATATGCTGAGCGGAGTGCGGACCAACTCAAACGACGGAACGTTTCCGCAGAACGACGCGTGCCGCGCCTGCGAGCGCGGACTGTCGACCTTCCACACACCGCACCGCGTCGTCGGTTCGGCAGTGTGGGAACTGCCGTTCGGAAAGGGGCGTCCCTTCCTGAACGGGGGCGGCATTAGCGACGCGCTCCTGGGCGGTTGGCAGGTAAGTTCGATCCTGACACTGCAAGCCGGCAGCCCGTTTACCTTCCGCGCCGGCCGCGACATCGCAAACACGGGCCGCGACGACGACCGGCCCTTGTCAACCGGCGTCAATGCGAAGCTGCCGGGGGGGCAGGCGGATCCGCAGCGGTGGTTCGATACGAGACAATTCGCGCTCGCCCCGATCGGCACCTTCGGCAATGTCGGCCGATCGACCGGCGTCAGCGCGGGCATCATCAGCTGGGATTTCTCGACGGTCAAGAACATCCGGTTGTGGGAATCGCACAGTCTGCAGTTCCGGTTCGAAGCGTTCAACTTCGGGAACCATCCGAACTGGGGCTTCCCCGACTCCATCTTCACCAGCGGTTCGTTCGGCCGGATCACCTCGACCCGGACGGACATGCGCAGTCTGCAATTCGCTCTGAAGTACTTGTTCTAGCCTCACGCACCGGAACTCCCGTACCGCGGGGCGGCACCTTCGGTACGGGAACGTGGCAACCCGCCACGCCGTTTCTTCACCAAGTCGAGCCGGCAGAAACCCATTGACAGCGAAGTGCGGTTGGGATAATGTCCCCTGATACGGTCCTGCCCGTCGCGGACAGGCCCATCGGAGGCTGGAACCGCATGAACAAACGCGATTTGGTCGAGACGATTTCGGAAGAGGCCCGGCTCACCAAAGCC
>JBJXGR010000303.1:0-33657 GCA_046160045.1 Bryobacteraceae bacterium
CCGTGGTCCACGTTCTGGGCGACCGGCCCACTGGCCCAGGCTTCGATGGCCTCCCGTTGCTGGGTGGTCCACAACATGCTCATGAGATAGCCCGGAACGCCCTGAAGCGGGTCGGTCACCCAGAACGCATCTGACGACAGGCCACTTACCAGCCGAATGAACTCCCAGGCCCCACGGTTGCTGCCATCGGGTTTAGGCCACGGAACGATCGGATTGACGTCTCGAGCGAAATTGAGACCTGGCCGCAGCTCGCCGATTGGTCCCCACGCGTCCGGCCAGCCGAAGACCGCCCAGTAGGCCAGCGAGAAATCGAGCATCCGGTCCATTCTCCGGGGCGTTCCGGCGGCGGGCGCACAGGTGGCGATCGCAGCGTCGAACGAGCGGGGGTATTCCTCGATCAGGCGGAGCGCCACTAAGCCTCCCAGCGATGTGCCCAACAGGATGATCCGCTTGGGTTGGCCTACCCTTCCCCGAAAATAACTGACCAGCGCGAAGGTGTCCTGGAACTCGGCTTTCTGCTGCCACTCCGACGTGGCGACCTGCGACGCCGCAAGGGCATAGCCTCTGGAGAGGAGCGTCTCGGCGAGAGGTGACTGGGATCCGGGCAGGACCGGGGGAGCCACCAGTGGCTCCGGCGGCGTAGCCCCGGTCTTGCTCCCCTGGAGGTAAACCAGCAGCGTTCCGTTCCAGTTCTCCGGAATTTGGATCTTGAACCTGGCTTCATCCAGGCTGTCAACCAGATTCAAGGGCAGCGTGACGCGCACCGTTCCGTCCCACGGCGCTTGCGCGGCCGACGGTAGGGGCGCGCTGAGTATCAAGAGCATCCAGGCGATCCACACGACCCGCCCGGTAGTACTTTCCTGGGCTTTCATGAGAACTCCCTTCAGCATCAGTCTGCACCGCCGCGACACACTACGCCTGTTACTTCCTTCTTGAATTGTCCTCACCACGGAATTCCCTCATTTCAAGAGTGTTGGCTTCGATCCGCGGAAGGCGCTAAGCTGATTTCGCATGGGCCTATCGGGCGAGGGACAGGCAACCTTCCGCTTCGGCCCTTACGAAGCCGATACGCGCACGCGAGAACTGCGCAAGCGCGGGGTGCGAATACACCTCAGGGGCAAATCGTTCGAGGTGCTCCTCGCGCTCCTGGAGCATTCCGGCGAGGTGGTGACACGAGAGCAGTTACGGCGCCGGTTGTGGCCGGAAGGCATCTTTGTGGACTTTGAGAACAGCCTGAACAGCACCGTGAACCGGCTGCGCGTGGTGCTTGGCGATTCATCCGCCAAGCCCAGGTTCATCGAGACACTACCGCGGTTGGGATACCGCTTTGTCGCCCCAGTGGAAGCGTCGGGCACTCCACCCACGCTCGCGGTGCTACCTTTTGAGAACCTGAACCATGACCCCGAACAGGAGTTCTTCGCCGATGGAGTTGCCGATGCCCTGACCACAGCGCTGGGGAACATCAGCACCTTACGCGTGATCTCGCGGCAGTCGGTGGTGCATCTCAAGGGCACGCAGCGAACCGTACCGGAGATCGCCCGCGAATTAAAGGCGGATGCCATCGTTGAAGGCTCGGTCCTGCAGGCGGGCGGCCGTGTCCGTATCGCGGCTCAGCTCGTCCAGGTCGCGCCCGAGCAGCACCTCTGGGCCAAGGCGTACGAGTGTGAGATGGGCGACATTCTTACCATCCAGGGACAGGTTACCCGGGCGATCGCCGAGGCGGTCAACGCAGCGTTGACGCCAGCCGAAAAGGGACGGCTCGCGCGCCCTCGTCCCGTAATTGCGGAAGCGCACCTCGAGTATCTGAAAGGCCGGCATCACATGGGCCAGTGGTCGCGGGAGAGCTTCGAAAAAGCGTTGGGGCACTTCCGCTCAGCCGTCGAGAAGGACCCCACTCACGCTCTGGCGTATGCTCACATGGCGGACTGTTACGGAATGCTCGGGAATTGGGGGCATCGCCCCTTTCTGGACGCGTTTCAGAGAGCCAAGCAGGCTGCGCTCCAGGCGCTTGCGCTCGACGACACGCTGAGCACGGCGCATTGGGCGTTCGCCTGGGCCACGTGGGTGTGCGACTGGGATTTGGCCACATGCCAAGCGGAACTCCTTCGGGCCATTCAGCTAAATCCCAGCGACCAACACGCCCACGTGGCCTATTCCACTTTCCTGGTCACGACCACCATGGATCGAGTTCGGGCCGTCGGCGAGATGCGGCTTGCTTTGGATCTGGATCCACTGTCGCCGTATGTCAACGCCCTCATGGCTTGGACATACGTGTTTGTAAGGGATTATGAACGAGCTAGCGAGCAGGCGCTCAGGACCCTGGAACTATTTCCCCAATCGCTGCTGGCGTGGTGGGGACTCGGGCTGGCTGAGATGTGCACTTCAAAGCATGCCGAGGCGATTGCCGCTTTTGAAAAAGCGGCCGCAATTTCTTCGGAGCCGTTGTCGATCGCCTACCTGGGAGCCGCGCAAGCCAGGGCCGGACACATCGACGCGGCGGTTTCGTTGTTGCAACAGCTGTCATCGAGGAGTGAACGGGAGCCCGTACCGCCCCGGTGCTTCGTGTTCCTTTATGCAGCGACGGGAAATCAGGACCAGGCACTCGAATGGCTGGAGAAAGCCTACGAGGTTCGGGACTCAGGCCTGTTCTGGCTCCGGGTTATGCCGTTCTATGATCCATTGCGTTCAAACCCGCGATTCAACGATATGCTTCGCCGACTCGGCCTTCCAACCGATTGATTGGGGTCTGAGAGCAGGGAAGCCGACGCCCGGGGGGCGCTCCGACATCCAACGCGTTTCCACCTTTCTCAGCGTAGATTCCAGGACCGTCTCTTCCAACTTGTATCCTGCTGAAGCACCGAAGGTCAATGATCCGGCCGACCTCGGCCTCAGGCTATTCCCAGACGTCCTCGCTAAACCTGTGAGTCCACGGCGTATGACCTGGAATCCCCCCGGTCGGGCGAGGCCTTACGGTTCGTATTCCACGTCACGATCCAGAGGGTAGATCGGGCGCTCGATGCGCTTCCACGGCATCTTCACAAAATTGGCAGTGCTGACGCCGGGCGTGTCCACGACAAAGATCTTTCGCGCGATCGGCTCATAGGCCGAGCGGAACCCGTTAGGCGACTTCACCACCACAATCTTGCAGTACGCCGGGTCGATGCCGTGGCTCCGAAAGAGTTCCGGGTCTACCGTCATCGCCGACTTCGAGGCGATCAGGATCTTCACCTGGCCGACCTCGAACACCACGCTGGTCCCCATGTTGGTTTCAATGCCGGTGTTGTAGCCGCGAGCCCGGGCCGTCCAACGGCCGTCGGAGACCATCCGAACGTAGCCCGTCACTTTGACCGGCTTCGAATTCCGGCGGTCGAACTTGCCGCCGATCTTGAGGGTCGCGGTCGCGCCCACGCCGGCCGCTTTCAACGCTTCCGCCGCTTCCGGATCCACCAGGAAGATCGCCGCGGGGCCGTTGAGAGGCGCGTCCACCAGGTGTTTCAGGACTCCGGTGGAATCTCCGGGCGAGCCCGACCCGGTGCTGTCGGACGATTCCGCCAGCACGACCGGTCCGCCCTTGGTCTTGATCGCCTCCGCGATGGCCTTCTTCACCGGAGTCAGCTCGGCTTCGAACTTGGTCTTGGTGTCCCAGAATTTCCGGGCAAGGGCGCCGGCGTACGCGTCCGCGCCTTCCTCGTCATCGTTGGTGACCACCACCACCGCGGAACCCATTTCCTTGATGTCCATCCACGGTTGCACTGCAAAGATGGACACGGCTTCCGCCCGGCCCTTGCGCTCCAGCTTCCGTCCCCGGGAAACCAGGGCGAATGCGGGGCCGTGCGAGGTCTGTTGATTCTCCGCATTCACGATCAGCGGCAGCTTCCGCCAGCGCATCACGGGTTTGACTTTCCCCTTCAGGATGCGCAGCATCAAACGGCCCGCCTTCTGGCCCGTTTCGTACATGTCGACGTGCGGGTAGGTGTGGTACCCGCAGATAGCGGTCGCCAGGTCAATCATGCGCTGGGTGACGTTGGCGTGCAGATCGAGCGTCAGGACGATTGGCACATCCGGCCCGACGATGTCGCGGAAGCGGGCGAGCAGGTGGCCTTCGACGTCGTCTTCCCCCTGCGCGGTCTGGGCGCCGTGCATGGCCAGCAGGAGGCCCTCCGGCTTTGGCAGGTCGGCGAGGTGGCGGCAAAGGTCGTCGACCAGGCGCGCGAAGTCGTCTCGCAGCAGGCGGTTCGCCGTGATGGCCCAGGCCGCGCCCACCGGGGCGATGCGCTTGCCGGCTTTCTCCAGCGTCTCGATGAAGCCGCCCATTTCAGTGAGCTTGCCGCGATGGCGGTCGAGGGCCGCCTGGCCGAACACGGGGGAGAAATCCTCGTAATGTGTGTAGACCGGAGAGAAGGTGTTGCTCTCCTGCAGTATGGACGCGATCGCGATAGCCACGGTGGTCTTGATTGTAGCGGAACCGCACGACATTGCGGCGGCACGGAGCTTGCGTGCATACTTGAAGACAGGTGAGGTGATGGACGGCAACGGGCAAAACGACGGGCGGTCGCGATTGGACCGTATCGAGGCTGCGCTCGAGCTCATGATTCAGGACCATGAGGAGTTCCGGGCGGAGCACAAAATGCTGCTGAAGTCGCAGGTGCTCATGCAGGACTCGAGCGAAAAGGAGTTTGCCAAGTTTCGTCAGAGGATGGACGAAATGGAAGGCAAGCTGAACGGCGTGATTGGCGTCGTCGACCAGTTGAGCCGCGTAGTTGTTGAGACGAGCCGCGAAGTTGCTGAGACGGGTCGCGTAGTTGCTCAGACGAGCCTCGAAGTTGCCGAGTTCAGCCGCAACGTCGAGTCGATGCGCCAGAACTTCGATACCCGGTTGCAGCGCCTGGAGGGCCCGGCCGCCTGACCGCGGTTGGAGCCGCATTCACTCTATTCGCCAAGTAACTGGAAGGTACCGGTGGTAGGCCCGGCTGGACTCGAACCAGCGACCCTTTGCTTAGAAGGCAAGTGGCGACACGAAATCAACAACTTAGCAGAAGAGCCAACGATTGCTTACCGTTGCCTAACGCTCTTTGCGGTCAACAACTTCAAAGGTAGGGTGCCGAAGCAGTTCACAACGGTGAGAAACGCTTCTGTGCTGGGGGTGGGCACAGAATTGGGCACAGTCACCGGAGGAACCGACTATGCGCCCGGCTGCCCCCATGTCAGTGAGGTGAGCCGATTACGGACGTTTTGGGGCGCGTGGGTGGCCCTGCGAAAGCGGTCAGGGGTCAATTGCCGACTTCACGACTTGAGGATAACACGGCTGCCAGGAGATGGCCGAGGCGAGCAGTCCCGTCCCCACAAAAGTCCCCACATCAGGCGCCTCATCGACAATTTCAGTAGTCGGTAAGTGATTTGATTCGGATGGTGAGCGCGGAAGGAATCGAACCTTCAACCTAGTGATTAAGAGTCACTTGCTCTGCCAATTGAGCTACGCGCCCACAAGGGTAAAAGGGGAGGGAAGTGATGCCGAAACCGCCCAAAACAAAGTCTAGCACACTCGCTCCGCGGGAGTCCGCTACGCTCGAAAACACCATGTCCCGTACGCTCGCCGCTCGTTGGCTCCTCGCCTTGACCGCCGGAGTGGGCGCCGTTCTATTCCTGCTCTGGGCCCGAGGCGGCTACTCGCAATCGGGCCAGCCGGCGCCGCAGGCCACGGGTGTCGTGTCGCTTCTGTTCGAATTCGGCGTCACCGACGCTCAGCCCCGGCGATGGGATGGCTCCTTTACCCGCAATGGCGGAAAGCTCAGCGGGATTCGACTGTGGAGACCCCGAAAGGGCGACGCCGTTCGGCCAGACGGAACCTGGCGTCTCGAATCCCGCCAGGGTTCCCCCTTTAAGCGCCGCGCGTGGGAACCGGAACCCCCTGTGCCCGTCGCCCCGTTCGTCGAGAGCTCCGGCCTTGTCGCCGACTTCAGCGAGAGCGTCCAGACGATTGACGTCGCTACACCGCACGGCCGGTTCACGGTGACACCGGCTTCGATCGAGTCCGGCCGTCCGCTGCGGGTGTTGAACGGGTCGGTTCGCGTCAACCGCGTGCCTTTCTCCGTCCGGCTGTCCGCGCCTGATTTCGAGAACGACTTCGCGACCGTCGCGCAGGGGCCTGGAGGCGCGATGTACGTGGCGTGGACCGGCTACCGCGGCGGCGCGAACGAAGTGTGGCTGCGAAGCCTGCGAGCCGGCACGTGGTCTGCGCCCGAGCGGGTTCTGGAGAGACCCGGCGATGTGTTCCTGGTGCAACTGGGCCGGGACCGTAAGGATCGTTTGTGGGCGGTCTGGTCCCAACAACTGAATGGCAATTGGGATCTGTACGGGCGCTCCCTCGATGCGGGCAAATGGTCGAAGACGGAGCGCCTCACTACCGACCCGCAGCCGGACGTCTACCATCGGCTGGCGAACGCGCCGGACGGGACGCTGTGGCTGGTGTGGCAGGGATTCCGGAGCGGCAAGTCCGATATCTTCGCGCGGCGTCTGGATGGGACCTCGTGGTCGGCGGCGGAGCGGGTGTCGGACTCGCCGGCCAACGATTGGGAGCCGGCTGTGGCGATCGACCGGGCGGGCGGCGTTCACGTCGTCTGGGACACCTACGCCCGCGGCAATTACGACATCCGCATGCGCACCTGGAGAAACGGAACGTGGGACGCTCCGCTCGCGGTGGCCGATTCGCCCAAGTTCGAGGCGCACCCGACCGTCGCCTGCGATGCGAAAGGCCGCGTGTGGATTGCCTGGAACGAGAGCGGTTTCCACTGGGGCAAGGACACCGGCTTCCTGCTGCGGAAGCAGGCGACCTCGCTGTACCAGTCGCGATGGATCGGCCTGGCCGTGCGCGATGGGGCGGAATGGAAGGAGCCGGCGGACGTCAACCAGGCGCTGCCGACGCCGGCGCGCGACTACAATGACTACCCGTCGCTGGCGGCGGATGGGACCGGGCGGATCTGGCTGTTCTTCCGCCACCGGAACGTGAAGTTCCGCGGCGTCCACCCGGAGGCCCCTTCGCACCGGGCCGCCTGGGAGATTCACGGCGTGGCGTTCGATGGCTCGGCATGGACTCAGCCGGTGGACCTTCCGTTTTCCGCGGGCCGGCAGGACATGCGTTGGGCCGTGGCCCCGAATGCCGAAGGGAATCTGGTGGCCGCGTGGCCAACCGATGGCCGCGACTTCGACGAGTATCTGTTCAGCCACTCCGACGTCCATGCCGGCCTGGTACCGGCGCCGCCCGCCGCAAAGGGAGAGCCCACGCTGCGGAGGCGTCCTTCGCTCACGTACGAGGACTTCCCCTCCCATGCGAGCGAGCCCGAAGACCTGAAGAAGGTCCGGGCGTACACGATCAATTCCGGCGGCTCGACGTACCGGATCGTGCGCGGGGACACGCACCGTCACACCGAGTTCTCAATGGACGGGAACAACGACGGGAGCCTGCAGCAGACCTACCGCTACGCGCTCGACGCCGCTTCGCTGGACTTTCTTGGGGTGAGCGAACACAACGGCAACGGCGGGCCGGATGTCGAGTACGTCAACTGGCTGCTGCAACAGATGGCGGACGTGTTTCACCTGCCGGGCGGATTTGCACCGCTCTACGGGTACGAGCGCAGCCTGAGCTATCCGAACGGCCATCGCAACGTGATGTTCGCCAAGCGCGGGAATCCGACGCTGCCCATCCCGCCCGAAGAACAAAAGGCTCAGACAGGGGCCAAAGGGTTATACGAGTATCTCCGCCGCCTGGGCGGGATCGCCATCTCGCACACTTCGGCATCGACGATGGGAACCGACTGGCGGGACAACGATCCGGAGGTGGAGCCTCTGGTGGAGATCTACCAGGGCGATCGGGTGTCGGCCGAGTACGAGGGCGCGCCCAAGGCCGCAAACGCGGCGGACCCGGCGTCGGCGCCGGGCGGGTTTCGGCCGGCGGGCTACGTCTGGAACGCCTGGGCCAAGGGCTACAAGCTTGGCGTGCAGGCGAGCTCAGATCACCTTTCGACGCACATTTCATACGCCTGCACGCTGGTGACGGACTTTACGCGCGAGGGACTGCTGGATGCAATGCGGCGCCGGCACTCCTACGCGGCGACCGACAACATCGTCCTGGACTACCGCCTCGAGATCGGGGGCAGGGAATACCTTCAAGGCGACATCGCCCAAGCGGCCGGCGATGCCCGGTTGCGGGTGAAGATTCTCGGCACAAAGGCGGTCCGCCAGATCGATGTCATCCGCAACAACCGCTTCGTGCACGCGTTGCATCCGATGAAGCAGGAGGTCGAATTCACCTACGCCGACCGCGACGAGCGTTCGGCCTCGACCTATTACTATGTGAGGGTAGTCCAGGTGGACGATCAGATGGCATGGTCGTCGCCGATTTGGGTGGCACGGTAGTGTGCTCATTTCTTGAATGGTTCAACGGACAAAGGTCGCCGAGAGGCAGTGAAAAAACGGGACAGCCACCCCGTTTCCCGATCAACGTTTTGTGGAGAACCAACGATTTGTGGTCGGGAAACGGGGTGACCATCCCTGTTTTTTCCTGTTTCTTCAATACGCCACCGCTCCCTTACGGTCGCGGCTCTGAAGGTCGCGCTCTGAAGGTCGCGGCTCTGAAGGTCGCGGCTCTGAAGGTCGCGGCACGGAAGGTCGCGGCACTGAAGGTCGCGGCACGGATTCATGACTATGACCCGACGCACTCTTTTCGGAATTCCCTTGATCTCCGCCCCGCCGTTGTTTGCGCAATTTGGCCCGCCAACCGCCCCGGCGTTTGAGAAGATCTCCGCACGCCTCGAACAATGGGCCCGTTCGCATCCCAGGCTGTTTCAGCTTGCGGTGCGGGGGAAGTCTATCCGAGGCCGGCCGGTTTATGCGGCCCGCATCACCGATCCGGAGGCGCCGGCGGAACAGAAAGAACACACCCTGCTGACCGCCTTGCACGCCGGGCAGGAGCACTCGGGCGCTACCAGCACACTCACCCTGATGGAATGGCTGCTCTCCGGCGATCCTGGTGCCCGCGAGGTCCTGAAGCGCCAGGTGGTGATGGCGATGCCGGTGGTCAACCCCGACTCGTACGTCGACCACGCCAAGACCTCCGGACTGGCCAACGCCTTGGGACGCGACCCGTACACGGGCTGGACGATCAACGGGCCGGAGGATCCGGAGCGGTGTCCCGAGGCGGTGGCGGTGAAGAGCGTGCTCGACGAGTTCCAAGCGGAGGTGCATGCCGACCTGCACGGCAACACGCTTCCGTACCCCGGCGCGTATCAGATCGAGAGCACGGGACGCGCGTATTCCAACATCACGCTGCGGCCCTATCACCACGAGATCATCCGGCTGATGGATCAGGCCGCGCTCGAGGAAGGCTATCCTTCCGATGAACTGGAAGAGGACGCCGAACGGCTGTTCACCGCGGGTGCCGATATTGGGATTCCGGCCTACAAACTGTGGGGAGGAGTACGCACGCCGGCCGCGAAGGGCGTGGTCGTGAGCGGAGTGCAGAAGGTGTACGCGGCGCTGTACGGGTATCATCACTACCACACCATGCCGCTCGCGAGCGAGATCGGCTGGGAACGCAGCGGGTTCTTGAGGCACCGGCGGCTGCTGCGCATCGGCAACGAGATCTGGCCGGGCGAATTCTACCCGGGCTATCCGGTGAGGGTGATCGCGAAGGAAGGCTACAATCTGATCACGGCGTATGGAACCACGGCGGCGGCCCGCCGGCGGAGCCGTATCGAGCTATGGAACAAGCAGGCGCAGTTGACGCACGGCGAGAACCGGCCGCACGCCGTGGGCCGCCTGCTCTATGTGTGCGCGACCTCGCGGCGGGCGCGGGCCCGCTATCTCGGGGACACCTCTTTGAAAGCATTCGCGGCAACCATGGCGTCCGATCGAATCAGAAGCATCGTCGCGGGGTTCCCGGAAGGCCCCGGCCAGTGGGGGCCGACCTCGAACGTCATGATCGAAGGGGGCAGCACGGACGCGGAGACGGCGATCGAGCATGGCTTGGCGTTCCGGCTCAGGCTGCCTTTTTCGAAGGCGCGGGACCTGGATGTCTGGATGAACGACAAGCCGCTCGTCCGGTCCGAGACGGATGGTTACGTCAGTTGGGTCGCCCGCGGGTTTACCTACGTCCAGATCAATGTCCCGCCAGAGCGCGGACGGCGCGAGGACTTCTTTGCGGTGACGATCCGGTATGATCCCGGCGAGAGCCGGGTGCACGGTTTGACGTGGTGAACTGAAGTTCCCCTGCGAGCTAGCGCCGCCGACGAAGGGCCAAACCCAAGAGCCTGCGACACCCGGACCGTGAGCTTCAGCCGATGCGGGCCAGCAGTTGCTTGATGTCCTTCTCTTCGTCCCGATTGGGCTTGTTGGCCAACGCCGCTTTGAACTCTTCCTTGGCGCGAACCATGTCGCCCTTCTTGTGCAGCGCCAGGCCCAGGTGATACCGGTAGGTGGAGAAGGTCGGTACTTTGCCCACACACTGCTTGAAGATCTCAATCGCGTCGTCGGGCAGGTTCTTCTTGAGGTAAATCAACCCCAGGGTGTCGGCCACTTCGGGCACCTGCGGCAGCTTTTGCTTCGCCTTCTGGGCGTATGTCAAAGCCATATCGAGGTCGCCGCTGGGAGAATTGGCGATCAGGAACGCGAGATTGTTCAAGACGACGCCGTTCTCGGGTTCCACGCGGAGGGTATCCAGATAGGCCAGGCGGGCCTCCTCTTTGCGTCCCGCTCCGTCAAGGAGCAACGCCAGCGTGTTCAGAACCAGCGAGTTGTTCGGGAGGATGACCTTGGCCTTTTGGAGAGCGGCAATGGCGCCATCGCCGTCGCCCTTGCGGCGCAGCGTTTCACCGAGGCGAAGGAGAATGTCGCCGGCCATGGGCGAGTTCTTGTCCAGGCGGTTGAGGAGCCACTCGTATTCAGCCAGGGCATCGTCGTAACGGTCCGAACGGGTCAACAGGTTCGCCTTGGCGACGCGAAACTCGAGGCGGCTGGGATACTTCTGGATCTCTTCGTCCAGGATCCGGATGGCACGTTCCGGCTGCTTCTGGCCCATGATCAACTCGACCTGCGCCATCAGTCCCCGGGCGTTGCCGGTATTCAGGTCGTAGCAGCGGCGGTAGTAGTCTTCGGCTTGCTTGAAGTCTTTCTCGATGGCCGAGAGTACCCCCATCTGGAAGAGCGCATCCTTATTGTTGGGCGCTGCCTTGAGGATGATATCGAGTTCATTGCGGACGAGAGGGTTATTCCCGAGGCCCAGGTTCGCAGCGGTGCGAATCAGCCGCGCGGGAATGTTTGACGGCGCGATCTGGAGGGTCTCGTCGGTGGTCTTGAGAGCTTTGGAGTACTCGCGGCGCGACAATTCGATCTGCGACACGGCCAGGCGGGCAGGCAGATAGGTCGGCCGCAGCCGAATGGCCTCGGCGAACTGGACCCTGGCGTTCTCCACGTCGCGCTTTTGGAGCAAGGCACGGCCGAGATTGTAATGGGCCACAAAATTGTCAGGCGCACGCGCGATGACGGCCCGTAACTGGCTGGTCGCCGAATCGATCTCCCCTTTTTCGAGGAGAAGCATGCCATGGAGGGCCATCGCATCGGAATCCTTCGGATTAGCCTCGCGGATCTGGTCGTTGACCTTGCGGGCCTCCTCGCGCCGTCCCTGGGCCATATGGACTTCAATAATGCGCTTCTGGTAGCGGGCCTTGTCGCCCACGCCCGACTTGATCCCTTCATCGTACTGGCGAATGGCCTCGGCCCCATCGCCTAAACGGAAGTAGAAATCGCCGGCGTTCTCATAAGCCTGCGGGTACTCCTTGGCACGCTGCTTGAGTTGCTCGAGCATCTTGACGACCTGCTCCCGCTTGCCCAGGTCGTAATAGTGCTGGGCGAGGTTGATCAGAAGGCGATGTTCCTTGGGATTATCGCGAATCTCCTGTTTGAGCAGTTCTTCGGCCTCGTCCGGCCGGTTCAGGTACAGGCGTAGGAGAATGTATAGCTCCTGGTAGCCGGGCAGGTAGTTCTTGTGAAGACTGAGGAGCGACCGATAGAGTTTCTCGGCATCCTGGTGACGGTTCTGAGAAACCAGCGCTTTGCACAGGTACGGGACGGTGTCGACCTGGTTGGGTTTGATGCGGTTGGCCCGCTCGAGTTCGGCCAGGGCAACGGGGACCTCGCGGTCGATGGTCGACTGGGCGCCACGTTTCAGCCCGTCGATGGCGAGCGCCAGATGAAAGCGCCCCTTGAGGCGGTGGCCGTCGTAGGACTCGGTGTCTTTCAATAGAGTCTTGATTGTCTTGTCCACATCGTCTACCAGGGCAGTGTCGAGCTTGGCCAGTTCAAAGTAGCTGATATAGATTTCGGCAAGTCTCACCTGGCATTCGATCTTCTCGGGCCTTCCTTCAGGGAACAACTGCTCGGCGCGGCGCAGAGGGCCAACGGCGGCTGTCGGCAACGCGTTGGCGGGCGCCTGCTTGATCTCCGCCTTGGCGAGGCGGTAGTAGGCGTCGGCGTACCTGCCATCCGTCTGGATGGCCTTGCGGTACATGATCATGGCTTCGCGGATCTTGCCTTTCTCGAAGTAACGGTTACCGCTTTCGAGATAGCGAACCTTGACCACGTTGGGATCGCGGCCGCAGGAGGCAAGGGCGAGAAGCACCGTAAGGATCAAACAGAACCGGTTACGCATTCAAATGACTCCGCTTGTCTGACGTCTCTCACAGTTCATCACAATTCCGCCGATCCCGGCAATCACTCCAGTGGTCCATGGGGCTCGTCTAAGGCGAATTCGGGACCTATAATGGTCCTTCCATGGCTAACCTGCTGAGTCTGGTCCTATTCATTCCCCTGGCCGGCCTGATCCCTTTGTTCCTGATCCCGTCTTCCAACCGCAACGCGATTCGCCTTACCGCGATCGGCGCCGCCGCGGCCAGCTTTCTTGCCTCCCTGGCGCTGTGGATCCGGTTCGACCCTGGCCAGGACTTCCAGTTCGTTGAAAAGGCGGCATGGATTCCGTCGATTGGCGCCTCCTATCATCTGGCGATTGACGGCATCAGCCTGCTACTGGTGGTGATGACCACGCTGGTTGGCCTGCTGGCAATCGTGTCGAGTTGGAAAGCCATCGACCATCGCGAGAAAGAATACTACGCCTTCTTCCTGCTTCAGCAGACGGGCATGCTGGGTGTGTTCGTGGCCATGGATGGCCTTCTGTTCTTCATGTTCTGGGAAGTGACCCTGATCCCGATGTACTTTATCATCGCCATCTGGGGGGGGCCGCGGCGTTCGTACGCGGCGATGAAGTTTGTGATCTATACCCTGCTGGGATCGGTGTTGATGTTCCTGGCGATCCTGACCCTCTACACCCAGCATCGCGAGCAGTTCCACACGGCCAGCTTCGCGCTGGCCGATTTGATGAAAGTGCGTTTGCCGGGCGCGATGGGATGGTGGGTGTTCTGGGGTCTTTTCCTCGGGTTCGCGGTCAAGGTGCCGATGTGGCCCTTCCACACGTGGCTGCCGGACGCGCACGTGGAAGCCCCGACGGCCGGATCGGTGGTGCTGGCCAGCGTGCTGCTGAAGATGGGAACCTATGGCTTCATCCGTTTCTCCCTGCCGATGGTGCCGGATACCGCCCGCGATCCGAAGGTGGTCAGCATCGTCGCACTGCTGTCGATCATCGCGATCGTGTACGGCGCGCTCGTCTCGCTGATGCAGAAGGACTGGAAGAAACTGGTGGCTTATTCGTCGGTCAGCCACCTGGGTTTCTGCACTTTGGGTATCTTTGCGCTGAACCCGGCGGGGATCGCCGGGAGCGTGCTGCAGCAGGTGAATCACGGCATTTCGACCGGAATGCTCTTCCTGATCGTCGGCGTCGTGTACGAGCGGCGCCACACGCGGGACATTTCCCAATACGGAGGACTGCTCAAGGTGATGCCGGTATTCACCATCGTCTTCCTGATTGCCGCGCTGAGTTCAATGGGCATGCCTCCGCTCAATGGATTCATCGGGGAGATGACGATCTTGCAGGGCGCTTACCAGATGTCGTTCTGGTGGGCTTTCTGGTGCGCGGTGGGGATCGCACTGGGCGCGGCGTATCTGTTGTGGCTGTTCCAGCGGACGATGCTCGGCAACCTGGTGGAATCGAACGCCGGGCTGAAGGATCTGTCGGCGCGGGAGGTGCTGGTGTTCGCGCCTCTGCTGGTGTGGGCCCTGGCGATTGGCGTCTATCCGAAACCGTACTTCGACGTGATGGCCCGGCCGGTGGCCCGGATCGTCGAACAGGTGCGTCCAGGCTATCACGCGGAGCGAAAGCTGCCGAATCCCGCCGAGCCGGACGGGACTCCCAGGGCCGCCCTCAGATGACCTCAAAAAGGCGTCTGGTACGATAGTTGTTTTCAAGGGCAGATTCTTGGTCACAACCGTTCCGGACATCCTGAACCGCATTGTCGTTCGCAAGCGGGAGGAACTGCGCGAAGCGCATCGCGAAGGCGTGGAAGGGCGCGCTGAAGCGTCTGTGGCGGACCGGCGCGATTTTCGTAAGGCGCTCGCCGGACCAGGCCCGGCCGTGATCGCCGAGATCAAAAAGGCTTCGCCGAGCAAGGGCCTGCTGATCGACGACTTCGACCCTTCGCTCCTCGCCCGGGCGTACCAAGACGGCGGCGCCTCCGCCTTATCCGTGTTGACGGACGAGCGGTTCTTTCAGGGCTCGCTCGGGGACCTGCAGGCGGCGCGGAACACCGTGACCGTGCCGGTGTTGCGCAAGGACTTTACGATCGATCCTTTTCATGTTCACCAGGCCGCGGCCGCGGGCGCTGACGCGATTCTTCTGATTGTCGCGATCCTGACCGGGCGGCAGATCCGGGAGTTTCGCGAGTTGGCCGCGCGCTACCGGATGGCGGCGCTGGTGGAGGTTCATGACGAGGCGGAACTGGAGGTTGCGCTCGACGCCGGGGCTGACCTGATAGGGGTCAACAATCGCAATCTGCGGACGTTCGAGGTCGCTCTCGATACATCGTTGCGGCTGGCCGGACGCATGCCCGCGGAAGTGCTGAAGGTCAGCGAGAGCGGAATTCATTCACGCGGCGACGTGGAAAGGCTGATGGCGGCGGGGTATCAGGCCTTTCTGGTGGGCGAGCACCTGATGAAATCGGCCGATCCGGTTGCGGCGCTGCGCAGTCTGGCGGCTCCCGCATGATGGTGAAAATCTGCGGCGTCACCAGCCTCAAGGATGCGTTGGCGGCCGCGACCTATGGGGCGGCCGCCGTGGGATTCAACTTCTATTCGAAGAGCCCGCGGTCGGTGCCTCCGGAAGCAGCGTATGCAATCGGGCGGAGGCTGCCGGAAGAGGTGCTCCGCGTGGGCGTGTTCGTGAACGAGCCGAAAGAGCGGGTCGCCGAGATCGCGGAAATCGCCGGACTGAACATCGTGCAGCTTCACGGGGAGGAGACAGCCGAGGATTTTCCGCCAGGGCTCCGGGTGTGGAAGGCGATCCGTGTGACCGATGAGTTCGCGCCGTCCGCCCTCGATCGATGGCCGGAGGCCGAGGCTTTCCTGCTCGACACTCCCTCCGACCAACTGCGCGGAGGCACCGGGTTGTCCTTCGACTGGCGCCGTGCGGCAGGCCTGTCGCGCCGCGTGATCGTGGCGGGCGGGTTGGACGCTTCGAACGTCGCTGAAGCGATCCGCATCGCCAGGCCATGGGGCGTAGATGTGTGTTCGCGCATCGAGACCCGGCCCGGAGTTAAGGATCTTCAAAAGATGGCCGCCTTTCTGGCGGCGGTGAAAACCTCATGATTGTTTCCGAACCTGATGCCGGCGGACATTTCGGCGCCTACGGCGGCCGTTACGTTCCGGAGGTGCTGATGGCGCCGCTCGAGGAACTCGAGCAGGCCTACCGCGAAGCGCGTACCGACGAAGCGTTTCAAAGCGAGTTGACGGAGCTGCTGAACACCTATGCCGGGCGGCCGACGGCGCTCTATTTCGCGCGGCGGCTGACCGGGCACTGCGGCGGCGCGCGGATCTATCTGAAGCGCGAAGACCTGCTGCACACGGGCGCGCACAAGATCAACAACGCGCTTGGCCAGGCACTGCTGGCGCGCCGGATGGGCAAGCGCCGCATTATCGCCGAGACCGGCGCCGGACAGCACGGCGTAGCAACGGCGACGGTATGCGCGCTGCTGGGATTCGACTGCACAGTCTACATGGGCGAAGAGGACATGCGGCGGCAGCGGCTGAATGTCTTTCGCATGCGGCTGCTGGGGGCGAAGGTGGAACCTGTCCGCACCGGCAGCCGGACGCTGAAGGACGCTATTAGCGAAGCCATGCGCGACTGGGTGACGAACGTATCAACGACCTACTATTTGCTGGGCTCGGCCCTGGGTTCGCATCCGTATCCGCTGATGGTTCGCGATTTCCACCGCGTCATCGGACTGGAGACGCGGCGGCAGATCGTGGACGCCGAAGGACGGTTGCCGGACCGGATCCTGGCCTGCGTGGGAGGAGGGAGCAACGCGATCGGGATCTTTCATCCGTTTGTGGCGGACGAAGGCGTACAACTTGTGGGCGTCGAGGCGGGGGGGCGGAGTGCGACGTTGGGCGATCACGCGGCACGATTCAGCGGCGGGCGTCCGGGGGTGTTACACGGTTGCTACAGCTACGTGCTGCAGGACGACGACGGGCAGATCGCCCTGACCCATTCGGTTTCAGCGGGCCTGGACTACGCTTCGGTGGGGCCGGAGCATGCGCGGCTGGGGGAACTGGGCCGGGCGAGGTACGTTTCGGTTACGGACCGGGAGGCGCTGGACGCGGCGCAACTCCTGTCGCGTCTGGAGGGTATCATTCCGGCTTTGGAATCGGCCCACGCGGTGGCGCAGGCGGCCCGGGAGGCGCCCTCGGCCAAGGGCGAGGTATTTGTGGTCAACCTGTCCGGAAGGGGCGATAAGGACATCGATATTTATCGCGAGAACCTTCCTGCTCTCGAGGAATGAGTGCAAGCAAAGTGACACGCACCGCGCCACGAATTCTCATCGCCGCCGGTTCGGGCGTGCTGTCCCGATGGGCCGATGAGGCGCTGGTGTGGTGCGATCACGATTCGGTGGACGAGGCGCTGGCGGCCAGTGGGGCCCAGGGACTGCTGATCGCGGAAGAGGAATTTCGAGACGCGCTCCCCGCCGATTTACAGCGCTGGCGCGCCGCCCGGCCCGAGTTGCAGACGGTGTTCCTGTTTCGCACTCCGCCGCCGACGAGCGGGCTGACGCGGTTGATGCGAGGGGGCGCCTTTGACATCGTCGAGGCGCCGGGAGGCGTCCCGCCGGAGCCGGCAGCGCGGGAAGCGTTGGAGGCACTGCGGCTCCAGATCGAGCGCGTGCACTCGGAACAGGCAGATCTCAAGCAGGCGCGGGAGAGTCTGGGTGAAGCCGGCATGATCGGCGGCAGCCAGGCGATGCAGGATCTGTTCGTGCAGATTCACCATGCCGCCAGGCTGCAGTGCGCGGTGCACATCACTGGGGAGCCCGGCTCCGGCAAGCGGTTGGCGGCATACGCGATCCACCAGCTCAGTTCGAGGAGCGGGCGGCCGATCGTGACGGTGGAGTGCGGTTCGCTGTCGCCCCAGTTACTGGACGCTCTCCTGTTCGGCGCCGCTCACGGGCGGGGGGCGATGGTGCGCGCCGCTCACCGGGGCACGCTCTATCTGCGGGAGATCAGCGAGACGCCGTACGGTGTGCAGCAGGACCTGGCTCGGCTGCTGGACGCGCCGGCCGAGTCGGAGATCGACCTGCGCGTTCTTTCGTCGGCCAGCCGGCGCATCGATCAACTGGCGCAGTGGAAGCGCTTTCGCGAGGATCTCTGCTACCGTCTGAACGTGCTGACCATCGAGATTCCGTCGCTGCGTCGAAGGCGCGAGGACATTCCAGCTTTGGCGCGGGTTTTTTTGATGCGGCAGAATCCCGCGCGGCGCGAGTTGGCGCTGTCGAGCGAAGCCCTGGCCGCTTTGGCCGGCTACCATTGGCCGGGCAATGTCCGCCAGCTACGGGACGCGATCGAGCATGCCGCGATTCATTGTCCGCAGGATCTGATCGGACCCGAGCACCTGCCGGTCTGGGTGGAAGGGAAATCGGCGGCGCCGTCCACGGCCGAGGCGTTTGTGTCGAGCGAACTGAACCTGGAGCGGTTGGAACACCAGGCCATCATGCGCGCCCTTCAGGTTACCGGCTTTGACAAGGCGAAGACCGCGAAGCTGCTCGGGATCGGCAAGACGACCATGTATCGCAAACTCAAAGCAATGAGCGCCCGGCTGCGCCAATAGGCCGCGGGGCGAATGATATTGTAGAAGGAATCCGAGGTCATTCATGTCCAGCTCGCAGCACACGACGCGGAGCGGTATCTCCGTCCTCCGCACCGTCACCAAAGTCCCCTTCAAGAGAGGACTGAAGCGGCTGCTGTGGGATCTCGACTCCTACCGCGGCATCTACCTATCGTCCGGATACGAGTACCCGGGGCGCTATTCGCGTTGGGATATCGGTTCGGCGCGGCCGCCGCTGGAAATCGTGGCCTGGGATCGCGTGATGGAATTTCGCCCGCTCAATGTGCGCGGTGAAATCGTCAATCAACTCCTGCTCCCGGTGCTCGAAGGCCATCCCCATTGGGATTCCTTCGAGGCGCGAGGATCCACCTTACACGGCGTCCTGAAGCCTCTTCCGAAGCTGTTCCCGGAAGAAGAACGGAGCAAACAGCCGTCGGCTTTCTCCATCCTGCGCGCGCTGACCGAGGAATTCCGGCCGGTGAACGACTCGAGGCTGGCGCTGGTGGGCACGTTCGGATACGACCTCCTGTTCCAGTTCGAACCCATCGAGAGACGTCTGCCGCGCGGAGGGCACCAGGACCTGCATCTGTTTCTGTGCGATGACATTTACTTCATGGACCGGAAGAAGGAGCAGATCGAGCGATATCAATACGACTTCGAGCGAGACCACCTGTCGACGATCGCGCTGGAGCGGGGCGGCGAGCCAATCCCGAAGCCCGGAGCCTCGACCGAACCGGAAGGCGTGATCGAGAGCGACCACACGAGGGAAGTGTACATGGCAAATGTGGAGCGTGTCCGCGAAGGGATGCGCCGGGGCGACTACTACGAAGTCGTGCTGAGGCAGACCTTCCGGGCTCCGTATTCGGGCAAGACGTCCACCCTGTTCGAGCGGATGCAACAGAAGAGTCCCAGCCCGTATGAGTTTCTGCTGCAGTTCGGCGAGGAGCAACTGGTGGGAGCATCGCCGGAGATGTTCGTGCGAGTCGAGGGCAAAAGGGTGGAGACGTGCCCGATTGCGGGAACCGCGCGCCGTACCGGAGATCCGATGCGGGATGCGGACAGTATCCGGGACCTGCTGGTGTCGGCAAAAGAGGAATCGGAACTGACGATGTGCACCGATGTCGATCGCAACGACAAATCGAGAGTTTGCGAGCCCGGGTCGGTGCAAGTGATCGGGCGCAGACTGATCGAATCCTACGCGGGCGTGTTTCACACGGTGGATCATGTTGAGGGCTACCTTGCCGAGGGGTTTGATTCGCTGGATGCCTTCCTGAGTCATATGTGGGCCGTCACCGTAATCGGCGCGCCGAAGAAAGCGGCGGCGCAGGAAATCGAGAATCTCGAGAAGGACGCGCGCGGCTGGTACGGCGGCGCCGTCGGCATGCTGTCCCTGAATGGCGACATCAATACAGGCATTCTGATCCGCACCACTTATTTGCGGAACGGGATGGCGTCGTATCCGGTAGGCGCGACACTGCTCTACGATTCCATCCCTGCCATGGAAGAACAGGAAACGCGGCTGAAGGCGACCGGTTTTTTCGACATACTGGGCGGCGCCAAGCCAAAGCCCAAGGCCAAGGCCAAGACGGCTGAGTTGCCGGCCCGACCGGGCGAAGGCATGAAACTGCTGCTGGTGGACAACGACGATTGTTTCATCCACACGCTCGCGAACTACGCGAGGCAGGCCGGGGCTCAAGTGGTGACGTACCGGTGGGGCTTCCCGGTTGAGTTGGTTCAACGAATTGGGCCGGACCTGATCCTGATCTCGCCGGGCCCCGGACGGCCGGCAGACTATGGCGTGCCCGGATTGGTCCGGCACGCGGCGGAGCGAGGGATCCCTGTTTTCGGCGTGTGCCTCGGCCTGCAGGGGATGGTGGAAGCCTTCGGCGGCGAACTCGGCGTGTTGGATTATCCTATGCACGGTAAGCCTTCGATGATCAGCCACGACGGCAAAGGCGTGTT
The DNA here is from genome assembly GCA_046160045.1 of Bryobacteraceae bacterium. Classification (GTDB taxonomy): domain Bacteria; phylum Acidobacteriota; class Terriglobia; order Bryobacterales; family Bryobacteraceae; genus CAZGUX01. The sequence continues at coordinate 20,273 of JBJXGR010000303.1, forward strand.
CGAGGGGTTGCCGGCGTCTCTTACCGTGGGTCGTTATCATTCTCTGTTCGCCGTCCGGCCAAGGCTGCCGGCGTGTCTGGAAGTCACCGCCGAATCCGACGATGGGGTAGTCATGGGCGTACGGCATCGGGAGTTGCCGATGGAGGCGGTTCAGTTCCATCCGGAATCCATCCTCAGCGCCAAGGAGAACAGCGGGTTGCGGATGATCGAGAACCTGATGCGAATGCGCCGTGGCGCCGGAACCGAAGTCCCTGTTCGCTGATTGGCCGCAAGTCGAATCTTTTGTTGCCCCTTGCCTTTTACCCCAGTTGCAGGTAATTTCAATTGAAGATTCGTCAAGGTCGCCCTGGCGGTCACAATGGGGAGTGAACGCGAATGGTGGCACAATCTGTGCAACAACCCGATCTGTCGCGAGTGCTGGCGCTGGGCACGATCAGCCTGGTAGTCCTGATGGTTTCCGCCGCACTGGCAGGAGACGCCGATCTCGTCGTGCTGCGCTCCGGCGCCCGGCCGGTTACCCCGTTCACGGCGCTTGGAGTGTTCGGCTCGGCATTGAGCCTGCTGCTCCTGTCGACCACGCCATGCCGCAAATGGTCGATCGTTCCGGCGATGGCGACGATCGGTGTCGGGCTGCTGACCTCGATGAGTTGGGCGGCGCGTTGGTGGCCAGGAGTGTTTGATTCTCCGATCATGCGGGTGATCGACGAAGTCGTCGGCGAGGTTCGGACGAGACCGTCGATGCCAGCCGGTGTCGCTCTTGTGCTGCTCGGACTTTCCCTGATCTGGCGGAGCCAATCGGGCGAGATCCGCCTGCGCATCGCCGACGCGCTGGCACTCGGGGCTTTTGGCATGGCCTGGATCAGCGTCATCGGCGGGACCCTGAGCACGGCGGTGGATTCCCTCGTTCCGCGAGCGACAATGAACCTGTTTGCCGGCGGTTGCATCGCCGCGGTTGCGGTCGGGTCGCTGGCGTTGCGAACGGACCGGGGAATCGCGTCTGTGTTTTCCTCCCCGTATTACGGAGGAAAGATCAGCCGGTTTCTGGTTCCGGTGGCGCTAGTCCTCCCGATTGTGCTGGCCGTCGTGGCGGGCGGCGCGTTGCCGGATGGCCACCTCCCCAAGGGAAGGGCGGCCACGATGTTTGCCTTCTACTGCCTCACGCTGGCAGGCGTGGGGATGTACCTGGGTCACCGCTGTGCGATTCATGATCGCCAGTTGCGGTTGGCCGAACGCGAACGCGAGAAGGTGATCGCCGACCTGCAGAGAAGCCTCCAGGAGGTCCGCGCGTTGGAGACTGAGTTTGTCCGGATGTGCACGTGGACCCAAACGATCGAGGACAAAGGCCGTTGGATTTCGTTCGAAGAGTTCCTGCGCCACCGCCTGCACGTTCAGGTGGAGCGTGCCATCTCGCCCGAAGGCATTAAGCTCCTGAAGAACAAACAGGTTCCTCTCGTGAAGACAGCGTCGAGCGGCCGGGCGTAGAGTCAGCGGCTTTCCAGAGCCGCGACCACCGCCCGCAACCTTTTCATATAAGGCTCCGCTTGGACATCATTGCTGAGCGCTTTGACCGATTCCAGCCTCTGCTGCTCGATCTTGAGCTGGCCCTGGCGGTCCTCAGCGGCCGCGATGCGCGCCACGGCCCGCACGAAGACGGCCTCCAGCAGGGCCGCGGCGTCCTCTGGGCCGGCATTGGCGGCGAACAGGGCAGACGCCAGCGCGATCAAGGTCGTCCGTTTCAGCCAGGTGGGATCGAGGCGGTCGACCGTGTCCCGATCGCTGTGTACCACGTTGAGGGACGGAACGGCCATGCTGATGGCGGGAATGCCGACGGTCCTGGACTCAAAGGCGACGTGGTCGCTTAACGGGGCGTAGGGCCAGTACACGGCGCGAAAAGACTGAAGGCTGCCGCCGGGCGCGATCAGCAGCCGGGAGGGCGCCTTTTCGGCGGGAGCATACCGGGCCGCCACATCTTCGACGAGATCGTGAACCAAGTCGTCGGCCCAGGAGGGCAGCCAATCCGGCCCATAGATCACGACGAAGTTGTTTTCGGCCATCCGGTCGCCGCCGGCCTGATCGACGTTAACGGCGAGGAGGATTTCCTTTTTCTGCTCGGGATAACGCTCGAAGTAGCGGGTAGGAGAAACGATCTCCTTGGTCCACCAGATACGAATGCCGCGTTTGGGCCTCGGAACGCGGCCGCTCTCCATGAGAGCGTGGAGAACGCGGGCGCACTCGAGCAGAACGGCGCTGCCGGAGGCGTTGTCGTTGGCGCCGGGTTTGGGGTGGTCGAGGTGAGCAACCAGGACAACGTCCCGTCCCTTCAGTTCGCCCGGTACTTCGCCCATCACCTGGCCCAGGAATGCCGGCCGTGACACAGCGGTCTTCAGCCGCATGTGCAGCCTCACCTTTTTGCCGTCGCGAAGCCAACGGGCCAGCCGATCGGCATTCATCGGGCTAACGGCCATGGCGAAGGCGCCCTCCGGGGCTCGCAGCCAGGAAATCGCATCCCGCGGCACTGCCCTCCCGAAAAACTGGCGCGATTCGGCGCAGAGCAGCGCCACCGCGCCTCGCTTCTCGGCCTCTCTCCAGACATTGGCGGGAGGAACCGATCGGGTGAGCACGATCTTGCCGTTGAGATCGAGATCGCGGTAGTCTTCGGGGTCGTGTCCGGCGCCTGCGTCGATGAGCACGCCCGTGACGTCTCCCTCGCGGCTGCGTGTCATGGCCGCGAGCGGCGTGTCGGGAATGGAAGCGATGCGCACCGGTTCGGGCTCGAGGACGTCCAGTTCGCCTTCCAGCGGGTCCCATTCCTCACCAATAGTCTCGAACTTCTCCAGGCGGACATTCTTCAGCCCCGACCCGGCGGCCTTCTGTTGCACGTAGCGAGCGGCGTCCAGGAAGCCCCGGGACGAGGGCAGCCGATGACGGGCGGCGAGTTGCCGGGAGTGTTCCAGGACATTGTCCGCGGAGATTTCATCCAGAATCGTTCGGAGCAGGGAGTCCGGAACTATCTGGCCGGGCGACCGGGCGGCCAGCACGGCCAGAAGAATCAAGATCCGTTTCATGGGTTCGCGCGCGCCGCCGCGGTCCGGGAGATGGCCCGAACCAGTTTGCGATACGGCAGTGCCTCCAGGTTGTAGAAAGCGATCCATTCCCCGTCCCGCCAACTCGAGTGAACCCACCGGGAGAGAATTGCGAGGTGATCCTGCCTCACGCGGGGAGAGGCAGGCGGTACAACGACGCTCCGCGCCCATTCCCGCAGGCGCTGATCCATCGAGACCACGTGGTCGCCAGGGGCGGCGACGGCGAAGCGCTCGACCGGGGCCCACACTCCGCGACCAACGAGGCGGAGGTCGACGCAGCCATCCTCTCGCGAGGCCGTCACGGCGACTCCGTACAGACAGTCGATATCGGCGGCGAGCAGACCCCGAGAGTTCACGATCGCTTCGATTTGCTCAAGTCGTTTATGCTGCCGGGCAGCTTGTTCGAAGTCGAGTTCCGCGCTGAAGCGGTCGCGCGCCGCGGCGACCGAGTCGAGCAACGAGCGGCCGCCGGTCTCGAAGAAGTGGACGACCCGATCAGCCTCATGACGGTATTCGTCCACTCCGACCACTTCCTGGCAGGGCCGCAGGCACTTGCCCATTTCTCCGTAGATGCAGCCTGGATGGCTAGGGGAGGGAATGAGATCTTCCTGGCAGCGCCGCAACTGGAACAGATCCTGCACCTCGGTCTCAAATCGTTCGGCCGCCGCGCGAGACGGAAACGGGCCGAACCAGCGGCCGTTGCCGCGCGTGATCTGGGTGGTGACCAGCGTTCGAGGAAACGGGTTGTCAAGAATCACTTTCACGTAGGCCGGCATGCGAAGGCGGACCAGATCCCGGTACGAATCCGGGAAGAGGGTCGCCGCGAGGACATAGTGCCGTAATAACGACTCGAGAGAGGAACCGGTGATCCAGCAATCGACCCTCGCCACGGCCCCCCGGACATTGGCGAGACGCGAAGCGCGCGCCCCCAGCAGGCGGAGCAGCCTGCGCCGCAATTGCGCCGTTCTGGCCAGGTGCGGCGGTCCTTCCCGCGGCCAGAGAGTAAAGACGGCCGGGCGGTTGGGGAGGGCTTCCAACGAACGTTCGAGATGTCCGGCGTCGCCGCAATCGACCACGAATGAAGGCGCAGCTTCTTCGATCGCGGTTGTCATTGAAACAGCCCGTGATGCGCTTCCGAAGTCAGCGGCGGCACGGTAGAGAGCATCAGGTTTTCGCTGACGTGCGCGGTCTGGCTCATGCCGACGAGCGCGACGTCGACGCCAGGAGTGGATCGCGTGAACTGGATGGCTCTCTGAGCGTCCGTTTGGAAGGCGCCGAGCTTGTCCCGGAGTTCTTCAGGGAGATCTTTCACCAGTTTCGCCTGGAGAAGGGACGCGCTGGCCACAACGTGAACTCCCGCCTTGGCGGCAGCCTCGAGAATGGAAATCTGCTGGCCCAGCCAAGGCTGGTTGGCGCGGCCGTAGGCCTCGGTCATGGCCAGGTTGAGCGGCAGTTGCAGAAAACGAAAGTGATGGTCTTCGCCGCCCGCTTCGCGGGCCAGCCGAACCAGACGTTCGAACGGCAGCCATTCGGCCGCGTCGGATTTCACTCGAAATCCGTTCCAGGTCGCAGTGCCATACCAGCGGATCCTGCCCTCGCCGACCGCCTGTTCACAGCGGGCGAACGCCTGCCGGATTCGCTTTTCAAACTCCGGCCGGTCCACGAATCCGAGCTGGGTTTCCGGGTTGTGGAGGTAGAACACGTCGATCGTCTCCAGACCCAGGTTTTGGCGGCTGCGGTCGATCTGGTCGCTCAGAAAGTCCGGCGCAATCGCGTGCATCTGGCCCACGATCTCCTCCGGTCGCAGGGTGGCAGGGTTGAGTGCGCCGGGCGTCAGAAAGCCGGCCTTGGTACAGACCACAATCTGCTCGCGATCGAACTCTCCCCGGAAAAGGTAATCCAGGGCCACTCCGATCGAGCGTTCGGATCGCTGGTGGCGGTAGTTGATCGCCGCATCGAGGAAGTTAATACCACCACAGACGGCGGCAACGATTGCCTGAGAGTACGCCTCGTCAGTGGCCTCATCGAGCCCACCCAGGTAGGTGCCGAGCCCGAGGCTTGATACCGTCAGCTCGCCAACAGAACGGTAGAACCCCTGTTGGGTCTGTTCTGGAAAGCGGGTGCTGTAGGCTTGGGTCCCGGTCTGAGTAGCGAATCTCGCGGTCATTCCTCCATCGTAAGACGGAGGCGGCCGCCGAGGTGAATCTTACCGGGTTCGGCGAGCCGCCAAGTCCCGGCGCGCGACGCTTCGCCTGACTCGCGCGAGTCTCCGCACAGGAAATCCCTTTCGCTTTCTATGTATCTACTTTCTATGTATCTAAAGGATGCCGACAACAACCCCCGTGCCGGCCCGAGGTGTCCCAGGGCCCAGTAGACAGGAATTGGGTTTGTCAGTGCGTTCGGTCGGCTTTGATTGGCTTTGCCTCGCCGTCGGTAGGTTGACTTTTCTGAAGGTTGCACGAGGGCGGGCCGGCTCCTGAGGTATCGTCGTGAACCCGAGGCATCCGGAAACGCTTGGTTTTGAGTCCCGGGGGACCCGTGCGGATATCGATTCGGGATTGATCTGAAAAGGATACAGTCGCGTTGTCCCAAAGGATACCGCCCTGTCAAGGGGAGCCCAACTTCCGAAACCGGCAACGGCTCTTTGCTAATGGCGCCTCTGTGGCGCCATTAGCAGCACCATGACGGCACTTTCTGACGCATGTCCTCCTCTGCGCCGGTTTATGGGATCCTTATCCTCTTCCCATCGGTCGCACCGTTATTCGTAAGAACAGGCGTTCCGTCGGGCCGCACAACGCTCGTAGTGAACGTACTTGTGTAATGATCGCGTCCGTCAAGAGTCACGACCTCTGTGACGCTACCGATGCTATCGAGGACCTGAAACTTCGCGTTTTGGCTTGGGTCCAATTGGAAGTACTTAACGTAGGCCTTGATTTGCCTGGGCCCGCTCCTAACCCAAACTCCATGTCCGGAACTGTTGATCAAAGCTCCGGGGGTAGGAGTAAACGGGGGAAAAGCGTATGCGTCCACCACGCCGCCCGCCGCATCGTAGGTCCGTAAGATCCGAAACGGACTGCCAGGGATGGTAATGTCCCAACTGCCCACGATTGGATGGCTGTGGCGGCTGCTGCTGTCGCGAAGGTCTTGCTCGCCGTGCAGGCTGGACCAGAAACCAACCGCAGCGAAAAGACCAAGGATGCCTAACAAGCTGAAGCTCAACGCAGTTTTCTTCATAGTTTATCCCTTCTTTTGAATGTGATTGATAGCTCTGTTTGTTTGCGGCGAAACGTCTGGACAACAACTCGCGACGCCCTTTCGAGAACGCCGGGTTATGCGTCGTTAACGGTTCGGCCGCAGGTTCAAATGCCCTCGGAAAGAGAGCAATTTCTTCGCCGAGGTGGGACGCGGCGGGCGGGCGTCGCCATCCGGGTCCCCCTCGGCTCGTTGTCGTACCTTAGTTGGGTACGTTTGGCTTGATTCGATGGATCGTGAAGTGATACGTCCCCAGGCAACCCAGGTTATTCTGGCATCCCTGGGGCAAGGCGCCAAGGAAGTTAAGCACTGGAAGGTGGCTGCCATAGAACGGCCCGGCCGCGGAGGACGGCTGAACGTTTACCAGACCATTTGAGCCCACGATCGGGAAGAAGTGCGGTTGGATGTATCCAAACATCTCGTCCGGATTGGACTTGTCGAAGTACGTAACGAATCGCGGACGGGCCACGCCGACGAACTGGCGCTTTACCTTAAGCCCCGAGATCTCGTCCTCGCTCCCTTGGAGCCAAACGAACGACGCCTGGTAGCGTACGCGACCGCGGAGTTGAATGGGATCGTCAGGATCCGCAGCCCACTGGCCTTGTGCCGTCGTATGAAACACCGGGATGGATCCCGCATCGTTGACAACCACGTTTCCGTCCGCAAGGATGGACGGCATCATCGGTACCTCTGGAGGCAGCGCGCCAGGGACGAAGGTGCAAGTGCCGCAAATCGTCTTGCAAAGGTCGACGTGAGAAGCGTCGGTCGCCGGGTCCGCGGGGCACGGACGCGCGATGCCCCACCAGGCGCCAACCGCGCTCGGAGCGGTCGGAGCAGGAGGGCGCCATCGTGCTTCGTTGTCGCCGCGGTCTGCATGGACTGTCACCTGCGGGCTGTTCACCTGATTGAACATCACTAAACCAGCCACCGACCCCAGCAGGGCGGTGGCAAAGACGGACAGCAAAAGGGATCGTTTCATTACTCTTGGCCTCCAGTAAAGGATCATAAGTATTTCGTCGTGGGCAAGTCAACACAAAGTTTGGCTCTGAGCAGGAATTCGAAAAAGCACCCGGTGTGCGAGCTTCGACAGTTCGGAAGCCCTGGGCAGTAACCGCTTTGCGGGTTTCGTGGGCCGGTACCACGACAATGAAGGCAGGACGGTGACGGTGAAGTATCCCGGCACCGGGAGGAAACCTGGACCCCGTGCGTAAATCCCTAATTGAAATTGGGCAATCGTTTCTGGTAACGTCAACAAGGTGCATTTCCGGAGGAGCGGGTTTGAGGACATGCGGCATCGGCTGACACATCCGCGCGGGGCATTGGCAGTCAGGCCGATCGTGGCGCTGGCGGGTCCCTCCCAAGGGCACCTACGTCCGGTTCCAGAGTCAACACAAACCGGCCTGAAAGGCCTCTACCCCAACGCGAAGGGCGCGAAAACACACGGTTCTTAACACTAGAAGGAGAAAGCAGATGACAAAAAGACGAAACCTATTGGCCGGCATGCTTGGAGCGGCTGGGCTGAGCCAGGCGGGAACGGCGAAGGAAGCCCTGAGCGCGGGTGAAGCTGAGGCGCGGAGGGGATCAGGCTTGCCAATCCTGTTCACCCATCGGGACACGGTTGTCGACTTCAATCCCGTAACCGGGATTGGCACTCACGTCGGCACGGTGGAAGGCCGGATCAAAGGCGTGGCGCTGACGAACTTTCAATTCATCCCAACGTCCCAGACCGAAATCAGGTTCGACAACCGTTGCCTGATCACGGATATGGAAGGCGATCAACTGCTTTTCCGCGTCGTCGGAACCGGAAAGTTCATCGTGCCTCCGCTCGGCGACAGCAGTCCGTTGGGTTCGCTGATGGGCTTGGGCGGGCCGCTGACCGCTACATATGAATGCACCAACGCTTCAGGCAAGTACGCCTTCCTGGTAGGCCGGAAGTTCGGCGCGCGCGAGCTGGCGGCAAACCCGGCCAGGCCGCTCCCTGGACAGGTGTATGTTGAAGTGTACGCGGACCGGTTCGATTAACCCTATCTGAAAATGGCCGCCAGAACTAAAAGCATTAAGCAGAAGCAAGTAATCCCTGCCCCGCCGGAGGTGGTCTATGACTGCCTGGTGAACGCCAGGAAGCACTCCGAGTTCACTGGCGCGAAGGCCACCGGTCTGGGCAGGGCCGGATGCAAGTTCACAGCCTGGGACGGTTATATCAGCGGAAAACATCTGGAGCTGGATCGTCCCAGCCGCATCGTGCAGGAATGGACGACGTCGGGATGGCCGGAAGGAGCACCGCCGTCGCGTCTCGAGTTCACCTTGAAAGCCAAGAAGGACGGCACGGAGGTGACAATGGTTCATTCGAACGTCCCGGCTGAACAAGCGGCCTCCTACGACAAAGGCTGGATCGACCACTACTGGACGCCGCTCAGGGCGTACTTCAACAAGTGATGGGAATAGCGGGGCGGGCTACGCCAAGAGCTTCAGCCCGCTCCCGCCCCAACCAGAAACACCGGCATAGGAACGTTCCGGGCAAGCGCCGGCAACCACGTACGCACTTGGTCTGGGCCTGGATGCATTCAGACCGTTCCGCGATCCAACCGATCCGGGCTCTACCGCGATCTTGCCGGCAAACCACAGTCGAAGGGGGGTTCGAAAACGTGCCCCTTCAAGGGAAAGCAAAACCCACGTCAAAAGATCATGGAAAAGGTTGACTTGCGCGACGACCTTCACGTAATATTTAGCCAGTGTCGGAGGAGGCGCAGCAGTATGAATAAACTTCCAGTGAGGTTGGCATCGCGGCGACTTCGGGAGTTTGAGCGCCCGGAATGCTCGGATGGTTTCCGCAAACCGTCTGACGAACGCTAAAGTGTTCAGGCCTGCCGGCACGGTCGGATTCGACCCCAAACTCTTCAGAGAGGCAGTGAAGCTTATGACAGAAAAAGAATCGTTTCTTGGCAATCACGCGAGGGAATCGCAGACCACGTTGAACCTACTGAAGGCGTTCCCGAGCGATAAGCTCGATTTCAGGCCGCACCCGAAGGCTCGTTCTGCGCGAGAGCTGGCTTTTGTGTTGGCCAATCAGGAACTCTTCTTCAAGCAAGCCGCCGAAGGAGTGTTTGATCCGAGCCTGCTTGGCAATCAGCCGCCTCAGACGATGGCTGGCATTGTGGAGTTATTGGAGCGGAACTCGAAGGCGGTTGACCAGGCGGTCCAGGCATTAACCGTTGAGCAGCATAACAAGACCGTCAATTTCTTCGGCCACGATATGCGCCGGATGGACGCTATCTGGGCGAACATGTACGATCTGGTGCACCATCGAGGACAGTTTTCAGTATATGTACGGATGTCGGACGCCGCTGTTCCGTCAATTTACGGGCCGACAGCCGATACCCAAAGCAAGTCCGCTTCTCAGTAGAGAGCTACGATAGGTTTTTGAAGCGCAGGGCCCGGGGTTCCCGGGCCCTTTTTATTTGATGGCGGCGCTCAACCCACGGGATCGCCGTTCGGTTGCCGCCCGATGCCTACAATCGGTAGAGCATCCAATACACCACGACGCCGGTGATGCTGACGTACAGCCAGATCGGCAGGGTCCAGCGCGCGATTTGGCGGTGCTGGTCGAATCGTGCCTTCAGTGCCCGGTTGAGGGTGATCAAGGCCAGGGGCGGCACCAGGGCGGCCAGAACCGTGTGTGTCGCCAGGATGGTCAGGTACACCGTTCGGATGGGGCCCGTCTTTTGAAAGCGCACCGACCCGACCTGCGCGTGATAGACCAGATAGCAGGCGAGGAACAGGATGGACGCCGTCAAAGCCGCCAGCATCACCGCGCGATGCTGCTCGCGGCGCCCCTGACGGATAAGAACATAGCCCGTGAGCAGCAGGGCCGTTGCCAACGCGTTGAGACTGGCGTTGACCGCGGGCAGGTCGGTCAGTGCAATCAAGACGTCTCCTTGGCGAGAACCTGGATATCCTCGAGCAGCCTGCGAAGAGGCGCATCCTCCTGGGTGCCGTAATAGCCGCGAATCCGGCCGTGGCCATCGACCAGAACGAATCGGGTGGAGTGATCCAAGCGGCCGTCGACGTTGCCCAATTTAAAGACCTCCCGGCTCAGCCGATGCAACTCGTGCAAGTCCCCGGTGAGGAAGCGCCACCTGGAGGGATCGGCCCGATACCGCTTGGCATAGCCGGCCAGCACTTCCGGAGAATCGCGCGCGGGATCGACGGTGAACGACACCAACTGCACGGCTGGAGATTGCTCCTCCAGGCGCTTCATCAGGGCGGTCATCCGCGGACACGGCCCCTGGCAGTTGGTGAAGATGAAATCCGCCACCCAGATCTTGCCTCGCAGCGCTGTTGACTCGAAGGGGAGTCCCGTGTCGGCGGTCAATCGGAAGTACCCGGTATCGCCCAATAGCGGGAGCGGTTCTCGAGTTGCGCACGATGCACAGATCGCGACAAGCGCCGCCGACATCAACAACGAACTGAGCGCCCTGGGCAACACTGCAACCTGAAGGTCCGATTTCACCGTCGCTAGAAGCCCGGCCGGTCGAACACCATCAGGCCATAGATCAGCGGCAGGTACACCACGGAAGTCAGCAGCACCCGCCTCGCTCGAAAAATCGAGCGATCGAGGGCCGCCCGGACGCCGGCATACAGGAACGCGACGCCCAGCACAAAGGCTCCGGCAAGATAGACCTGCCCCGTCATGCCCAGCAGGCTGGGCGCGAGGCTGACCGGGATCAACGCCATCGAGTACAAGACCATTTGGCGCGCGGTGGCTTCCCCGCCCGGTTGCACCACCGGCAACATCAGGATGCCGGCGCGGGCGTAGTCCTCGCGATACATCCATGCAATGGCCAGGAAATGCGGGAACTGCCACAGGAAGAGGATGGCGAACAGGATCCAGGCTTCCACGGTGAGTTCGCCGCGAGCAGCGGCATAGCCGATCATCGGCGGCATCGCACCGGGCAGCGCGCCGATAACGGTCGACAAGTGCGTTCGCTGTTTGAGGGGCGTGTAGATTCCCAGGTACATCACTTCGGTCAGCAGACACAGCAATCCGCTGAGCAGATTGACTCCGCCGGCCAGCACACCGAAACCAGCCACCGACAGTGCGACACCGAACCAGAACGCAGGCCGTGCCCCGATGCGTCCCGCGGGGATCGGGCGCTGGGCCGTCCGCCGCATCTTCAGGTCGGCTTCACGCTCGTACCACTGATTGAGCGCGGCCGTGCCCGAGGCCACCAACCCGGTTCCCAGCAGGGTCCACAGCAGGGGCATCCACCACGAGACCCCGGTCACGTACCCGAACAAATAGCCGATCCCCGTGCTCATCAGGATGAGCCACGTGATTCGCGGCTTGGTCAGTTCGATATAGTCCTTCATGATGCAACCGGCACGCCCGAAACGGCTTCTACTTCCTCCGTTCCGTGAACGTAACGGAACACTTGAATCGTCGTCAGAATCCCGATGGCCAGCGTCAGCGCACCTACCGCCACATGCAATACCGTGAACAGCACCATCACCGGCATCGGCTGCGGCGCATCCGCCGTCACCAAACGGCTAATGTATGCCGCGATCCCCAGGAACACCTGCGCGAACGTGATGGTAAGCAGGGCCAAGGCCGGCCGCCGGAGTTGATCGTGCGCGGCGTGCCGGATCAGCAAACGGACAATTAGCCAGAGTACCATGCCCGTGGCAACCACCGCACCGCAGATATGAGGAATGACGCCGATCCACTTGTGCCGCGCCGCGGCGCCCAACGCCAACTGGCAGAACAGCGCAAGTGAAGTCGCGACCGAGATCCAGTGCAACGGCAGTCCCGGGCTCTGGTCCTCGACGATCCTCCCGCCGCGCCGCCACATCGGCGAAGTAAACAAGGCGATGGCGCAGGTCGTCGAAAAGAACAACTGCGCCAGGCAAGCATGGCCCACGCTGACCGGTTTGGGCAGCATGTAGAGGACGGTCAATCCGCCCAGCGTGCCCTGGGCAATCACCATCCCCAAGGTCGTCAGGCCGAGCTTTCGCATCCACGGACGCGGGTCTCGCCGCCACAACCAGACCGCGAGAACGATCGTCAGCAATCCAACGGTCGTTGCGATCATGCGGTGGCCATGTTCCCAGAACACGCCGCCTTCCATTTCCGGCATCAGCTTGCCGTACGACAACGGCCAGTCAGGAACGGAAAGCCCGGCATCGTGACTGGTTACCAACGCGCCGGCGACGACCAGGAACAAGGTACACGCGGCGAAAAGAAGACAATAGCGATGCAACCCGGAGGATTCCATATCAGCCCTGCTTGTAAGTGAAGTCGGCGGTCTTGGTTTCCTTCGCGCCGACGCGTAACTTCGTTTCCTGAACGCCGAACCGTTCGTGCCAGACCTCGATCGTGTATTCGCCGGGCGGCAGTCCCTTCAGGGTGAACGTGCCGTCAGTCCCGGTCACAGCGAAGAACGGATGATCCACGACACCCACCCAAACTCTCATCCAGGGGTGAACGTTGCATTTGATCGGCACCATCACTTCCTGCTTGTCGAACCGTTTGACCTTCTTGTCGCCCATGGGCGGCTGCGATTCGTTCCACTCGCGATTGGAGCGGGGCATGGGGTGGATATTGTGATTGGTCGGATCGCTGTTGAGGAACTCAACATCCTGACCGGCGCGGACACCGACCACGTGCGGTTGATACACGCAGCCGCGCTGGTCAATCTGGACGGCTCTCGAAGGCATCGGCCATTTGGCGTTCGGCAGGCCCGATTTCACCCAAACAAAGGCGTTCTTCAGCGTGCCGTTGTCGTTGACGATCGCGTCTTCCGACAGGACCGGCTCTTTGTGCTGCTCGGCGCACTTGGGAGTCGAGTCCATGCTGATGGGCCTGACCTGAGGCGGGACACCGTTGAAGAGGATCTTCCCGGTGATCGTACCGCCGTTAACCTCATCCACGGAGGCGGTGGCGGCCGGAGCCGCAGCCGTCTCCTCTTTGGGAGCTTCGGTTTTGCCGCCGCACCCCGCAAACAGAAGTGCCAGCAGCGTTAGCGTAGGAATCGCAAGATGTCGCATGAGCCG
>JBJXGR010000304.1:0-7174 GCA_046160045.1 Bryobacteraceae bacterium
AAGCGCGCCGCGGCCTGAAAGGCCGCCCCACACGGGGTCGGAGACCGGCGCCACGGGAAAAGAAAGGTTGGCGGGCGAGAAAAAGCCCGCCATTTTTATTTGGAGAGGTAGGGAAATGCAGAAGAACGTAAAACGAATCAAGCCGTGCGCGGTGTGCCGGCGCGAAGCGAGGGAAGGGATCGAGCGGGCGGTGCTCCGGGGCGAGTCCGTGCGGATGATCGCGGGACGGTTCACGGTGTCACCGTGGGCGGTGCAGCGCCACAAGAAGAATCACCTGGCCGGGGAGATGGCGTCGGCGCTTAAAGAACAGAGCGGGCAGCGGATGAGTTGGCTGATGGAAGAGTGGCACGTGCTGCGGAGCGAGACGGCCGCGCTGGACGTGGAGTTGCGGGAGCAGAAGAAGCCGGAAGCGCGGCTGAAGGTGCTGGCGTTCCGGAGCCGCCTGATCGACCAGGGACGGAAGTTGGAGGAGACGCTGCCGCGGATGCCAGAGTGGAAGCAGACGGCGGAGTACCAGGAGGCGCGCGCGAAGATGATCCGGCTGATGTCGGAAGATCCGGCGGCGTACCGGAAGTTCGTGGAAGTGCTGGAGCGGTTGGAGGACCAAGAGAAAGCGGCATAACGCTCACGATGCCAGGGAAACCGGAACCATGGTCTTTGACCCCGATCGCCCGGAAAACAACGCAGTGGCGAAGCCGTGCGCGATGTGCCGGCACGAAGCGAGGGAAGGGATCGAGCGGGCGGTGCTTCGGGGCGAGTCGGTGCGGATGATCGCGGGGCGGTTCACGGTGTCGCCGTGGGCGGTGCAGCGGCACAAGAAGAATCACCTGGCCGGGGAGATGGCGTCGGCGCTCAAGGAACAGAGCGGGCAGGGGATGAGTTGGCTGATGGAAGAGTGGCACGTGCTGCGGAGCGAGACGGCCGCGCTGGACGCGGAGTTGCGGGAGCAGAAGAAACCGGAAGCACGATTGAAGGTGCTGGCGTTCCGGAGCCACCTGATCGACCAGGGGCGAAAGTTGGAGGAGACGCTGCCGCGGATCCGCAAGTGGAAGCAGACGGCGGAGTATCAGGAAGCGCGGGCGAAGATGATCCGGCTGATGTCGGAAGACCCGGCGGCATACCGGAAGTTCGTGGAAGTGCTGGAGCGGTTGGAGGACCAGGAGAAGGCGGCGTAGAGTCGGAACCCGACACCAGTAACAAGCGGGCCACCGTGCAAACAGATCCGTTGATTGAAAACCTGCAAAGGGGTTACTGTCACGGGTTTCGTCAGTCACGGGTTTCTCCCTGTCACGGGTTTCTCCGGGTTTCCCGGGTTTGTCTTCCCTTCGGCTTCCGGTGTTGAGGCGGTCGGAGGCCTCTCTAGACATTCCTTGGCGGGTCGACTTACGATAGACATGCGTGGACAAACGCTTTCAAGTATTCGTGAGCTCCACCTACGAAGACCTGCGTGAGGAACGTGCTGCTGTCATCAGCGCTTTGCTTCAACTGGATTGCTTCCCAGCAGGAATGGAATTGTTCCCAGCCGCTGACGACGATTCGTTGACCTTGATCAAGAGCGTAATCGATGATTCTGACTACTACCTCATCATCGTCGGAGGACGTTACGGCACATTGGAGGGGTCCAGCGCCAAAAGTTATACACACCTGGAATATGAGTACGCCCTGTCGTCAGGTAAGCCGACAATTGCGCTCCTCCACTCGAATCCTGGCAGCCTACCAGCCGACAAGACGGAAGGCACGGACGAGGGCCGGAAGCGATTCAACGATTTTCGAGAAGAATTGCGAAGGAAAAATTGCAGACATTGGAGTGACCGCAGTGAACTCACTGCCGCTGTATTTACTGGAGTGCAACATCTCAAGAGAACCCGTCCTGCAGTTGGATGGACCAAGGCGACAGGCTCGACCGACGACAAGCTAAAGGACGAATTATTACAGGCCCGACGCGAAATGGCCGAGCTGGCTAGGGAATTGGAGGAGGTGAGACGCCAGAATCCGCCCCCAGGAGCGGAAGGACTGGCCCGCGGAGCCGAACTCACCACACTTGCGATCGAATTCCCGGAAGGCAAGGTTTGCACCTTTTACGTTCGCTGGGAGCAGATCATTAGGAGTGTCCTTCCACAAACTCTTGGCGCTGGCGCTGACGAACGGACGGTGGCATCCACGTTAACTTCGCTGGCTCGTGAGAACTTCACCGTTGGATTGAGTTCGCCTACCCCTGCAGACTGGGAACACCCCATACTATCCCGTAGCTCGTTTGGCAAAGTTATCAACCAGATGTTGGCCCTTGGACTAATTGTGGGGACGCAACGGCCCGAATCGCCGGAAACGATCTGGCGAGCAACTCCTTACGGTGCTCAGGAGGGCTGCCGCCAGGTGGCCGAGAGAGCAGATCCGGAAAGCGATAGCGACTGAACATTGGACGCCGTCTATTTTGTCGTCCTTCCTCTCTTCGGATTGGCCGGAGATCAGACGACCTCGGGAGACGCAGAGTGTCCAGAAATCGGGAAAATTGGCGTCGAAGACCTGAACTGCAATTCGGACTGGGCTGCCGCGGCCGGAGGCCTCTCGCGAAATTAGAACCTTGGTCTTTGACACGGGCCATCACGGGCCATCGACACGGGCCATCCCGGACCGGCTTTCACTGTCCCGGATTTCGGGCCCGAACACAATCAAGCCGCTTGTACTACGGGTACTAGGGCGTCCCGACAAGCAGAATCGCGGCAGGCACGGCGTCAAAGGATTGTACCGGATCGCCATTTGTGGTAGTTTCGAGCACCGAAGTCTTTTCTTAACTGTGGAGGTAGGCTCGTGCGGAACTCCATTCCGTTGTTGCTGCTCACGTTCATCTTCGGCGCGGCTCTCTTGATGTTATGTGGTGCGAGTCTGGCGGCGCAGGAGCCCGACTGGACGCAGAAGAACCCAGCAGCCAGCCCATCAGCGCGGTGGGGGCACACCATGGCCTATGATGCGGCGCGTAAGCAGGTGGTCCTGTTCGCGGGCTCGGACTCGACCGGCTACCGCAACGATACGTGGGTCTGGGACGGGATGAACTGGACACAGAAGACGCCACCAAACAGCCCACCGCTGCGGTCCTGTCAAGCGATGGCTTACGACACTGCCCGTAGGGAGGTCGTCCTGTTCGGCGGTTATGACAGTGATAGTGCCGCCCGCGACCGTAACGACACGTGGGTTTGGGACGGGACGAACTGGACGCAGAAAACCCCGGCGACCAACCCACCAGGGTACCAGTGTCCTGTGATGGTCTATGATGAAGCTCGCGCACAGGTGGTCCTATTTGAAAGCTACGTCGACCGCGCCACGTGGGTTTGGGACGGGACAAACTGGAAACAGAAGGACCCAGCAAACAACCCCCCAGGTCGCGTTTTTGCCACAATGGCCTACGATGCGGTCCACATGCAGGTGCTCCTGTTCGGAGGCATTCGCAACGGCGTCGGCGTCAACGACATGTGGGTCTGGGACGGCATAAACTGGACACAGAAGAGCTCAGCGAACAGCCCGCCGCCGCGCTCGGGGCCGGCGATGGCCTACGACGCGGCAAGTGAGCAGGTGGTTCTGTTCGGAGGCGTTGTCGGCAATAGTGGCCAAAACGACACCTGGGTCTGGGACGGGACTGACTGGACACAGAAGCACCCAGTGAACAACCCCCAACGGCGCGTTCATCCCGAAATGGCCTACGATGCGGCGCGCGGGCAGGTGGTCCTGTTCGGAGGCTTCAACAATAACGACACGTGGGTCTGGCCCGCCGACACAGTGACCGCGGCCCCGCCCTCGATTAGCGGGATTTCGCCCAATCCGGTGCCGGGCTTGGATAGCCTGCAGACGATCACAATTAACGGCAGCGGATTTGTTTCCGGAGCTACGGTGACGCTTACGAGTCTCGGGCAGACGTTCCCGATTCCGGCGAGCCGGACGACGTTCGTCAATGCGAACCGGATTCAGATCTTGGCGAACGTCACGACCACGGCGGCCAGTTGGACGGCAAGGGTAACGAATCCCAGCGGTTCGGCCTCCAATATCTGGACCTTCACGGTATCCGCGCCCGCGGCTCCGCCCTCGATCAACGGGATCTCGCCCAATCCGGTGCCAGGCTCGGACAGCTTGCAGACGATCACCATCAACGGAAGCGGCTTCGTTTCCGGAGCCACGGTGACGCTTACGAGTCTGGGGCAGACGTTCCCGATTCCGGCGAATCGCACGACGTTCGTGAATGCGAACCAGATTCAAATCTCGGCGAACGTCACGACTACAGCAGCCAGTTGGACGGCGCAGGTTACGAATCCCAACGGTTCGGCCTCCAATATCTGGACTTTCACGGTAACCGCGCCCGCGGCTCCGCCCTCGATCAACGGGATCTCGCCCAATCCGGTGCCAGGCTCGGACAGCTTGCAGACGATTACCATCAACGGAAGCGGCTTCGTTTCCGGAGCCACGGTGACGCTCACGAGCCTGGGGCAGACGCTCCCAATTCCGGCGAACCGCACGACGTTCGTGAATGCGAACCAGATTCAGATCTCTGCAAACGTCACGACCACGGCGGCCAGTTGGACGGCGCAGGTTAACAATCCAAACGGCTCGGCCTCCAATAGCGCGACTTTCACGGTGACAGCGCCCGCCTCCACGGGTAACCCCGCCATTCAATCGAGTCCGGCTTCAGCTAATCAGGGGACGACGTTTCAAATCACCGGAACAGGGTTCACCCCCTACGGAGCCGTCAGGCGATTTGTTCAGGCACCCGGCGGCAGTATCCAGGAAATCGGAGCGATCAGCGCGGATGCTTCGGGGCGGTTCTCATGGTCCTGGGTCCCGACGTGCGCGGAGGCGCCCGGTTCGTGGCTGGAATGGACGATTGACGTTACGAAGAACCTGCCCACCAATCAAACGACGCAGAACGTGACGGCAGCGTCGAGTTGTACAACCCCGGTATCGATTCAAAGCAGTCCTTCCGCAGGACCACAAGGCACCACATTCACGATCACTGGATCTGGGTTCACACCGAATGGTACCGTTCGTCGACTCATGACCGCACCGGGCCAAGGACAGCAGGAGATTGGTTCGATACGAGCCGATGTCTCCGGAAACATCAATTGGCCCTACACCAGCACCTGTCAGGACGCGCCGGGCACATGGACGCTATCGGCAATCGATGTAGGGAAGAACCGTCCAAGCAATCCGGTCACTCAGATCATTTCGGCCCAAGCAAGCTGTAGTGCACAGGCAGGACTCACCGATCATGCGGATCTCGTGAGCGAAGAGGTTCCCAACGGAACTTCGGTTGCTGCTGGGAGTGCGTTCACCAAACGGTGGACCTTGCGAAATACAGGGACAACCACCTGGAATTCAACGTACGAGCTGGAGTTCATTGCCGGAGACGAAGGCTGTTCGCGCACACCTATCGTTATCACTCAGTCTGTTGCGCCGAACCAGACTTATACATTCTCAATTGCCTGCAACGCTCCGAGGGTGCCGGGCGAGGCCAAGCAGGTCTGGCATCTGACCGGGCCGAATGGAACCGTCCCTATCGGTCGTTCCCTTACGATTTGGGTCCTGATCAACGTGCCCAGTGCGCCTACTCGCCTATTGGTCCAGCCCGCAATGCTCCACTTTCAGTATCTGACCGGCGTGGCGGGTCCGGTTCCCCCTCAGTCCTTGGAAATTCGCAGTACAGCAATGGATATCCCGTATTCGGTCGAGGCGACTACCTTATCGGGTGGCGCCTGGCTCGTACTTCAACACACAGGCTTGTCAACTCCCGGTTCGTTAACCGTTGGCGTCTTACAAACACCACCTGTAGGGGAATATCAGGGCACCATCCGGATTACCTCCGGGTCGGCGTCCACCGTCACACTACCAGTCACGCTTAGGCTGGGTAAAGAAATAACCTTTACATCTGCTGGCACGATGTGTTATCACGTTGGGTATGGACGCCGATGCCCAACTCAGTCAGTACTTTGCGGGCATGTGGCCGCATTTGGACGAACACGCTCGTCGGCTGGTGGCCGCCAGCAAAGCTGTGGAACTGGGGTATGGTGGCATTTCGCGTGTGAGCCGCGCGTGTGGCCTGTCGCGTGTCACGTTGACCAAGGGCGTTGAGGAATTGCGGGCCGCGCCGCTGCCTCCGGGTCGGATTCGGCACGAAGGGGGCGGACGCCACGCGCTGACGACCAACGATCCCGGTCTGGTACCCGCTTTGGATCGCATGGTCGAGCCGACGGCGCGAGGCGACCCGGAGTCGCCGCTGCGATGGACTTGCAAGAGCAGCCGCACGCTGGCGGCGGAACTGACGGCCCGGCGGCACCCGGTCAGCCATACCAAAATCACCCAACTACTAAGAGAGGGCGGCTACAGCCTGCAGGGCAACCGCAAGACGGAGGAGGGGGAAGATCATCCTGATCGCGACGCGCAGTTCCGGCATATCAACCGAGCCGTCAAAGACGCCTTGAGGGCGGGCGAACCCGTCATTTCCGTGGACACGAAGAAGAAGGAATTGATCGGCAATTACCACAACCAGGGCCGCCAGTGGCGCAAGAAAGGAACGGCGGACAAGGTCAACGGACATGATTTCCCCGGTCCAGAGGTGCCCCGTGCCTATCCCTACGGAATCTACGATCTGGGGCGCAATGTGGGCTTCGTCAACGTGGGTACGGACCACGACACCGGCGCGTTCGCGGTGGCTTCGATCCGCGGTTGGTGGCGCGCGGAGGGCCGCCGCCTGTATCGGCGCGCGCAGCGACTGCTGATCACCGCCGATGCCGGTGGCAGTAACGGCTGGCGCCTGCGGCTGTGGAAATGGGAGTTACAGCGCCTGGCCGACCAAACAGAACTGGCGCTGATGGTTTGCCATTTCCCGCCGGGCACGAGCAAATGGAACAAGGTGGAGCACCGGTTGTTTTCCTTCATCTCATCCAACTGGCGCGGTGAGCCGCTCCGCGACTACGAAACGGTCGTGCGGTTGATCGCCGGGACGACGACCGCCACGGGGTTAACGGTGACCTGCCGCCTGGATCATCGCAACTATCCCGTTGGGCGCAAGATCACCGATCAAGAGTTTGCGCAGGTCAACCTGAAGCGCGACAAATTCCATGGCGAGTGGAACTACACGATCCTTCCCAGTAATAAACACAAGTTGTAAAGTTTATTGTTTTACGCCGCCTTA
>JBJXGR010000305.1:0-16461 GCA_046160045.1 Bryobacteraceae bacterium
GCGCGGTGACCACATCCTGTTTGGGCGCGTGGGTGTGGCTGTGGGAGTAGTTGACGTGTTCGCCGCCCGTGAGGATGACCGGCACGAGCGGCAGGGCGGTATCCCGCAGCATCTCGACCACCGCGGCACCGACGCCGGTTGAGTCCACGACGAGCGGCGTGCGGCCGGTGAAGGGCGCCGCCTGCAGGCGTTGGGAAACGCTGCCGACAACCTCGCGGTAGGGCGTGCCGAGCGGGAAGCGGATCAACTCGCGCAGCCAGACCTGGCACTCGGTGCGCTGGCAGAAGTAGACGGGATCGAAGCCCAGCGGAATCACGCGGCGTTCGACGATGGCGAGGGCGGAGTGGTCGCGCTCGCGGCCAAGGTCGAGGGCGGCGATGTAGGGATGGTTCATTGACCCTCCATGGCCATGAGGATGTCTTCGAGGAGCCGGCGAGGAAAGAAGCCAGTATCCGACTGAGTGAACTCACAGAGATATTCCTGGCGGAACCAGAAGTCGCCCATGGCGCGGCGTTCGCGGTCGAGGAAGCCGGGCGGGAAGTGGGGGCAGTCGGTGGCGGGGACACTCGAGCGGTCCCACTCGCTGCCGCCGGCGGTCCAGGCTTCGTAGAAGAAGCCGCGAGGACCGGCGGGAGTGCTGAGAGCGACGATCGCGCCCTGGGTGGCGGCCAAGGAAGGCCGCATGGCGAGGTAGGCGTCGTCGGGGACGAGGGCGGCCTCTTCGACGACCAGAAGGTCGGCGGAGAATCCGCGGGTGGTGTCAGCGACTCCGGGCAAGGCGACGACGCGGGAGCCGTTAGGCATGAGGAGGGAGTGTTCGTTGCGCCCGTCGCCGCGGGGGGTGATGTCGAGACGGCAGAGGAAGGCGCCGGCTTTGGCCAGCAGTTCGGCGGACTGGCGGTGGGAAGGGGCGATGACGAGGGTGACGCCGCCGGGCCTGCCGAAGACGAGGCGGTGGACGATGAGGGCGGCGGCGACGGTCGATTTGCCCCACTGGCGGCTGCAATTCAAGAGCGACTGGCGGTGGCGGTGGCGGAGGAACTGACTCTGGACGGGCCGAGGATGGCAGCCCAGGAACTCCTGGGCAACCAGGTGGGGCAGGCCGGAGTAAAAGGAGCGCCAACTCATCGCGGGCTCCAGCGAAACAAATTTTTTTATCGAAAAAAAACGGCCTGAAATCGGGGTTAAGTGATTGGAGGGGCGAGAGATGGGCGTTTTGGGTCAATCGAAACATAACGAAACAAACCGAACCAAACGAAACAGAGGGGTATCGGCTGGACCTAGCTGGGCCTGGATTGAGGCTATGGCCAGCCCATAGGCAGTGGGGCTGCGATGCGTCGCGATCGCGTGCAAGGCCGGTCGGAGACCGGCTCCACAGAGCGCCGGCCGGGGGCCGGCGGCGGGCGAGGGCGCCCGCCCTACCAGGGTGTGACTGAAGGGAAACACGGGAGTTGTTTCTCCTTAGTGGGGACCGGGTCGAGATCGTCCAGGTCCTGAGCGGTGAGGCCGAGTTTGGGGGTGATCATGCGGGACAGGGCGTCGAGGGTGCCGGGGGATGGGAGCGAGGGCCTGCTCGATGTCGGGACGCATCTGTTCCCAGGTGACGGTGCGCTCGGCGGCGGTGTCGTCGGGCAGGGCGATGACCTTGAGGCGCAGGCGGAAGAGGTTGTCGACGCGGGCGGCTGCGCGGATGGCCTCGTCGAGACTGCCCGTCTTGGACCTTTCGAAGAGGAGAAGGATCTCGTCGGAGTAATCGTCGAAATCCTGGCGGATCCGGCGCACGGAATCGCGGGTGTAGGAATCGGGCAGGCGATCGAGTGTATGGCGATAGACGGCGAGGTGCGAGATGCCGAAGTGGGCGCCGATGGAGCGATCGGCACGTTCGTCGAGGATCACGGCATCGATTTCGTCGCGTTTCGGGTGAATATCCACGGTGCAAGGACGCATCAATCAGGTCTCCCACTCTCACTGTGGCATGGAGAATCAAGCGTCAAGAGCCTGCGGCAGTGGGTCGTTTTTGAGTAACTCGTGGGAATTCAGAAAGATGACCGGAGAAAAATAAACATGAAAGTGTTGTGAACGGAAAACGAGGGCGTCTGGGAACAGCCTGAGGCCGGGGCCGGCCAGACCGTTAACCTTTGGTGCTTCAGCAGGATGCAAGTAGTAAGGGACGGTCGTAAAACCAAACACAGCCATTTCGTGGACATGATAGCGGCGGCAGAGCTCTGCGATCGCACCGGCGGCAAAATCGTGAAGGCCGATGGCAGGCATGCGTGCTTCTCTGACGTCCTGATGCACTGGGATCGGGGTCGATGGGACCTACGGTGCTAAGTAACCGTTGATGTGAATAATGAAGTCTGTCGGCCGTGACGAAGACGTTCAGCGCCCCGTCCGTCCGACCCGGTGCGAATCGCCGCAGTGGCCACATGGCTTGGAAGAGATCGAGGAAAGCCAGCGAGCATAACGCGATCCGCGACGCCTTCACGATATGCGGCCGGCGGCCTGGGCCCGGTCAGGCACAGAGAGGGGAGAGAAAGCCGGGATCGCCGGCGTCAGGCCGGACAGTCCATTGGTCGCGAAGGTCGGAAAAACCCGCGGCTGCACCAACCTGACCCCAGCTGGGGTCGTCGGACAGGACGAATAGGACATTCGGCGGACGTGATTCCCTGCTCGCGCCACGTCAACGCGAGGGTTTTCAACAGATCTCGACGCTGCATGCTCATGGGGTGCCTTGTGGCGATTCGCCTCTGTTGTGTACCACCGCCATCGTCCCGCTAGGCGCCGCCCTACACCCGCACCACCGGACGGTCGCTCTCCATGCCAAGACGCTCGCCGCAGAAGTACTCGAAACGAATCCCGAACGTATGGCGCGATTGCTTCCATACCTCGCGCAGTCGCGAACTCTTCGCCCAGCGGTTGAACAACATCGCCCATCCGCGATTGTCCGGGTGATCCCAGAACAGATCCAGACGCAGATCGAGGAACAAGTTTTCCATCAGTTGCAGGACCTCGAGGCACATACATTGTTCCTCCCGCGTCGGGGTCACCTGCGTGCCTGCGGGCAAACCCGCTCCCGCGAGCTCGTCCGATAGAGGACCGCTCGAGCCTCGCAGCCGCTCCCAGATACGCTCGAGCGTCTTCGCGTGCGTCAAAAACGTCGTTGTCGTGAATCCGGCCGGAGCCCACAGGTCGAAGAGCTTGTCTGCCACGTGAAGAATGTCCCGTTCGTTCTCGGCGCCCCGGAACGTCGATCGCGCGATGTGGCGCCCCAGCCTCCGGTAGGCCTCGAACTGATCCTCGCGATAAAACTGGTTGCCCGTGCTCTGATGCGGAAAATCAGGGTGAGCCGAATGATATTGCGCCACCCCGGCGTCTTCGTCCCCAGTGATCGAAGCCTTGATATAAATCAGGTACCCGATGCTGCCGTTGCTATAGGTGATCCGGCCGGCCGCGCAGTGCGCGCGGCTGTGCCCCGATTCCGCCTGTTTGCGAATCGAGCTCACGTCAAGGTCGATCTTCGCGCCAAAGTCCGTTTCGCAGTTCCGGATCAGGCTCCCCAGGCTTCCAAACGTCAGGTCCCGGTCGCATTCCCCGTCGCAGGCGATGATCACACTGGCCCGGCGGCGCAGTAGTTCGTACACGCCGAGGTTCTCGAAATGACCGCCGTCCGAGACATTGATAAAGTCCGACGTCTCATCAGCCAGCCCAAGGAACTCCTTCACCATGTAGAACAGGCTCAGCCGGGGTGATTCGCGATTCCACGTCTTCCGGCTCGGATTCGGGAACCACCAGCCGAGGCGGACATTGAAGAGGGTCAGCAGCACGGCAACCAGTGGCGTCGTGTTGTACCCCATATTAGGACTCGCGGCCGCGCCCGAGATAGAGATCGCCTGACCCAGTGTGACGGAGTTTGCAAATCCCTTCTGTTGCTTCATCGGCGCGTAACCGACACTTCGGCGATCGCAGCCCGAGGCCAGTGGGGTCAATACAAACGACGCGCTTTGACGCGTGTGGACCCGCAAGTCCGGACTCCCGCCCAGGTTAAGCGCACAGTTCACGATGTGGAACGGTCCCCTGAAGTGCTGAGGATTCACCGGGTCGATCGTTGCCGCGTGCTGCAGATCGGCCATGTTGATATCGTCATCATCGTCGAATCCGGTAAACCCGTTCGGCTTCCGCGCACCCGCCGCCCATCGCGTCGCGCCCAGGTAGCACCGGACCAGCCGGTTGCGGTAGAACTGGTTCAATCCAAAAATATTCAGGTTGAATCGCCACGAAAACAGAAACGCCGCGGCAAGCAGCACCAGGGTGCTCGCGACAGCCGGATTGAGCGCGTCATACCCCAATACTCCATTCACCAGCAACTGGTCGAGATCCCAATACCAGTTTTTTGGGTTGGAGAGCCAGATATTCGCCATGAGAATCCGCAGCACAGTGGAAACGGCCAGCACAAAACCAACCACAAAAAGGAGGCCGCCGGCTACGGCCACGTACTGCAAAGTCTTTGAGGATCCGTCTGCGGTGCCTTTGGTCTTTGTGCTGTTCCCGGCCACCAGGCCGGCAATCACCGATCCGGCCCAACTCAGCACGCCGCCCCACTTGACTTTCTGCCAGTCAGATTGGAAGAGCATTCCCAGCCATTCCGGACCCAGCACCGCCGCGACAGCCAGGGCCTGCACCACCACGCTGTAGAGCGCCAGGCGCGCACCAAAGCGCGTCCACCATTCCCGCTTCCAGTCCTCGGAACTCCAGCCAAGCAGACCAATGAAGACGATGATCGCCAGCGAGACCGATGCCAGCACCAGGGAGGAGCCAAACACGTACGCATACCATGGATATCGCTGTGGAACGCTCGCCGCCCAAACGCCGAACAAGTAGCTCACCCCGCACATCGTGAGCGTCAGGACCGCGAAGGTGGCCACGCCGGCGCCCACCGCTCCGGGAATCCGCTTCAGAACTTCGCGCGCGCCACCCTTCTTCGGCCACAGCGAGCAAAGCGCGATCAGGCTGAGCGATATCAGGAGCGCGGCGATGACGTCAAATCCCCACTCTGCCAACACCGTCTTCAGCAGATCGGAGTAGTCTCTCCTGCGAAGCGTCACCCCGAAAAGCAGAGCGGCGGCAACGAACGATCCCAGCAGTGTAAGAACCAGCGCGGCCCGGTGTTCGGATCGCCGTTTCCTTCGCGTTTTGATCAGGTTTGCCCCCAGGATCACGGCCAGTGTCAGGCAGATTCCCACGAGGGCCTTCAGCCCGAAATCCGGATGATTCGCGACCGCGGTGAACACACCCTGCACGCAAAGCGCGCCCGCGATCAACACTGCCAGCGAGACGATCGCTGTGAGCTGAATCAGCAGGGCGTTCCGGAACCACGTCCCCCAGATCACCCAGGTATCCGCGCTCAGAAAACCGGCGCGCGGCGCCAGATACCGGGAGTACTCGCGCAGGTGCATCACCGATTCGTCCCACGTCGTCAGTTTCGACAGCCAGTATTGCGTCCGGCGGACGTTGCCGGTGAGCCAAGCACCGATGTACCCACCTCCAGAAACGGTCGACAGGTAGTCCACCTGACGGAGCAGATCGAGCTCTTTCAACCCCTGGATCACACCCAGGCTGAACGTCGCGCTCCGAATCCCCCCTCCGGAGAGGGCCAGGCCAAACAGATTCTCGGGCTTGCGGCCGGTGCGCACCCGGCTGCTCCAGTAACGGCGCACGGACGGTACACACTCCGTTCCGCCCTCCGGCTCCGAATCGTCGGAGTGGCCGCGCAGCTTTCGCTGTCTCGAGATCTCATCCAGTTCCCGGTCATATATGGCGCGCCAGCGGGGCTCACATTCGCTCTGCCGAGGGCCGGCAGGTCCTTCAGTGTTATCAAGCGCTTCGTCCTCCGCGATCTCGATCGCGTTTTGGATCAGATCGCACGCAAAGTCGAACACTGCGCGCAGCACTTCTTCAATCCATAGGAGTTCTTTCTTCCATGCCTCCGCCGGCCGGCCGTAAAGCGGCCTGTCGGACAGATAGGCCAGCCACGATCGCTGCCGGTACTGCACCATCCCACGCTCGGAAACTTCCGCCCGCAGAATTCTCGCCAGGTAGTACAAATCGTATAGACCGAAACGGGCCGAGAGCGGATTCATCGACTGCCATTCGCCGGGTGCGGCAGCACCTCGATCGGCCATCTCGAGGACCGAGTTTACGCGTTCCCGGGTTTCGGGACGGCGCTCCAGCTGTAAATGGAACTGAAAGCGCCACAACGCCCACTCGTACATCCTTCTCGCAATCGCTTCGAACCGGCCCGGTTCCCTGGGTTCCGGCAGAAGCCCCCGGAGCCATAACTCAAAATCCGAGACCTCACCGGGATAGGTGACGTAATCGTCGAGAAACCGAAGCACGATATCGTCGTCTTCCGCCCGTACCTGTTGAAGGAAAATCTCGAGCTGCGAGACCGTCTCCTCCACGCCAGAGTCGACTGGCGGTGGTTCCGGCAACGGGAAATCGCGCTGGTTCCACGGGCTGTCCGGGCTGTCCGGGTTGTCGGAGGCGGCCCTGGCCGGAAGACGTCCCGCCGCGAATCTCACACTAAAGAAGAGATACCCGTTCACATACTGCGCAAACGCCGCGGATTCGGACGCAAGAAGGGAAAAGCCCTGAATCCTGGCCAGAGACCCCAACGGCTCCTCGGCAGTGCCGGCGGTTTCCACCGCCAGTTCGAGCCGGCTGATCTCTGCCAATTCCCGGTCAAGCTCATTTCGAAACGCGATGTCGGGATCGCCCTGCTGGAACCCCCGCTCATTGTGCAATCGCAGCCGGCGCCGCCGTTCACTCTCCGGCATTCGCGCCAGTTCCGAAAGCGCTCTCCAATCGTGTACAACCGCTTCATCCGCCATCGTATCCTCGCTCTTCTCTAATGCGGACTTGACGCCGTCACTGCCCGGACCCGCCGGGTTGGGGTGCCGACGCAGCGCCGCTGCCGGATCCCAGGTTGATGATGCTCTTGATCAACACATCGTCCACGCCGACGCCGATGGTATAGAGGTCCCAGTTGGCGCATACGGTGAAACGATTTTACGTCGGAACTGTACCCGTAAGCATCATTGCCCGCCGGCTCAAGAATAAATGGCGCCCGCAACTCCGGTTTCGCCAGGCGCATCTGGGCTCGCCCGAACGGGTACAACGTCGTCACTCCCTGACTGAACCGCTCGCCGAGCGGCAGCGGAAAGAACGCCCGCCCCACAACCCGCGGCGACGGTCAGCGCGCCCTTCCGCGGGACCATCAGGAACTTCATGCCATTGTCGAGCACGACCTCGCGGACGGGCACCTGCTGAGCCCCCTAGCGGGCCACGCTGAGGATGAACACGGACAACCGGATCAACACAGTGGAGGGTCTCCGGATATGTTCAGGATGACTCGCGCCGTTGTGCTGCGTTCGCGGGGGAGATACGATGCGCACAGGACCCCATGGTGAACCGCCGCGAATTCTCCCTCAGCCTGCTGGCCTCGGTGGCAGCTTCGGCCGCCTCAAAGCCCCTCCGCGTGGCGACGTTCCGCTCGGACGTCACACCTCCGTCCGGGACGCCGTTGTGTTTTGGCATGGTGCCACCGGGCAAGGAGGTGATCGACCGGTTGAGCGCGCGAGGCATCATCGTGGCCGGCGCAGGCGACCCGGTCGTGCTCGCCGTCTTCGACTGGGTGGGCATCGGCAACCAGGGCCACGACGAGTTCCGGCAGGCCCTGGCCAAGGCCGCCGGCACTTCGCCCTCGCGCGTCTCCGTCCACTGCCTCCACCAGCACGACGCGCCGGGCTACGACCCTTCGGCGCACAAGGTGCTGCGCGAGTACCATCTGGCGCTGAATCTGTTCGATGAAGGCGCGATGCGCGACGCGATCGGGCGGGTGAGCACGGCCGCGCGGGAAGCCGCCCGGCGTCTTCAGCCCGTAACGGAGATCGGCCTGGGCAAAGGGCAGGTGGAGAGAGTGGCCTCCAACCGACGCGTTCTTGGGGAGGATGGAAAAGTGAAATACGTCCGTCTGAGTTCCTGCCGCGTGGAGGCGGCGCGCGCGGCGCCCGAGGGAACGGTGGATCCGAACGTCCGCCTGGTGAGTTTCTGGAACGGGTCGCGGCCGCTGGCGTCGGTGACCTGGTACTCCACGCACCCGCAGAGCTTCTACGCGCAGGGCGGCATCAGCGCCGATTTCGTCGGCCTGGCGCGCGCACTGCGGGAACTGGCGTTGCCCGAGGTGGCGCACATCCACTTCAACGGGGCCTCCGGCAACGTGGCCGCGGGAAAATACAACGACGGCTCGCCCGAGAATCGCCCGGTGCTGGCATGGCGGCTGGCCGGAGGCATGAAACGCGCGTGGGATTCGCAGGCCCGCCACCCGATCCAGGCGACGGATCTGGACTGGAAGACGGTGCCCGCCGCCTTGCCGGCGCGGCCGGGTTTTGAGGAAGAGACGCTGCGCGCGAAGCTCACCGATCCCAAGGCGAGCGCGGCCGATCAGTCGCGCCTGTCGCGAGCCATCGCCTGGTACCGCCGCCTGCGGGCCGGCCACCGCATCGAGTTGTCGGCCCTGCGCCTGGGCCCGGCGCGCGTCCTGCACATGCCGGGCGAGTTGTTCATCGAATACCAGTTGGCGGCGCAGCAGATGCGCCCGGCGGAGTTCCAGGCGATGGCCGCGTACGGGGACTACGGTCCGAGCTACATCGGGACGGAGATCTCGTAGGGACAGGGAGGATATGAGACGGATCGCGTCTCGTTTGTCGGTCCTCGGGTGGAGAAAGTGCTCCTCGACGCGCTGCAGGCTCTCACGGCCTGACCATCAGAATGCCTGCCGGAGTGAAATACCCTGAGGCGGTTTGCTGTGTTTCGTATCTCCCACCCGTTCCTGGTATGCTCTCTTGGGCAAGTTGACTTGGGCGGTTTCTCACCGTAGGTCGGATGGATCGGCGATGAGCACTCATGGCCGGGACGTACGGAACCGCTCGCAGGCCGCCCCGGAGCGGGGAAGCCACCGGGGCCCGGGACCGGTTCGAATACGCCCTCACCCGTTGCGAACAGCACGATCAAGCCATCTTTCGCCGCGCGGGCTCTCATCGCTCGGAAGCACCGAAGCGAAACACCAAGCCGCCACCGGCAGCGATGTTGTGCACGCCGCTTCCAACAACCGGGGTATTGAAAGCGGGGTTCCCGGAGTAGAAATCGCGAACCTCCCAACGGGCACTCACGAACCGCCAGACGCGCACGTCAAGACCGCCACCAAACGCCAGAGCCCCGCGATGGTTGAAGCGGGGAGCGGCGTTCGGGTTCCCGTCGATTCGGTTTGTGCTCTGTTCGAAGAGCGCATACCCCCACCCAATGGCGGCAAAGGGAGACACTCGCGCGGCCGGCGCGAAGTTCACCCGGACGCCAGGGATTACGTAGAGGCTTGCATAGTCGCGCGTTGCTGTCCGGGTTGAAGACTCGATTTCCTGTAGCGGACTCGCCAGAAGACGCACTTCGCCCGACAGCCCGACCTTTCCGGTCCCGAAGAACCGGTAGCCATAGTTTGCCTGGAACGCCACTCCGGTGCCTATATCGAGGGCTCCGCCCGGGGCGTCTTTAGCGGTGCCGATGAGGGCCCCAAGCGTCAAGCCGATCTCGTGGCGCTGGGCAGGCGCGACCTGGACGACCGCCACGATCGCCGTTATCAGGCCTGTTATTCGCAGAATGGATTGGTATTTCATGTCGTCTCCTCGGCAGAGGTTTGCGCGCCGCGGCAACGGTCACGGAACGGGCAGTTACGCCACTTAGTAAATAAGGACGCGCGACGCTCGACTTATTCCATCTCTGTTTCGGTAGGCCTACCGGGACACGACGCGAGCAGCCTGAGCAGGCTGTGGCAAAAGTCAAAGAATGCCCGCTCCCTTCCGGCCGCGGCTGTATTCTCAGCGGTTTCCGGACGCTTCATTCGCTCGAGACGACATTTCGTCACAGGCTGCTAGCGGCGGTTCAAATCGTCATCATCCCGATCGAGGGCGATGTGCAGAGTCTCGTGTGGCAGGAGCGCTTGCCTTTGCTCGTCGGTGGTGAGGCGCGACATCCCGTCCTTGTTGCGTGGCTCGAAGTAGCCCTAAGAGCGAGGCGCGGAACGATGATCAAGTTGAATGCTTTACAGTCCCCGATTTCACCGTGCTTACTTACCAATAGGGGAATACGGTTTCGCGATTCAAATACCGAGAGCGAATCACCGGTAGGAAACCAGTGCTACCGTCGCCCGTTCGTAAGTGAAGACTCCAAAGTCCAATCCGGGCGCGGTAAAGCGGCCGGCCTTCGTGAGCGGAGTCGTTCCCACACCCAGCAATCCGCCTGCCACACTCTGATCGTCAAGCGTGAACGTCGCCGACACGGGCAGGCTCGAAAGCACCCAGGCGGGCACGGTGAACGTGCCCGCCGAGACCTTCTCCGTGCAGAGAAAGCCCGCGGTGGCCTTCTCGCCGGCCGCGATTCCAATGATCACCACCAATTCGTTGCTGGGATCGCCGCCGCTCCAGGTGACGGTGAGATCCTGAGTTCGGTCGGCGGAAGTCAGACCCTCTTTGTTGGTCCACGTCACCATCGGTGGCAGGCTCAGAACGGCCTTAAAGGGACCCACTGCCTGCGTTCCGGTTCCGTTGTCGACCGTGTAATCGCCCGCTGTGATGACGTTGGTCTCAGATTCGACTCGATAGGACGGCGCCGTTAATCGCACGGTTCCCTGCGGTCCACTCAGGTTGAGGGTTTGCCCGGGATTGAGCGGTTGTGCCGATGCTGGATCCCGCGGCACGTCAAAAAGGTCATCAAGCACGGTGCGCGCCCCCGGCGAAACGGTGCAACTCCCAGGAGGAGGCGGCGCGAACGATGACAATGTCTCTCCGCCGTAGCTCGCCGGCGCCAACACCCCCCGCAGAGAACTGAAATCAAACCGTCCGAAGGTGCCGATGGCTCCGTCAAACACGCCAAGTGGGGGAAAGTCGAAGTGGCTCAGAATGATAGTGCCGACCCTGAATTGTCCCGACGCCTGCGCCGCCTCGATGTCCGACGCCGCCAAGCCGTGGGCGTCGGAACACGACGCGCCCGTGGCGGAGATGGAGATGCTGGCGACGTTGCTCGTCACGCCGCCCGTCCGGAACGCAAGCGGGACGTAGCAGCCTTCCAGGGGGTCGTCCGGAAGCTGAAGCAGGATGAAGTCGAAGCCGGCAACCCGGACCTTCGAGATGACCGCGGCAGGCTTGTTCCCGACGATCGCCTCCAGGGGAACATCCATCGTCTGAGCCAAGGGTTGTGTTTCGTCGAACGTCACGGGCCCGAGACCCGTGGCCCCGATCACCATCCTTTGTCCGGGCCTTGCGGAACGGTGCAGAGCGTTGCCGGGCAGATTCGAAGAGAAGAAACTCAAGGCCGTCTCCGGCGTCAGGACCGTCTCCGGCGTTGCGTTCAAGGTAAGGCCAGCCGGGCCGCTGCCGGCCTCGTTGCGCGTGTCGATTCCCACCGACGTCGTCACAATCGTGATCGGGAGTGGCGCGGTGGTGCGGCCTCTGTAGGTAGCCGTCACGCTGGCCTGGCCGAGCGGTGTGGTCGAAGGGACGATCCCCAGCAGATCGTTGTTCGACGCGGTGATCATGAGCGCCGCGGTGGTCACGTCTCCCGATTGAATCTGAATGGAGGCTCCGCCGAGCTCGTGCTTGAGCGGGAAGTCGCTCTCTGAGATCTCCACCGGCTCCGCCGGCCCGATGTTCTTCCCCGTGATGCGCAAGAGGGATCCCTGCGCGACGCCGGCGTTCGGCATGCCGGGAATCGCGACACTGAAGGCATTGAAGGCGCCTTCCGAGATGATCGGCGGAAGGATCGGCGGATTCAGAAGAACCGTGGCGCCGCGCTGCGGTTGAACCCCGGCGGGGAAGAACTCCTGGGAAAGCCGGGTCAGGGCGCCGCTGTCGGGGTCGATCGAGAGGGCCGCGATCGCGTTGGCCTGCGGTCCCGGGACGTAGAGAAACTTTCCCGACGGGTCCAGGATCGCGGCGAAGGCTGTTACGATCGCGCCAAAGCTCCGAAGCTGCGTCAGCGCGCCGGTGGCGCCAATGGTAAACACAGACACCCCTCCATCGGAGGCGGTCGATACGTAGAGAAACTTGCCGGCCGGATCCACAGCCACGCCGGACACCCCGGGCCCGGCGCGAAACGGCGACCCCGTCACCGGCGTTAACGCGCCGCTGGTATCGTTGACGGCGTACACCAGAACCCCGTTGCCCTGCCTCTCGACCGCGAACAGGAATTTGCCGGCAGGGTCCATCGCCATCCAGAACATGTTGTTCCTGGCCGCGAAGGGCGATCCCTCCACCGGCGTCAGCGCTCCGTTGGCGCCGATATTGAAAACCGCGATCTGGGCGGCGCCGGATGCCGAGACGTACAAGAACTTGCCATTCGGATGCACCACGACGCTGCTGGGATTCTGTGGCGTCGCGTACGGCGTACCTGACCCCCTCGGGAAGCCCGCCGTGTCGATGGGGAACACCGAGACGTTACCGGCGCCCTGGAGTGCGACGAACGCAAATCTCCCCGAAGGGTCGATCGCGACCGCCTGAGGGCCACTTCCCGCCGCTAAGGGCGTGTTGCCAAGCAGGGTCAACGCTCCGGTGTTGCCGTCGATCGACAACGTCGCCAGGCTCGGACCGGCGTTAATGGCAGCGCGGCCCGCGTTCGTCACATAAACGAGCTTCCTGTTTGGGTGGACTGCCACTGACGTGGGATTCCCGTTGGAAGCGACGCGCGGCAAAAGCTCCGTGAGAAGCCCGCTCTCCTGATCGATGACATAGGCCGAGATCGTGCCGTCACCGGCGTTTCCGACATACAACATCTGGCCGAACAATCCGCTCGACGTTCCGGCCAAGGCTAAGACCACTACCAGCCACGAGAAGGAGAATCTACGGCTCATGGAGGGTGCTCCTTTTCTAACGAGTCAGCAGCAAGTCTGGCTCCCTGGGCGCCGGGAAAACAAGTTAGCCCTCCAAAAGAAACCGTTTCATAGCTGCCAGGTAACGGTTACTTCGCCTGTAGCTCCCCGAGCCACACGCTGCTCTTCGTCTCCAACAGGCTGAGGAACAGCCGGTTGCCGGCGGCCGAGAAGCCGACGTAGTGCCTCGGGCGATCGTCGAAGGTGAACGGGTTCAAGCCCGCATTGTGAAAGTGATGAACCGCGACCGCCCTGCCCTCGGGACGCCGCGTCGCCGCCAACGGCTGGGCCCACACGCAGCGCCGGCCGTCCCGATCGGAGATGAAATAAAGAAACCGGCCGTCGGGCGACCAGGAGGGGTCCTGCGCCCGGTCGCCCGGCTCCGTGATCGGGATCCAGCCGGTCTCCGCGATCGGCTCCGCTTCGTGGAACGGAGCCGCCATCACCTGCCGGCCGTCGGGTTCCCGGTCGCGGATGAACGCAATCCATCGGCCATCGGCCGATACCCGCGCCTCTCCCAGTGCGTGGTGGGAGTGCTCGGCGAACTCCCACTTCTCGCCCGTCGCGATCCGGACCGCCGCCAGGCGCGTCAGCGTGTTCGGCGCTTCGTAAATCAAGAGCCGCCCATCCGGCGTAACATCGGTGGGCGCTCCACAGTCGCCGCAGACGCGGCGCGTGTTCCCGGATTCGAGATCAGCCGCATAAATCACTTGTCGCCTAAGTCCCGAGTCCCCTTCCAGGACCCGATAGTACGCGGTCGACCCGTCCGGCGAAATCCGAACGCGGGTAGTCGGGCCCGCCAGGCGGGGCAACTCCTGCTCCGGCGCCTCAATGGGAGCTTTCTTCCAGATTCCAAGCTGGTTGGCGCCGTTCGGCGCCAGAAAGACCAGAGTCCGTCCATCGGCCGAAACCGACGGAGCCAAGCCCACACTTCGGCGTGTGACCGGGACGGGCGGTCCGGCGGCGCGGGCTCCTTGGCCGTTCACAGGAACGCTCCACACTCGCGGGCGCAGATCCGCCTGCGTCAACGCCAGGGTCGAGCCCGCGACGGCAGGGTGCAACTGGTAGCTGGTCGCCGCTAACAGCGGGAAGACGTCGGGCTGGCTGACCCAACTGGCGGACATGGGCGCCCGCCACAAGTTGACCGAGTCCCGCAACCGGGCAGGGAAGAGGACTTCGCCGCCAAGCCAGCCGAACCGAAGGCCAGGCAGCGCCTCCGGGTGCGGATCGAGGCCCAAACGCGCGAAGTGGGAGAAGGCTCCCGTCTTGACTGCCGTCCCGCCCTCGGCGGCCACGACCCACAGATCATGCTCTTCCGTGGGACCACTCCGGGTCCGGCGCGTGCCGCAGAGGAGAACGTGCTTGCCGTCCAGTGTCCAGGCCGGCGTGTGCGCATCATCGAACTCGCGGGCGATGCGGACAGGTTCCGCGGGAATGTCCACGCGCGCGATGTAGAGCCTGCCGAAGCGGGTATGCGGATCGCGAGTCCAATACACCAGCGCCCGGTTGTCCGGCGAAAACGAAGGATCCCGGCCGAAGTACGCCACCAGGCGGCGCGCCCCACCCGTGGCAGGAATCAGGTAGATGCCCTCGGGTCCACAGGTCGATCGAAACGCAATCCGGCCGCCGTCCCGGCTTACGGAGGGCGTGGTGTCGTCGCAGTCGCCAGAGGTGAGAGGAACCGGTTCGCCCGCAGGCAGAGCCTGCTTCCACAGGTGGAGGAAGCCCCCGCCTCCGCGGTCGGAGGCATAAACAATCCACTGGCCGCCGGGAGCGAGCGCCGGGTAAGCCGTGA
This sequence comes from Bryobacteraceae bacterium, assembly GCA_046160045.1. Lineage (GTDB taxonomy): Bacteria > Acidobacteriota > Terriglobia > Bryobacterales > Bryobacteraceae > CAZGUX01. The sequence goes on from JBJXGR010000305.1 coordinate 14,766, forward strand.
AGGTGTCCTCATGAGTCAGCCGGCTCAGTGCGCGGACCCCCACCGGCTCGCGGTGATGGAGACTGTCGACCCCCAGCCACACCAGCAGGGGAAGGATGGCGGCGCAGGCGAGAGGCCACGCCCTGCTTCTCCAGACGCTACGCGGTTGTCCCACCGGCGGCGAGTCGCTCCTGGTGAACTCCGGCACGTAGGCGCCGACCGGCACTTCGATGCGCAACCGGGACTGGGATCCCGGCCCTTCGTAGTAGGCTTTCAATCGGTGCCGGAGCCGGTTGGCCTCCACCCGCACCAGGGTCTCGATCCGCGGGTCGAACGATTCGTCGCGCCCGAACACCTCAACGGCCAGAACGTATTCCTTGAGGTTTTCCGATTTGCCTTCGAGCGCCTGTTCCACCAGGTACCGAAGCAAGTCGGACGAACGCTTCGACCGGGCGAATTGCGAGTTGGCAAGGATACTCTGCAACTCCGCCCGAACCGATTCGGAGTTCTCGCCAAGCCCAGGCAACATGAGATTGAGTCTACTCCAGCGGAAGGTGATCCGGCGCCGATTCTGGCGGCAGGCTGGCTGTGGCTGCCGGGGTCCATCCGAACCGCGAGCGGAAGCGAGCGGACATGCCGCCTCCGTCCGAACCGCGAGCGGAAGCGAGCGGACCTCTCCTGAAGACCCGCCGGTGACGGCGAAGTCTCGGCGTCGACGCGGCCCTCCCGCGAGCAGAAGATTGCAGAACGAAGCCAATCTGCTCGGAAGTGATTGATTTCCGGAGGCGGAAATTGGGTTCGCCGGCGGATTCGATTGGGCTTTGATGGACTTTGCTTCGCCGCCGGGAAGTCGGCTTTCTGGCGGTTGCTGCGAGGGTCCGGCCGACCCAATGCATGGGGAAGCGGCCCGGTTTTGAGTCCTGGGGACCCGTTGCGTCCATCCCTTGGGATTGATGTGAAGATGATCGTTGCCATATCCAGCCAAAGGATATCGCCGTGTCAAGGGAAGCCAACTTTCAAAACCGGCAACTCTATCGATTCAGGCTACTTAGAAATGGGCGACCCTTGTCAACGACCGGGCGGTCCTAGCTGGCCGTCGATGGGACGGAGGAAACGGCGTGGCGCGGACGCTGACGCAACACCAACCACCGAACAGGGAAGCGTAAACCCGAGGCGCAGGGCCGGTGGGAAGCTCCCTGGCACCGCCGTTCCAGTCACTCTGCCACAACAATCAATTTCATGTAAATTACATGGTGTGGCAGTGCAGCTCTCCGACATCCCTTCGCTCAGTGAATTCCAGTGGAACACCCGCGAGCACATTCAACACCTGAAGCAATCCGGCAAGCCCCTCGTCCTCACCGTCAACGGGCAAGCGGAAGTTGTCGTGCAGAGTGCCGAGGCATATCAGAAGCTTCTCGACGATCAGGAACTTCTGGAGAGCCTTCGCGGCATCAGCCGCGGCCTGGAACAGGCCAAGCGGGGTGAGGGCCGTCCGATGCGCGAATTCCTGGAGAGGCTCGGCAAGGAGCACGGAATCAACCTCAAGTGAAGACATTTGAGGTCATCGTCACACCGGAGGCGCAGGCAGGCATCCGGGAGTCCTTCCTGTACATCCATGAACGTTCCCCGCTGAACGCCGACCGCTGGCTTCGGGGCCTTTACGATGAGATCGACTCCTTGGAGCGCTTTCCAGAACGGTGAGCCTATGCCAGGGGTA